>CAZLEF010000018.1:0-99738 GCA_964558465.1 uncultured Lewinella sp. | reverse complement strand
AAACTGAGGAATCGAGGAACTGAGGAACTGAGGAATCGAGGAACCCCAAACAACCTCAAACCACCCCAAACTGAGGAATCGAGGAACTGAGGAACTGAGGAATCGAGGAACCCCAAACAACCCCAAACCACCCCAAACTGAGGAATCGAGGAATCGAGGAATCGAGGAACTGAGGAACTGAGGAATCGAGGAAGTGCGTGCCGCGCAGAAGGCGCGGAGGAACCGAGGAACCCCAAACAATAAATCCACCTAAATCACTAACTTTGCTGATTACTGACCAACTTAACAATGAACCGCAACCGGAATACTTTCGGGCGACTGATCCTTTTTTCCCTTTGGGCAGGCATCTGCTTTGGCCAGCCGCAGCAATACCGGTTCGAACAACTTCCGCCTGAAACAGGCCTGAACAGCGGCAGCATCAACCATATCCTGCAGGACCACAAGGGTTTTTTGTGGCTGGCCACCTGGACCGGGCTGGTTCGGTACGACGGATACACCGCCAGGATCTACAAACAGGAACCGGGCAACAACCTGAGCCTCAAAAGCAACAAGATCACCACCCTCTACGAAGACCGCCATAAACGCTTGTGGATCGGGACCAATTACTCCGGTTTTTACCGCTATGACCGTGAAAAAGAGGGGTTTATCCGGTTTTCCCATGACCCTGAGAACAGGAACAGCCTGAGTTCCGACAACGTTTGGGCCATTCTCGAAGACCGCGGCGGCATCCTCTGGATCGGGACGGAGGCAGGCCTTAACCGCTTTGATCCGTCTACCCGGACTTTCATCGGTTACGACCACGACCCCAGGGACAGCCGCAGCCTGAGCCATCGTTTTGTCTATTCTATAATGGAAATGCCGGACGGTTCGCTTTGGGTGGGAACCGAAACCGGGCTCAACCGGCTGGTGCGCGGTAAAAACGGGAACCCCGACTTTTTTATCCGGCATTCCCTTTCGCCCAAGGGCCTTCCGCACGATGATTACCTGGCCCATAACTTCATCCGGACCCTGACGCCGGCCGTTCATACGCCCAATGCTTTTTGGGTTGGTACCAGTATAGGGGTGAAACTCGTCAGCTATTCCAACGAAAATCTGGCAGAGTTAAAAGTGCAAACCTGGGTGCACGATCCAGGCAACCCGGCGAGCCTCAGCAACAGCTTCGTCCCCGCCGTGTTGCCCAGGGATAATAACCAGGTATGGGTCGCTACTTACGACGGATTCAACCTGCTGGATATCCCATCCGGCAGGTTTACCCATTTTATTTCTGAAAACAAAAATCCGTTCAGCCTCAACAACAACGGCATCAAATCATTGTACCAGGACCGGACCGGCATCCTCTGGATCGGAACTGAAAAGGGCGTCAATAAACTCAATCTCAACGCCAAACCCTTCCACAGCCTCCGCCTGAACGAACGCGATCAAACCGACCATGTGATCACCTGCATCCGCAGCGCGCCCGGCCAGGAAGGATTATGGATCGGGACCCGCGGCGGAGGCCTTAATTTTATCCCGTTGGGCGCAAACGGCCTCAACGGCCAGGATCTCAGGTTTTACCGGCTTTCACCCCCTAAATTCGCCGACCTGGCCAATATCATATCGGATCTGCTGGTGGATAAAAACGGATGGCTCTGGGTGGCTACCCAGGGCGCCGGCATCCTCAAAACGAAAATATCCGATATCCCGGCGAAAAGCGGCCCCCTTCGCAAAACCACCCAATACATCCAAAACGGCAATCGCCCCCGACTGAGCGACGACTATATCATGTCGATCCACGAAAGCGCCACAGGCGATATCTGGCTGGGCTACTGGGATAGCGGTCTGGGCCGTTACGACCCCGTGCGGGATACTTTTTTTCAATATGCCGAAACGGCCGGATTTGAGGTCGACCTGAAAGCTTTTCCCGTGGTCCATCTGATGGAGACCCGGGAAAACAACGAACTTTTCCTCTGGATCGGAACCCGGGGCGGGGGAGTGTTCAAACTCCGGTTTGATGAAAAAACAAACACCCTCCGGCCGGCCCATAAATATCAATACGGCGCGGGCGAGTCGGGCATCAGCAATAATTTTATCAACGCCCTCTTCCAGGACCCGAAAGGCAAAATATGGATCGGGACCGAAAACGGGCTGAACGCCCTCGGTCCCGGCGGCGCTCCTGAATTTTATTTTGAAAAAGACGGCCTGGCCAATGACGCCATACAATCCATCCTCAGCGACGACGGTGAAGAGATCTGGGTCAGCACGTTACAAGGCCTCACCAGGATCAGACCCGGCCAAAAGGAAGATAAAGTCAAAAACTTTGATGTTTATGACGGGTTGCTGGACAATTATTTCGACGATAAGGCGGCAGTCAGCGCTTCCAACGGTTATTTCGTGTTCGGCGGCATCAACGGCCTCAATTATTTCCACCCCAGGGCCATTAAAAAGGATACCATCCCGCCGGCCATTGTGATCTCCGATTTTAAACTCTTCAACCAATCGGCGCCGGTGGGCGCCTGGAACGGCAGAAAGGCCATTCTGAACAAGAGCATTTCGGAAACCGGGTATATCGAGCTTTCTCACCGGGATAATGTCCTTTCTTTTGAATTTACAGGACTTCAGTTCAGTGAACCCCAGAAGATCCGGTACGCTTACCAACTGGAGGGTTTTATCGAAGACTGGGTCTACACCGGCGCTGCACAGCGCATTGCCCACTTCACCAACCTGCCCTACGACGATTTTGTATTCCGGGTGAAAGCGGCTAATCAGGACGGGGTTTGGAGCCAACCCATCAGCGTCCGGCTGGAGATCCGGCCGCCCTTCTGGTTGACCAACTGGGCCCTGGCCGGCTATGGCCTGCTTTTCCTGGCGTTATTATACGGTGTGCGCAAGATCACCAAACTGCGCGCCGAATTCAGGCATCGCCTCGAACTGGAACGCCTGGAAAGGGAAAAAATGGAAGCGGTCAGCAAGATGAAATTGCAGTTTTTTACCAATGTTTCACACGAACTGCGTACGCCGTTGACCCTGATCCTGAGCCCGCTGGAACAATTGATACAGGAAAGGAACGAAGATACCCGGCTGCAAAAGGTATTTACCCGGATGCACTACAACGCCAACCGGTTGCTGACAATGATCAACCAGTTGCTGGACATCCGGAAAAACGAAGCCGGCCTGCTGAAAATGAAGGTCAGCCAGGGCAACCTGGTCTTTTTTGTCAAGGAAATCGCTCTCACCTTCAAAGAAATGGCGAACCAGCGGAATATCCGGTACCATTTTACGGCCGCCCATCCGGACGTGCCGCTGTGGTTCGACCCCGACCAGTTGGAAAAAGTGGTCTTCAACCTGTTGTCCAATGCCTTTAAATTCACCAAAGACGGGGGAGAAGTCCGGGTCTCCGTCGGTCTGGACCCCCCCGGCGCCCACGCGCTGATCCGGGTAAAAGACAACGGCATCGGCATCCCGGAAAATGAGATCGGCCGGGTCTTCGATCATTTTTTTCAGGCAGAGAACCATGCGGAAGGCCCCCGGAAAGGCGGTTCGGGCATAGGCCTTACGCTGGCCAAAAGCATCGTTGAAAAACACAAAGGTTTTATCGAAGTCGAAAGCCGGGAAGGGCAGGGGGCCTGTTTTTCGGTGTATTTGCCCCTGGGCAATGACCAGTTCTCCGAGGCGGAAAAAAATGACAAACCGGCGGACCAGGAAGTTTTCCGGTTTGAAAAAGAATTGGAAGGGGTCGGCCCGGCAAATGATGAAGATGAAAGGAATCGCTCCGGCGCCGCCCCTGTGAACGCGGGAACCTCCAAAAACGGCCCGCTGATCCTGCTGGTGGAAGACAATCCGGATATCCGGGCCTATCTTCGGGAAAACTTTGAAAGCCAATACCGCATCATTGAAGCCGCCGACGGAATGGAAGGGCTCGAACTGGCCCGCGCCGAAACCCCGGATCTGATCGTAGCGGACATTGCCATGCCCAAAATGGATGGCCTGGAAATGTGCTCCCTGATCAAATCGGATATGATCACGAGCCATATTCCGGTGATCTTGCTGACTGCCCGGACCTCATTGGTCTTCCAATTGGACGGCCTGGAGACCGGCGCCGACGACTACGTGACCAAGCCGTTCAACGTCCGGATACTGGCCGCCCGCATCCATAATCTCATCGAGTCGAGAAAACAGCTTCGCCAAAAATTCGCCGGATCTTTCGACTTTACGCCATCCGGCGAAAAGATCAACTCACTGGACGAACAATTCCTGCAGCGCATCAAAACAGAAGTGGAAAACAACCTGAGCGACGAACATTTCTCCGTGGATCAACTGGCCGGCGCCCTCTGCATGAGCCGCATGCACCTTTACCGCAAGCTCAAGGCCCTCTCCGGCCATTCCCCCAACCAGGTGATCCGCAAGATCCGGCTCAAAAAAGCTGCGCAACTGCTGACCGACGGCCAGTACAACGTTTCGGAAGTGACCTATATGGTGGGGTACAACGACCTCAAATCCTTCCGCGAACAATTCAAGAGGGAGTTTGGGGTGAGCCCTTCGGAGTATTTATAAAGTAAAAAGCCAATTCTTCAACCGGTTCATCCATTTATCCCCCGTCTTGGTGTTGTTCAAACCAAAACCGTGTCCGCCCTTGGGGTAGATATGCAATTCGGCAGGCACGCCTTTGCGGTGGCAGGCCAGATAGAAGGCCACGCTGTTTTCCACCTTGACCACATCGTCGTCGCCGGCGTGAACCAGGAATGCGGGCGGCGAATCGGCTGTGACCTGCAATTCATTGGAATAAAGCCGGATCTGGTCTTCGGTCGGCGTTGCCCCCAGCAGGTTCTCGCGGGAACCCTTGTGGGCCAGGCTGTCCACAAAACTGATCACGGGGTAGATCAGTGCCACAAAATCGGGCCGCAGGTTGGTTTTGTCTTTTACCGTCGGGTCGGCGGGTTTGGCGTAGTGGGTGGCGGCAGTGGCGGCCAGGTGCCCGCCGGCCGAGAAGCCCATGATGCCCACTTTTTGGGGGTCCACCTTCCATTTGGCTGCATTCTGCCGGACGTAGCGGATCGCCTGTTGGGCGTCCTGGAGCGGGGTGATCGATTTGTCCACCGAACTCCGGTCGTCGGGAATGCGGTATTTCAGCACAAAGGCCGTTACCCCTACGCTGTTCAGTTCTTTGGCAATGAGGTGGCCTTCCTTGTCGATGGAAGTACCGCGGTATCCGCCGCCCGGACAAATGACGACGGCCATACCGTTGGGGTTTTTGGGCCGGTGCAGGGTCAGGGTGGGTTCGGTGGTCAGCGAAATGAACCGTTCGCCGGCGGGCCGGGTGTCCACCTGTTCCAGCGGACCGGAAGCTTTGGCGTTGGGGATTGAACCCGGGTATAAGGGGAAGGTTTCCGGGCCGGCCTGGCCGGCAAGCAAGATCACCTGAGCGGTGGCGGTGAGCAGGAGCAGTATTTTTTTCATGTTGCGAATGTTGTATTAATGGGCGTATTTGTTACCACTAAGATCACTAAGGGGCACTAAGCTAAGGTAACGTGATTTTTTGTTACCGCTAAGATCACTGAGGGACAATAAGGTAACGTATGGCCCGGAAGCCCTGTCGATTTGGCGGTGTTGCCAGGATTTCGGAACCAAAGGTAAACTTTTGTTCCTTTTCCTGATCTGCTGGAAGGGGGAATTGTTTATCTGTTGATTTGTTGATTCGTTGATTTGACGGCCGCCTCAAATCAACAAATCAACGAATCAACAAATCAACAAAAAATCACCTCACCACGCTCACCGCTTTCGCTCCCGATCTTCCCCCGGTTTCCACCGAAATCCAATAAATCCCGGCCGGCAAATTTTCGCCCAGCGGCAAAGCCAGATCCTGAGCGCCGGAGGGAAGTTGTCCTTCAAACAATTCCCGGACCGGTTTGCCGGCGGCGTCCATCAGGTGGATGCGGGTATGGGAGCCGGCAGGGGCCTCAAATTGAACCCTCGTTTCGCCGCCCAAAGCCGGGTTGGGAAACACGTCAAAGGCCACTGCCTGTTTAAAGGGTTGAGCCGTGCCGGTGGTATTGCCGTCGAGCAGAAAGGCGAGGTCCCAGGTGACGGCGGGTACGGGTATGACGGCGTTTCCGTCTTGTACTTCCACGGTTTGTGTGGATTCCACCGACCCGGTCAGGCAATTAAACCAGTTGATTTTGTAACTGCCGTTTTTTAGCCCGTTCAGACTCAGGGAGGCGCCCTGAACGGCAGCCGGCGCACCGTTGTCCTTGACATAAACATGGTTGTACCGGTGGTTGAGCACCCATCCGGCCAGTTTGCGGTTGTCGTACGACTTTAGGAGGTAGGCGTCCAGCGCCTGGCCCAGCCCCGAAAACTCATAGGAGGCGATCGTAATCCAGTCGGTGCCGGTATTGTCCACTTTGATCGTATGCTGGCCTGCCGGCACATTGATGCTGAAGGTCTGGTTGACGCCGGCGCTTTGGTCGAGCAGTTGCACGCCGTCCAGCCAGATGGTGATCCGGGGCATCGTGCCCGCTGCGGAAGAAGTTTTGACCTTGAACTGACCGGCGACCGGGTAATTGACATGAAAGACCGGCGGACTGCGGAATTCCGTATTCCAGGAGGCGCCGTAAAGGTAAATTCCCAATTGCGCGCCGGCCGGAGATACGCTGCCGCCGGGGCCAATGGTGAAACTGGCGTCCGCTATGATGCCCCATCCGGAAGAAGGGGTCAGGGAGAGGTTGTCGGGCGCTCCCAGGACCTGCGTCTGCACCGGCCGGAAATCGTCCTGGTGCAGATCGATCTCGCCTGCCACCGCCGACAATCCGGTATAATGCGTGTACAGGTTGCGTTCGTCGGCATAGGTGTCCCACCACCATTGCATACCGGATCCCATACCGCCCGAGAACAATCCGCCCCAAAGGCAGTTGTGCACGTGGATGCCGGAGGGGTCGAGGGTCGCCAGGCCGGTAGCGGAACCGCCGAGGCCAAATTCGCCGTTGAGGGTCGGTTTGGCGTATTGATCGAGGTACGATTGGTT
The DNA here is from genome assembly GCA_964558465.1 of uncultured Lewinella sp. Classification (GTDB taxonomy): domain Bacteria; phylum Bacteroidota; class Bacteroidia; order Chitinophagales; family Saprospiraceae; genus JACJYC01. The sequence goes on along the minus strand of CAZLEF010000018.1, from coordinate 92,741 downwards.
GCCGCCGGCCAGCACCCGTTCGATATTGGGGGTGGCGAGGTAATAGTGGGTTTGGGTGAAGTCGATATCCGGGAGGTTCCATACGGCCGCCTCGTACTGGTCTTCGGCGTAGCTGGTGCTGACGAGGTGTTGGCGCACGTCGATCTGTTTGAGGTAGGCTGCCATTTCGGTATGCCAGGCCGTGATCTCGGTGCGGTGCTGTTCGAACTCGTCGGTCCAGTTGACCTCATTGAACAGTTCCCAGGCCATGATGCTGCGCTGATAACCCCAGCGGGCGACGGTGTACCGCAGGCGGTTTTTGATGGCGGACCGGGCGGTCTGGCTGGTGAAAAAATCCCAGGTGTTCTGGCAGGGGCCGCCGTTGACTGCGTTATACGGGCTTTCGTCCCAGTTGGGGTTGACCTGGCTGGAGACCTGGCCGTGGTGGTTGAGGCAAAACTGGACATAAACCCCGTTACCGGCACAGAAATCGAAGAGCCAGTCGAGATAAAACGCGTTGTTTTGCCGGTATTTTTTCAATCCTTCGTAACCGTTGTTGCGCCATTCGAGGCCGAGGCCCCAATGGCACATCCACAAGCGGAGAAAATTGCCGCCGTAGGTGGATAGTTTGGTCACCCAATTGGTATAATCGACGATCGGGTTGCTGGTATGCCAGGCCATATTTTCGCCGACGGGTATGTATTGGCTGCCGTCGTCGAAATGCAGGAAATTGGTTTGGTGGTTGCGGACAAAACCCTGGTTACCCGCGCCCGGCGGCAGGCACTCGAAGGTCTGGGCGGGCCAGCCGGCGGTACCTGAAGCATTGATGCAGGACAAGGTATAAGTCCATACGCCGGGTTTATCGGGGGAGAACCGGACCTTGAACACCCCCGTTCCGACCGGAGCGATGGCGCCGGTTTGCTGGTTGGTGATCGAATAATCCTGCATAAAAAAGCCGTCGACGGTTTCCTGCACGTTGTCAGGCCCGGTAAATACGGCCTGTACGCGGATATTGTCGTAGTCGTAGGGGTTGGCATACGTTGCGGTGAGGTCGAGTTTTACTTCAAATTTACCGAACTGGTCAACCTGGATCGCTTCCGGCGTTACACTGTGGATGACGGGGGCCTGTGCGTTCAATATTTGGTTCAATGCAAGGATTTTGAAGGCCAAAGAAAAACAACGGTAGGTGTATTTCATAATATTCCGAATTTAAAAACAAAAGGCCGGCGCAGAGGGCGCCGGCGCAAAACTCGTATGAAACTTAAAAAAGTTGGCTTATCGGATTATGGGCGCCGGGTGTTTTGAGTGATCCGTTCCGGCATCGGGAATAAACTTATTTCTTTTTTCGGACTCTTTTGTATAGATCAGGCATGTCTTTTTCAAAAACGGTAGCGGGATGCTGGTAAAATTCCAGGAAATTGGGCGCGCTGATATGGCCCGGATAAGGGGCGTAATGGTGTTTGTGGTTGGCGTTGCGCCAAACCATAACATAGGTTACGTACGGGCGCCCCTCCAGGGTTTGAATCCCGTTCAGGAGGACGCGGGTCCACCATTCCTGATGGGGGATCCCCTCCAGTCCGGTTTCGGCAAGGGCGGATACCTTTCCTTTTTTGGCAGCTATTTCCGCCAACAGGGCCAGGCGTGTTCTAAGCCGTTCGGAGCCCTCTTCGTTTTTTACATCGCTGTAATTGTCCAGGCTTAAAATATCGACCCATTCGTCGCCGGGGTAATATTCAAAAAAATCGGCTTCAGAATTGATGTTCTCAGCCGTATTGAAAACGTAAATCAGGTTGTGCAATTGTTTAAAATCCCGCAGGTAACTGACCGTAAACCGCCAGATGGCCTTGTACTCATCCGGCGTGGCGTGGGTCCGGCACCACCAGAACCAGTGGCCGGTATGTTCGTGAAACGGCCGGAACAGAATGGGAATTTTTTTGCGTTTGAGAAAACCGCCGGATTTCAGGTCGCCGACAAAATCCGCAAAACGGTCCAGACTGGCTTTATAGGCTTCGTGTTTTGGACCGCCGGGCAGGATATCGGCCACTGCGCCGGTCGTATCCCAGGAGGAGCCGCCGGTGCGGAAGTTATCCATATGCCAACTGATCGTGATGATGCCGCCGCGTTTATGGCCTTCCCTGATCCATCCTTTCATTTTGGCGAAGTTGACGGTATCCAGGTTCTGGACGGCGTCGGGGTGTTCAAGGTCCCCGAGTTCCCATCCGTAAACAGCCGGGAAATCTCCGCACACCGCCTTGACATCCGATCCGCCGGGGGCCTCCCGCCAACCGACCCCGTAGGCCAGGGCGTCCTGGTGGCCGAAGAGGACCTTTCCTTCCCTTTCCACTTGTTGCAGGCATTGATAAACCATCCGGGTGCGTCTATCGGCTTTCGCATCTGCCAGGGTGGGCAATGGGTTGCGCTGAGCAGTTCCAATCTGCAACCCAAGCAGGCCCATCAAGGATAAAAAACAGGCTTTCCTTATATTTGCAATCGGCATACCGAGCAGTTTTTTTTCTCACCTCTCACCCCTCTCATCCCTCTCACTCTCTAAAGGTAGAATAATGGAGTGAAGGAAAAAATTTTTTACTTACATTCCTATGCCTTTTTCCGACACTCCAAAATTCTCCGAATTGGTCCAGCTTACCCCTGCCCAACGGGCGGGGCGCTCTCACTCATTAAATTTTATAAAGGGATGTGTTCAAGGTTCAAAATTGGCGGAAATGAAGGTAACGCACCGTCCCTGGTTGTTGCAAAATAAGGTGGTGGATGTTGCATGGGGTCAATTCTATCCGGATTTTCCTTTTCTTTGTACCAACCAATTACACCAAATCCTATGCAACTGAGCATGCTCGACCTGGGCGTCATCATCGCCTATATTGCCGCCACCATTGTGATCGGGTTATGGATCTCCAAAAAAGCGACCCGGAGCATCCAGAGTTATTTCCTGGGCGGCAACGAAATCCCGTGGTACATGCTCGGCCTTTCCAACGCCTCCGGCATGTTCGACATCAGCGGTACGATGTGGATGGTTTACCTGCTGTTTGTGTACGGATTAAAAAGCGTATGGGTACCCTGGCTCTGGCCGGTGTTCAACCAGATCTTCATGATGGTTTTCCTATCCGTCTGGCTGCGCCGTTCGGGCGTGATGACCGGCGCCGAATGGATCCGGTTCCGGTTTGGGACTTCGCAGGGCGCCAAACTTTCGCATATCATTGTAGTGGCGTTCGCCTTGCTCAATGTATTGGGGTTCCTGGCCTACGGATTCATCGGGATCGGCAAATTTGCGGCTGTTTTCCTCTCCTGGAAATTGTCGCCCGACCCCTACTGGAATGAAATCTTTTACGGTCTGATCATCACTGCGCTCACCACGGTGTACGTGGTCAAAGGCGGCATGTTCAGCGTGGTATTTACGGAAGTGCTGCAATTTTTTATTATGACGGTGGCCTGTATCGCCGTCGGGATCATCGCCATGCAGCAGGTATCGCCGGAATTGCTTGCGGGCATTGTGCCGTCCGGGTGGGACAATATTTTCTTCGGTTGGAAACTGGATCTCGACTGGTCGGGAACCCTCGATTCGGCCAACCAGAAGATCGCCTCCGACGGTTACACGCTGTTTGGGGTCTTTTTTATGATGTTGTTGTTCAAAGGCACGCTGCAGAGCATGGCCGGCCCCGCCCCCAACTACGATATGCAACGGGTTTTATCCGCCAGAACACCCAGGGATGCGGCCAAAATGAGTGGGTTTGTCAATGTGGTATTGCTTTTCCCGCGGTATATGCTCATCACCGGGCTCGCGGTGCTGGCGCTCGCCTTTTTTATGGACGATCTCCGCGGCATGGGCGACAAAGTGGATTTTGAACTCATCCTCCCCTTCGCGCTGAAAAATTATATACCGGCTGGTCTGCTCGGCCTGGTGATCGCCGGCCTGCTGGCCGCTTTCATGTCCACTTTTGCAGCAACCACCAATGCGGCCCCGGCTTATGTGGTGAACGATATTTACAAGCGGTACTTCAAACCCGACGCGTCGGAAAAACAATACGTGCGGATGAGTTACCTGATTTCCATCCTGTTTGTGGTATTGGGTACTTTTATCGGGTTGTTTGTGCACTCCCTCAACGAGATCATCGGCTGGATCGTTTCGGCGTTGTACGGCGGCTATACGGCGTCCAATGTGCTGAAATGGTACTGGTGGCGCTTCAATGGCAACGGTTATTTCTGGGGCATGCTCACCGGCATCGCCTCGGCAATGGTCATTCCCTGGTTCATTCCATATACCAACGGATTGTACGCCTTTCCGGTCATCCTGGCTATTTCGCTGGCCGGCGCCATTATCGGCAGCCTTCTTACGCCGCCCGACGACAGGGAGGTGCTGAAAAATTTTTACCTGAAAGTGCGGCCCTGGGGCTTCTGGAAACCGGTCCACGACCAGTTGCTGGCCGAAAACCCGGGGTTGAACAAAAACAAAGCCTTTGGCCGGGATATGTTCAATGTCGCCCTGGGCATCGTTTGGCAAACCGCCCTGACCGCCGCGCCGATCTTCCTGGTAATCCAGCATTACGGGAAGCTGTGGATCGCCCTCGCGATTGTGGCCGTTTGTTCCATTATCCTGAAGAAGACCTGGTATGACCGGATCGAGGATTATCCGGTGGACGGCTTACGGTAGACGGCTTACGGTGGACGGTAGACGGTGGACGGCCTACGGCTCACGGAAGACGGTGGACGGCCTGCGGAAGACGGTGGACGGCTTACGGTGGACGGCTTACGGTGGACGGCTTACGGCTCACGGAAGACGGTGGACGATAGACGGCCCACGGCTCACAGCCCATGGCTCGCGGTAGACGGTGGACGGCCTGCGGTAGACGGTCTGTTCAAATCAACAAATCAACAAATCAACAAATCAACAAATCAACATAATGTTTTCATCCGCATTAAAAAAACTGATTGCCGAACACGAGGCATTACTTTCCCGGCCCAACCAGCCGAAGCCGGGCGGCAACGGCATTTATACCCGCTATCAATACCCGGTACTCACCGCGGCGCATGCCCCCCTGATCTGGCGGTACGACCTGGACCCTGATTCCAATCCTTTCCTGATGGAACGCCAGGGGATCAACGCCACCTTCAATTCCGGGGCCATGTATTTCAACGGGAAATACCTGCTGATGGTGCGGGTGGAAGGGGTCGACCGGAAGTCCTTTTTTGCCGTTGCTGAAAGCCCCAACGGGGTGGACAACTTCCGGTTTTGGGATTTTCCGGTGGTGATGCCCGAAACGGCCGACCCGGATACCAACGTGTACGATATGCGCCTGACCCGGCACGAGGACGGCTGGATCTACGGCCTGTTCTGCACCGAAAGAAAGGACAAAACCCGGCCCGACGACACTACGGCGGCAGAGGCCCAATGCGGCATAGCCCGCACCCGCGACCTGATCGGATGGGAACGACTGCCTGACCTGATCACCTACTCCGGGCAACAGCGCAACGTGGTATTGCACCCCGAATTTGTCGACGGCCAATACGCGCTGTATACCCGCCCGCAAGACGGCTTCATCAGCGTGGGCAGCGGCGGCGGCATCGGTTGGGGACTGACGCCCTCGATGGTAAACGCCGAAGTGAAACAGGAAGTGATCGTCGACCGGAAAGTGTACCATACCATCAAAGAGGTCAAAAACGGACAGGGTCCGCACCCCATCAAAACCCGGGAAGGCTGGTTGCACCTGGCCCACGGCGTGCGCAATACGGCTGCCGGCCTGCGGTACGTACTTTATCTTTTCATGACCAGCCTGGAAAAACCCTGGGAGATCACCCACGCGCCGGCGGGCCATTTTATCGCGCCGGAAGATGATGAACGGGTAGGGGACGTATCCAACGTGGTGTTCAGCAACGGCTGGATCGCCCGCGAAAACGGGGAGGTGTACATCTATTACGGCTCGTCGGATACCCGGATGCACGTGGCTGCCACTGCGATCGACCGCCTGCTGGACTATGTGCAAAATACACCCCCGGATGGTTTCAGATCCGCCGCCAGCGTTCAGACCCGGATCAGTCTGATCGAAAAAAATATCCGTTTCCTGAAAAATAACCCTTTATGACGGAACAAGCCGATTTGGCCGCCGGCAGCCCTGAGGCCGATCTTGCGGCAGGATTCCAGACAGAACTGCACCAAATCCTGACCTGGTGGATACGGCGCATGACCGACCTGGAAAACGGCGGTTTTTACGGCCGGATAGACGGCGCCGGGAAACTGCATCCCCGTGCGGAGAAAGGGGTGATCCTCAATACCCGCATTCTCTGGGCCTTCAGCGCTGCAGCCCTCTCACCCCCTCTCACCTCCTCTCACGCTCTTACCCTCTACTCCCCGACCGCCAACCGCGCCTTCCAATACCTCAAATCCCATTTTTGGGACGGCCTGGAGGGAGGGGTCTATTGGTCGGTAGATTACCAGGGCGCTCCGCTGCAGACCAAAAAGCAGGTATACGCCCAGGCTTTTGCCATTTATGCCCTTTCCGGGTACTACCTGTTGACCCGGGATCCGGAAAGCCTCAAACTGGCAATGGAAATTTATTGGCTGCTGGAACGGCACACCCTGGACAAAAACGCCAACGGCTATTTCGAGGCCTATTCCAGGGACTGGAAACTGCTGGAAGACCTCCGCCTGAGCGACAAGGACGCCAACGAAGCCAAAACACAAAATACCCACCTGCATTTACTGGAGGCTTATACGACCTTACTGCATGCTTCCGGCGCCGAACCCGTGCGGGGATCGCTTAAAAACCTGATCCGGCTTTTTCTCGACCGGTTCATTGACCCCTATACGGGCCATATCCACCTGTTTTTTGACGAAAACTGGGGGTTGAAATCGGATACGATTTCGTTTGGCCATGATATCGAGGCAAGTTGGTTGCTCTGGGCGGCCGCAGAAGCCGTCGGTGATCCGAAATTATCGGAAGAAGTCCGCAAGATCAGTGTGCAGATTGCGGATACCACCTTGCGGGAGGCGGTCGATCCGGACGGGGCGGTCATCAACGAAGCCTTCCCTGGCAACCAAAGGCTGGATAAAGACCGCATTTGGTGGGTACAGGCAGAAGCGGTGGTCGGGTTTTGGAACGCCTTCCAGCTTTCAGGGGAGCCCAGATACCGGAAGGCTGCGCTCGATTGTTGGGCCTTTATCCGGAAAGAAGTGAAGGACAAAGCCGGCGGCGAATGGTTCTGGAAGGTTTCACCGGAGGGTATTCCGTCACTGGAAGAGGACAAGGCGGGGTTCTGGAAATGTCCTTACCACAACGGGCGGATGTGTTTGGAACTGATTGTAAGAAGTTGTAAGTCGTAAGTTGTAAGTCAGGGGAGGATATCTTTTACAGAAATATCGGGTATTAGATCATTGCTGAGGGATTGTCCTTTTCGAAAAACGCCGACAGAGCGGTAGCCTTCTTTATCGGGTTGTTGGTATTGTTCGACCGTTTTTTCAGCCAGATTAACGATCCAGACCTCTGGAACGCCGGCACGGGCATACAGCGGCAATTTAACCTCCCGATCTTTTTCCAGTGAAGTATCTGCGACTTCGATGAGGAAAAAAATATCTTCGGACTGTGGTTTATCGTCCGCATAAAAATCATCTTTGGGGCGAAGGATGGAAATGTCCGGTTCAGGCTCGGAAAGATCATTCAGAATCACAGGGTCCTGAATGCCAATAACGATTTCGTCCGGCAATATTTTCCCAAGTAATTTGCGAAGTTTTTTCACGCATGCTGCGTGCAGGATACCAACCGGGCTCATTTTTATTAATTGTCCGTTGAGCAATTCAATTTTATCGTCCTCTTCCAAAATGCCTTCCTCTGTCAACCGGTGGTACCGCCCGACCGTCCATTCCAGCAAAGGCAGGTCTTTTATCGAAATTGAAGTAGTCATTTTTGGCTTTACGGTAAAATTAAGGATTTTTTTTATTACCACAAAGAATTCAGGAATTGTTCTGCCGCGCCGGTGTCAAGTGAAAGACTGAATTCCTCACCCTGCCGGCAGGCAGGAATCCTCCAAAGGTTCATGGAACTCCTATGGAGGGTCCTTTGGATCTATGGACAATCAATTGTTGATTTGTTGATGCGTTGATTTGTTGATTTGTTGATGCGAACCCACAGCCGCCAATCGAACCAATCGATTCAATCGAACCAATCGATTCAATCAATTACCACCACCCTCCCCTCCAAAAAAACCGACAACGGCCGGAACAACTGGTCTTCCCATTCCCCAAAAACGCTGATGGGATATCCGCCGCTCAATGCCAGCAGAGGCCAGGGACCTTGATCGCCGGTGGCGACCTGTGCGCATTGTCCTTTTGAATCCACCAGCCACAGGTTCCCATCTTTATAGGCTGGAACGACCCCGGTCAGGTAGGCAGGAAAAACAAGGGTCCAGGGATTGGCGCTCAGTCCTTCAGCCAGTTTTTTCTGAAAAGCAGCCCAATCAGCGCAGCCATCCGGGGTTTCAAAGGGTTTTGAAGACCATTCGAACCGCCTGACGATGGCCCTGAGAGGGTAACTGCCCGGGTAAAAAGCGAGTTCGCCTTGCAGGACGGCGCCGGTGATCCACCGGGTTTCAAAAACCGGCGGATTTCCCCATGCAAAATCCAGGAGCAGAGCGATCCTTCCAGTTTTTTCACCCAGCAGCCAGGTGCGGCGAAAATGGAGTTTTTCTTCGGTTCCGTTCCATTGGCCGGCGATGAGCCAATGGCCGGATATTGCGGGTTGGGCCCACACCTCTTCCTTTTTGACGTTCACCCCGGCAGCGACAAGGGCATCGCGTTGAAGGTTTTCAGGGAGCGATTCCAGGCGTTGGAAGGCTTTGCACAATAAATAAAGATCAGCCACCTCACCCAACATGAAAGCATGCCAGTTGTCATTGCGAGGCCGTTGGCCCAGGAGGCGCAGGCGGCGGGCTACCCCCCCGAGTTTGGCGTCGACCATCCGGGCGGCAATGGTTTCCCAGGCGCGGTCGCGGGGCTGGGCAAAAGCAGCAAAACCTAGTTTGATCAGATTGTTGAGCCAATCTTCGAGAAAAACGAGGCCTTCCCGCATTTGTTCAATCCGCCGGGGATCCGATTGGAAAACAGCATCGCCCGCGGCTTTCGGCTGTTTTTCACCGGAAGGCAGGAAGGCGGTTTTTACCCAGTCGGGAACGTCGCCGGTTATCCTGAACAGTTCGTTTTCGCGGATCAGGAGAAAGAGCAGGCCGATGACATGTTTGCAGGGAGCCGGCGCCTTGCAGGTGCAGGCAAAACGGCTTTCTCCCGGCATGGCTGCGGCGCGGTACAACCGGTTGCCGCCCCCTTCGTATTCTCCCCAGATCAGGGTTTCATTGCCTTCCAGGAGTTTCCAGCGTTGCCGGGCAAAAGAAATGCCCCTTCCCCTGCTGAGGACGGCCGCGTCGGGCGACAAAGCTGCGATTTGGTCATACGTCCATGCGGGCATGAGCCACGGTCGCTTCGGCGTAAAGCGGGAAATTTTCCATAAAAGCGTTGACCTCCCGGCGGGTATCTTCGATCCGTTTTTCGTCGTGGATATTTTGCAGGATGCTGTCGATCCAGGCGACGGTTTTGCGGCAATCCGCTTCCTTGAACCCCCGGGTCGTAACCGCGGCCACTCCAACCCGGATGCCGGAAGTCACCATCGGCGACTGCGTATCGAAGGGGACCATATTCTTATTCACCGTAATATCGGCGCGGACGAGCGTATTTTCAGCGTCTTTGCCGGTTACGCCTTTTGAACGAAGGTCGATGAGCATCAGATGGTTGTCGGTGCCTCCGGAAATGACGTTATACCCGTGATCCATAAACGCCTGGGCCATCGCCTGGGCGTTGCTGATCACCTGGCGGCCGTACTGTTTGAATTCCGGTTGCAGCGCCTCCCAGAAGGCCTGGGCTTTGGCCGCGATGACATGTTCCAGCGGGCCGCCTTGCATGCCCGGGAAAACACCGCTGTTCAGTACCGCCGACATCTTGATGGGAACCCCTTTTTGGGTGGTTCTTCCCCAGGGGTTGTCAAAATTTTTCCCCATCATGATGATGCCGCCCCGGGGGCCGCGGAGTGTTTTATGGGTGGTTGACGACACGATATGGCAGTAGTCCATCGGATTGTTGAGCAATCCTGCGGCGATGAGGCCGGCGGGATGGGCAATATCGGCCAATAACAAAGCGCCCACTTGGTCGGCAATTTCGCGGAACCGCTGGTAGTCCCAGTCACGGGCATAGGCGGAAGCGCCGCAAATGATGAGTTTGGGCCGGACTTCGAGGGCTTTGGCTGCCACTTTGTCCATATCGATGAGGCCGGTTGCTGCCTCGACGCCGTAAAAATGCGGTTCGTAAACCTTGCCGCTGAAATTGACGGGTGAGCCGTGCGATAAATGTCCGCCGTGAGCCAGGTCGAAGCCCAGAATGCGATCGCCGGGTTGAAGCACAGCGAGGAAGACCGCCGCGTTGGCCTGTGCGCCGGAATGGGGTTGGACGTTGGCGTAATCAGCGCCAAAAAGCGCCTGCAGCCGGTCGATCGCCAGTTGTTCGATCTCGTCCACTACTTCGCAACCGCCGTAATATCTTTTGCCGGGATAACCTTCTGCATATTTATTGGTCAGGCAACTGCCCATGGCGTCCAGCGTTGCCTGGCTCGTGAAGTTCTCTGATGCGATGAGCTCGATGCCTTTGCGCTGGCGTTCCAGCTCTTTTTGAATTAAACTAAAAACCAGATGATCTTTTGTCATTTCTGTTCTGTTTCTTGATCAATTGAAAGTAAATCGGGCAAGGGCTGGAAAATCCGGGCCAAAGGTACAATATTTCCGGCAAGAAAATCTTTATAGCCTGATGCAAATATACTTCGCTCCGCCTGGAATTGAACGGAATTTTCCGGATTCAATCCGGGGTTTATTGCCGGATGCCGCCGGATTGGATTCAAATGGAGCCTTAGGCAGTATGGAGGCTTCTTTATAAATTTGGGCGCTTAAACTCCCGCCGGATGTCAGGACCTAACCAGAGATTGTTCATTTTTCTGTTTCTTGTTTTTTGCCTTTGCGAACCTGCAACGGGTAAAATCAGCCGTTTGCGTTGCATGTGGCGGGACGACCCGGCCACCACCATGGTCATCGGTTGGGATCAGCGCTCCGGGAGCGAACCGGTTTTGTTGTATGATACGGAAGATCGCGGCCAGGTTGCCAGGAATTATCGCTATAAACAAAAACCAGACAGGGTATCGAAAGCCCAGGGCATGAACAGCCATTTTGTCCGGCTGACCGGCCTGAAACCCGGTACCGTTTATTATTTCATTGTGTTTGACACGGAAGGACCGGGCAAACGTTTCTCCTTCCGGACGGCGCCGGCCACCCCCGACGAGCGTTTGTCCATCATCGCGGGCGGCGATTCCAGAAATCACCGGGAGGCCCGGGTGGACGCCAATAAAGTGGTGAGCAAACTTCGCCCGCATTGCATCATGTTTGGCGGCGATATGACGCAGCATGACTCGCCTTCCGAGTGGCAGGAGTGGTTTGATGACTGGCAATATACGATCGGCAGCGACGGGCGGTTGTTTCCGGTGATTGCCGCCCGGGGCAACCATGAATCGGGCAACCCCAGCATTGCCGAATTGTTCGATTCACCCAGCCCGGATGTGTATTTTGCCTTGAGTCTGGGCGGTAACCTGCTCAGGATCTACACCCTCAATACACTCATTCCGGTTGCCGGCGATCAGCGGGACTGGCTCCAGCGCGATCTTGTTGCCAACCAGCAATCCATCTGGCGGTTCGCTCAATACCATCAGGCCGTCCGGCCCCATACCAGCAGTAAACTGGAACGAGAGGATATTTTACTCAACTGGTCGACCCTTTTTCATAAATATAAGGTACACGTGGTCGTAGAATGCGACGCGCATGTCGTGAAAATGACCTGGCCGGTAAGGCCTTCAAAGGAAGCGGGCAGCGACCGGGGTTTTATTCGCGACGACAACAACGGAACGATATACCTGGGGGAAGGCACCTGGGGGGCGCCCTTGCGGGCAAACGACAATGATAAAAAATGGACCATGGCCAGCGGGAGTTTTAATCAGTTCAGCTGGATCTTTGTTGACCAGCGCCAGGTGGAGATCCGAACCGTTCGGACAGACGGCGGCGACCGGGTAAGAGAAGTAGATCACCATAATATTTTTGATCCTCCGCTGGGTCTGGTGCTCTGGAACCCACCGTCCGGGGATGTCATTGTCATGAGAAACAAGAGCTGGAAACTAACTCCGGGGGCGGATCCCCCAATTGCGGAATTGCCGCCCATCCAAAGATTAAAAGCGGATGAAAAGGGTTTGGTCCGGATGGATTTTACATTGGAAGCGCCCTCCGATGTTGATATTATACTGGTCACCACCGAGCTGAAGGAAATGGCCAAACTTTCCTTTCCAAAAGAACCGAAAGGCGCAATCTCCAAAACGATCAACCTCAGCAAGGCGCCCCCCGGAGAATATATGCTGATCATCAAAGCAGGCGGGAAGGTCATCAACCGGTTCGCTTTCATTAAATAGGCAGCCTGGAAAAAGAACGGAGCGGGAATAAATCGCCCCTGAGACAGGCGGGGGGGCGCTATATCCGGTAAAACCAGTAGCTTTACCTCGCAAAATAATAACCATGTCTCAATCCCTCAGGAGCGTACAATCCGTCATCGAAAAGGAACTGAAGGAGTTTGAAACGCGTTTCCGGGAGGCTATGCGCAGTTCGGCGCCCTTGCTCGACAGGATCACCTATTACATTGTCAGGCGCAAGGGAAAACAAATGCGCCCGATGTTTGTATTCCTTTCCGCCAAAATTTGCGGCGGAACCAGCGAAGCCACCCACACGGCAGCGTCCATGGTGGAATTGCTGCACACGGCTACGCTGGTTCATGATGACGTTGTGGATGAGGCTTACGAACGGCGCGGTTTTTTTTCGATCAATGCGCTTTGGAAAAACAAAGTGGCTGTACTGGTTGGTGATTTTCTTTTCTCTCAGGGATTATTGCTTGCCTTGCGCAATCAAAACTACCGCTTTCTGCATATCATTTCCGATGCCGTCAAGGCCATGAGCGAAGGGGAGTTGCTCCAGATCGAGAAAGCCCGCCGGCTGGACATTACGGAAACGGTCTACTTCGAGATCATCCGCCAGAAAACCGCCTCCCTGATCGCCTCCGCTTGCGCTGCAGGGGCCGCCTCCGCTACGGAAGACGAATCGATCATTGCCAGGATGCACCTTTTTGGCGAAAAAACCGGTATCGCCTTTCAGATCAAGGATGACCTGTTTGATTTTGGCCTGGACGACGTAGGCAAACCGCTTGGCATCGACATCAAGGAGAAAAAACTTACATTACCCCTGATCTACGCCCTCAACCACGCCGACCGGGCCACCCGGCTGAAGATGCTTCGGTTCATTCGGAAATACAATGAAGAGCCCGATAAAGTCAGGATGGTTATTGATTTTGTCCGGGCCAGCGGCGGCATGGAATATGCGGCAAAAGTCATGTTCCAGTACAGGGACGAGGCTTTTTCCATTCTCCGGGAGTTCCCGGAATCGCCTGCCCGTACTGCGCTGGAGGAACTGGTGGTTTTTGTGACGGAGCGAAAAAAATGATGCAGCATGCGCCGGTCAGGGGCCTGATACCGGCAGAGCGCATGACCGGGCCGGGAATAAAAAAACCGGCTGGCGACTGCCAACCGGTTGTCTTTTCATGCATCGCCGGAGCGATGTGTATCAGTATCAGTAGATTACCTGGTTAATGAGCTGCGGCGTTAAAATCGCCAAAGCGCATTAATTGCCCTTTTTCAGGGTGCCCAGATCCGGATTCGGCACCACAACGGTGCGGCGGTTTTCGGTACGCCCTTCTTCAGTGGCGTTGTCGGCGGCCGGGTTGAATTCACCGCGGCCGGCAATCGTCAGTTGTCCGGCGCTGACACCTTGCTTGATGAGGTGTTTAACGACACTCTTGGCGCGGCTGACGCTCAGATCCCAGTTGTCAACTCCGGAATCTGCTTTGAACTGCTTGTTGTCCGTATGGCCTTCAACGAGGATTTTTACGGCAGGATTGGCTTTGAGTTTTTCAGCCAGCGCATCCAGTGCATCACGCTGTTCTTTGCTCAGGGCGGAAGAGCCGGTCCTGAACTTGACGGGCGTGTTGGTAACAACATACAGACGGCCGTCCCGGTCTTCGAGGCTAAGGCCGCTGTTGGAGTAAGCTGCGAAAATACCATTGATTTCAGCTTTGAGCTTGTCGAGCTCTGCTTGCGTCATGTTCAACTTTTCCTGTACCTGAGCAACCTGGCCTTTGGTGGCGTTGAGCTCGGTACGGATGCTGCTGATTTCTCCATTCAGCCTTGCTTTTTCAGATTCCATCTGTGCAGCCAAGGCGTCTTTTTCGGATTGGAGGGTTTTCAAGTTGGCTTGAGTTTCAGCCAATGCCTGATCGGTAGCAGCTTTGGAAGCTGCTAGTTCGTCGTACTTTTTCTTCGAAACGCAGGAAGAAAGCGTGCCAACGGCGAGGCAGATAATAATCATTCGTACTACCAGACGCATGTTTGTTTATTTTAATTTAGCAATGAAGTGGTTTCCAGTCAATAACAATTGCACGATCGGCATGCGAAAGACGCGATTGCATGAAATATTATGCAAAGCAATAGATATTTTTTGAATAAAACAAAAGAGCGGGCCCAAATTTTAATTGAAACAGCCGTAAAAAAACAACTTTTCCACTTTAAACCCGTTTTTTGCGTGATTTGTTCGGTACATTCGGTCCTAATTGCCGCTTTACTGTTGCTTCAAACGATAAAAAAACTATTTTTGCGAAACTGCGTCAAACCTAACATGGATGGATTTAAATATCAAATCGGAAGGCAAGTTCAAATATATTGAGACCAAAGGCGGCGAAGAAAACCTGCTTTTGCTTCATGGCCTCTTTGGCGCTCTCAGCAATTTTCAGGGTATTCTGAGCCATTTTGGGGGTTCCTACAATGTGGTCGTGCCGATCCTCCCTATTTTTGAATTGCCGCTGCGCAAGGTTTCCGTTTCCGGACTGGTAGACCATGTTGCCCAGTTTATCGAATTCAAAGGATACAAAAAGGTACATGTGCTGGGCAATTCGCTTGGCGGTCATATCGCGTTGTTGTACGTGCTCGCGCATCCCCGGAAAATTGCATCCGTGATCCTTACAGGCAGTTCCGGCCTGTTTGAAAATGCCATGGGCAGTACTTTTCCCAAACGGGGCGACTATGAATACATCAAAAAGAAAACCGAAGCAACTTTTCATGATCCGGCCGTAGCCACCAAAGAGCTGGTAGACGAGGTTTACGGGATTGTCAACGACCGGAACGCTGCCATACGGGTGATCGCTACCGCCAAATCGGCTATCCGGCATAACCTGGGAGACAACCTCCACCAGATCAAAGCGCCCACCTTGCTCGTATGGGGCAGGGAAGACCAGGTGACGCCTGCTTTTGTCGGTGAAAAGTTCCACGAGCTCATCGATACCTCAAAACTCATCTTCCTGGATAACTGCGGGCATGCGCCCATGATGGAACATCCGGAAATTTTCAACAAACACCTGGAAGATTTTCTGGAAGAAGTGACGGCTAAGCAGGCCGGTTGAGTTCAGTGTCCAGTTGGCAGTCCGCAGTTGGCAGTCTACAGTCTTCAGTCTGCAGTTCGTTAATTGTGGGATGAATTGTTATTTGACAACGAATGAAAAGACTGCCAACTGCCAACTGCCAACTGCCAAACTGCCAACTAAACCTACCTGCTCCACTCCCTGATCTTTTCCTCCAACTCAAACTCGTCGCCCGGGACATAACCGGAATGGGTGTAAACGATCTCGCCGGCTTTATTGACCAGGAAGGTCTGCGGGATGGTCTGAAAATTCAGTATATTTCCTAAAATGTTATTGGCGTCGGAAAGGACGGTATATTCCCATCCTTTGGTTTCCACAAGGGGTTTGACTTTGGCGAGCTGGCGTTGGGTATCGATCGTGATGGCGACCAGTTCGACATTGTATTTTTCCACCCATTCAGGGTATAATTCCGCAATGGCGTCCAGTTCCTGTTTGCAGGGGGTACACCAGGTAGCCCAGAGGCTGATCACCGTAATTTTGCCGGATTTGCCAAAATCAGCGAGGTTGACGGTTTTGCCTTCCAACGTTTTGATCTCCGCTTCCGGCAATTGTTTTTGCGCCTGGAGGGAAAGGGTGAACAGCGCCAGGGCAAAAGAGAAAGTCGCTTTACTCAGTTTCATCGGAAATGTGTATTCGATTTGTTGATAATGTGTTTCCTGGATGATTAATTTTGCATTTTTTCAGCGATCCGCAAATTTACAGGATTATTGTCCGGGATTGGGAACATACTGAAAATTATGACGTAAACTCCGGTATGTGGTTACTTTTTATTCCAACCCGGACGTCAGGCTCTGCCTTTTCGGAGCCGGAATGTGTAATAATCAGAACAAAAGATGAACAAAACTACACTGATTTGCCCGAATAACCTTATTCCTTTATTGAGTTTTATCGGGATAATAACCTTTTTTCAGCCCGCCGGCGCTCAGGATACACCTAACCAAAGCGGCGGCCGCATCTCCGGCAGTCTGCAGGCCAACGGCAACTTTTTTATCAGGGACGCCAGGATCGGGGCGGCCAATACGCCACAATATGAACATCAGCTTGCCGGCGCCGACTCCTGGCTCAACCTCAACTACAGCAACTGGGGGTTTGATTTTGGCTTGCGCTTCGACCTGTTCAACAACTCCAACCTGCCCAACCCCGTCGACTCTTACACCGACGAAGGCATTGGCCGCTGGTATATTGCCAAAAAGATTGAAAAACTGGATATTACCGCGGGGTACATTTACGACCAGATCGGCAGCGGCATCATCTACCGGGCTTACGAAGAGCGTCCTTTATTCATCGATAACGCACTGTTTGGCATCCGCCTGGGTTACGAACTGACGCCCGACTGGAAAGTGAAGGTCTTCACCGGCCGGCAGAAAAACCGGTTTGAAACCTATCAATCGGTGGTTCGCGGCGCCGCTTTGGAAGGGTTTATTGCCGGCGGGGATACCAGCAACTGGTCGCTTGCGCCCGGCATCGGCATCGTCAGCCGCACGCAATCCGACGAGGCGGTCACTCAATTGTTGTCGACGATTGCCACCTATACCCCGCAAGACACCGTGAGCGTCCGATACAACGCCTACGCTTTTTCTGCTTTCAATACCCTTACGGCCGGCAATTTCACCTGGTACGTCGAAGGGGCCTACAAAACGCCTGAAGTCTTTTTTAATCCTTTCCTTGAAAAACTGAACCGGAACGGGGAGATCACCCTGGGCAAATTTGTGCGCGAACCCGGTACGGTGCTGTACACCAGCGTGAGTTATGCCGGCGGCGGCCTGGGTGTGGTGGTGGAAGGCAAACGAACCGAAAATTTCACCTTCCGCGCCGACCCGTTTGTATCCCTCAATCGCGGCATGATCAACTTCCTGCCGCCGGCGACCCGGCAAAACACTTACCGGCTGACCACCCGGTACAACGCCGCCACCCAGGAATTGGGCGAACTGGCGCTCCAGGCCGACATCCGCTACGCCCTCAACCGGAAATGGACTTTTAACGTCAATTTTTCCAATATCACCACCCTAGGGGACGAACTTTTGTACCGCGAAATCTATACGGAGGTGCAGTACAAGTCCAAAAACAAATGGTCGGTCACCGGCGGCCTCCAGATACAGCGTTATAACCAGGATATTTACGAGGACAAACCCGGCGCGCCGCTGGTAGAAACCCTGACCCCATACGTGGATTTCCTGTACAAACTCGACCGGAAAAAAGCCCTTCGCATTGAAGCCCAGTACATGGCCGTCGGCGACGACCTGAAGGCCGGATCCAAACAGGATTACGGCGACTGGCTGTTCGGCCTTGCCGAATTTACGGTTGCTCCTCATTGGTCGTTTACGGTTTCGGATATGTACAATATCAACCCCGGTAAAAATTCCCCTGCAGATGATTCCGGCGCCAAAGAGTCGATCCATTACCCGCGGGTGGATGTGTTTTACACCCACAAGTCCAACCGTTTTTCGCTCAGTTATGTCAAACAGGTGGAAGGTGTGGTCTGTTCAGGCGGGATCTGCCGGCTGGAGCCTGCGTTCAGTGGGGTGAAGATGACGGTGAATAGTTCGTTTTAGCGGATTTTGTTTGTGATGGTTTGTTGTAGTTTGTTGTGGTTTATGATAGTTCATGGTGGTTTATTGTGGTTTATGATGGTTCATTGTGGTTCATTGTGGTTCATGATCGTTGGCCGCCGTTAACAACAACCCTGAACAACCATTAAACAATAATTTAGCATTCAACAAGATGAAAAAGATCCAAATTCTTTTTTTAGCGACCCTGGGATTCAGCGCTTGCGAAGAGGCCGATAACCCGCTGCCCGTGATCCGGCAGGATGGAGAACGCCGGGTATTGGTGGAAGAATTTTCGGGAGGGAATTGTAAACCCTGTTCCGAAGCGGCAGGGGAACTGGCCAATTTGCAGGAGATCTACGGGGAAAACCTGGTCGTGGTGACCTTGCATACCTTTTTGCCCACCCCGCAGGCCAGCCCGGCGGCAGGGGCTGTTTACGATTTCCGGATCCAGGAAGGTACGGAAGTGCTCAACCAGATCGGCATTCCGACCGGCATTCCTGCAGCGGGCATCAACCGGCAGCCATACGGCGACGGCGGCAGCGCGCTGATTGCGCCGTTCTCCAGTTGGGCCGGCTGGATCGCTGAAGAAACAAAAAAAGACGCCTCCCTGGGCATGAGCCTGGAAATCGCCTATGATCAGGCCACCCGCCAGGCCAATATCGACGTAAATATGTTGCCGGGTGAAACCCTGAGCGGCGACCTCCGTCTGACGCTCTACATCACGGAGGGGAATATCCCCGACAAACAACTCACCGAAGCCGGCGTCGTGGATTTTATCCACCAGCATATCCTGCGCGACGTCATTTCGACGCCCCAGGGCGACGGTTTGCCCGGCAGCCTTCCGGCAGGGCAACGGGTGAGCAGGTCCTATACCTACACACTTCCCGGGCTCGATGATAAAGGCCCCTGGGTCCCGGAAAATTGCAGCATTGTAGCGTTTGTCACCCAGGTGAATGCGGCTGCGGGGCGGCAGGAGGTTTTGCAGGTAGTGGAGGGGTATTTGAAGTAATGGCCTTTGCAGGGGCCTTGTTTTTATTGAATGAAAATTGTAATTTTACCCCATAAGAACAAAATTAAATTATAGCCTATGTACAAACTTTTGGAGATAAAGCCCTTGCCGGAGTGACAGGGAAAGTACCGCCAAGGGCAATGGGATTAATAATTGAATGGGCAATTCTTCACCAAGAAGAATTGATGGAGAATTGGCGAAGAGGTGAAAGTTATGAAAGTTTAGAAAAAATCGATCCCTTAAAGTAAAGAATCATTTATGAAACAATTCATTCTTTTATGTGCAACGGCAGCCATTTTTTTCATCCCGGGTTTAACCGCCCAAACTCCGGCTGAAAAACCCGATCTCCCCTATTACGAGATACCCGCTTACCCCGAAAAATACACCCCCGAAACCGTGGCGGCCAGGATGATCGACGGGCTGGGTTTCCGGTATTACTGGGCCACCGAAGGATTGCGCCCGGAAGACCTCGCCTTCAGGCCCAGCGCGGAAGCCCGGACCAGCGAAGAGACCATCGACCATATCCTCGGCCTTTCAACGATCATCCTCAATTCCGTCAAACAAATGCCGAATGTCCGCTCAGGTGAAGAAACCTCGCCGCTGACCTTCGAAACCAAAAGAAAAACAACGCTGGAAAACCTCAAAACCGCCAGCGATATCCTGAAAGGCGAAGGCGCCGACCTGGAGGAATACAAGATCATCTTCCAGAACCCCCAGAACACCACCGAATTCCCGTTCTGGAACCAGATCAACGGCCCGATCTCCGATGCGCTCTGGCATGTGGGGCAGGTGGTGAGTTTCCGCCGCTCATCAGGCAATCCGTTCAATTCGAAGGCGAGCGTGCTGACGGGGAAGGTGCGCCGGTAAAAACTGGTAAATTGCAAATTATTCTCCCAAAAAAGCTATTTTGCCCCAAAATTCCACACTCACCAATCTACTGCCTGAAAATGAAAAGAGCAACCTGTTTCCTGGCCTTGAGCTGTCTGCTTCCCCTGGCCCTTACCGCCCAGAACAACAACAACTTTCCCGTACAGGTCAAGGTCGAAAACGGCGTGATCGAGGGCAATTACGACGTCGCATCCGGCCTGCAGATGTACTTCGGCGTGCCGTTTGCCAAGCCGCCCGTGGGCGACCTGCGGTGGAAAGCCCCGCAACCCGCCAGCAACTGGAAAGGCGTCCTGGAAACCAAAAAATTTGCCCCCAGGCCCGTGCAAGGCATTGTATTCGGCGACATGAATTCCAGGTCGGACGGCCTCAGCGAGGATTGCCTTTACCTCAATATCTGGACCCCCGCCAAACGCAATACCACCGGGTTGCCGGTGCTGGTGTATTTCTTCGGCGGCGGTTTTGTAGCGGGCGACGGATCAGAGCCCCGGTACGACGGCGCCAGCATGGCCAAAAAAGGGATCGTTGCCGTAACAGTCAATTACCGGTTGAATATCTTCGGTTTTTTTGCCCACCCGGAACTGAGCGCCGAAGCGTCCTACAAGGCCTCCGGCAACTACGGTCTGCTCGACCAGCACGCGGCCCTGAAATGGGTGCAGAAAAATATAGCGGCATTTGGCGGCGACCCCAAAAGGGTGACCATTGCCGGCGAATCGGCGGGCTCTATTGCCGTATGCGCACAAATGGCTTCACCGCTTTCGAAAGACCTGATCGCAGGGGCTATCGGCGAGAGCGGTGCGGGCATCAACCCGACCCTTGCCCCCGTACCCCTGGCTGAAGCGGAAAAAACAGGCCTGGAGTTTGCTGCAAAAGCCGGATATCCGACCCTGGCGGAATTGAGAGCCCTGAGCACGCGCGAGCTTTATGAAATCTATACAGAATCCAGGCGCTTCGGGTTCCCGACGGTGGTAGACGGTTATTTTTATCCGAAGACCGTTCCGGAGATCTTTAATGCCAAAGAGCAGGCGCAAGTGCCGTTGCTGCTGGGCTGGAATTCGGCCGAAATTCCGGGCATGGCCTTCATGCAGGGTATGCCGTATAATGATGAAAATTACGTTGCGAAGGTGAAAGAAGCCTACCCCAACGACCACCAGGAAGTACTCAAGCTCTACCCGCACGGTTCTGTCCGGGAAATTGAACTTTCAGCCACTGCGCTTGCCTCCGACCGTTTTATCGCCTACAGCACCTGGAAATGGTTTGACCTCCACCGGAAAAACAGTTCACAACCTGTTTACCGGTACTTGTACAGCAAGCTGCGGCCGCCGCTGGCAGACCAGTCGCTCACCCCCGGGCTGGCCGGCGGCACGGTGAAAAAGGACGAGAACGCCCCAAAAATGCCGGAACCCGTCGGCGCCCCTCACGCGTGCGAGATCGAATATTGCATGGGCAACCTGCACCTGATCAAAGAATACGCCTGGACGCCGGAGGATTTCAAAGTTTCGGAAACCATGCACCAATATTTCGCCAATTTTATCATCCACGGCAACCCCAACGGGGCGAACCTGCCGCAATGGCCCGCGGCCGAAGCCAACGACGCTACCCCGCCGGTGATGATCCTGGATGTGGAGTCCAAAGCGATAGACGCCAGGGACGACGGGCGGTATTTGTTTTTAGACAAAGCTTATAAGAATTGATGGGGTTTGGGCTCCGCCCGCCGACTCCGTCCGCCATAGGGCGACACTTCGTCGTCCGGGGGCCGAAGCTTTAGCGCAGGAGGGGTTTGGAGTTTGGGGTTAGGGGGTTGTGCGGTTTCAGATCCTGCAAGTATATTTGCACCCGCTTATGGTCGGACATCTGTCATTATTCATCCGCCACCGGGCCGGGCGCGCCACGGGGCTTGCATTTGGCGCTACCGGGCTGATCTTTGGTTCGTGGGCGGCCATGATCCCGTTTATCAAGGAAAAATTTGACCTCGACAAGGCCGAACTCGGCCTTTTGCTGCTGGCGCTGCCGGCGGGGGTAGTCCTGATGAACCCGTTTTCAGTAGCCGTTTTGCGCCGTTTGGGTGCAGCGCGTGCTACGATTATTTCCCTGGGGTTGTCCGGTATTTTGTTTACGATTCCATTTCTCATGCCATCCGTCTGGCTGGTGGGGCTGGCTTTATTTGTTGCAGGCGCCTCTTTTTCTTCCACCAATGTATCCATGAATACCTGTGCCTCCCTGGTTGAGCAACATCAGGGAATCCGCATCATGTCGACCTGTCACGGACTGTGGAGTACCGGGGCCATGACCGGTTCCGCGCTGGCGGGGATGGCAATCGGGTGGGGACTTGCGCCGCCGCATTATGTAATGGTACTTTGCGGGGTGGTACTGATCCTTGCCACTGCCTTGTGGAAACCGCTTTCCGGGGTGCCGGAAGAGGATCATCCGGTGGCTTTGGATGAGGAACGCACCCCGCCGGCCGGAGGTCGGCGGTACATGGTAATGCCCAATGCGGCTTTGTGGTTGTTGATCTCCATCAGTTTATGCACCAACCTGACCGAAGGGGCCATGGCCGACTGGTCGGCGGTGTATATGCGGGAAGTGGTTCAGGCCCCCAGTTCAATGACGGGTTGGGGATTTGCCATTTACGCATTTATGATGGCAGGCGGCCGTTTTCTGGGCGATGAGCTGATTGGTCGGTTCGGCAGCCGGCTTGCTTTGCGGGTATGTGGTATTTTAACGGTCATCGGATTGTTGCTGGCTGTTTTTTTTCATGGCATCTTGCCCGTGGTCCTGGCCGGTTTTGCCCTGGTAGGCGCCGGGGTTTCCCTCGCCGCGCCGATCCTGTATGCCGCGTCGGCCCGAACACCCGGCATGGCCAAAGGGGCGGGCCTTGCTACCATGAATACCTTTGCTATGGCCGGTTTCCTTGGCGGGCCGGTATTTATCGGTTTCCTGGCCAAGGTTTCCAGCCTTCCGTTCGCGTTTGGCGTGGTAGCGGCATTTGCGGCTTTCTGGGCCTGGAGGGCGGGGAGGGTGGCTTGATGCTAGATGCTAGATACCAGCATCCAGCATCAAGATCATTCTCCAAAATTCCCCATTTTCCAGCTATAAGGCTTGGATTTCAGTTCTTCCAGTTTTTCCTTCAGTTTGTGGTCGATCAGGGCTTTTTCGGCGGCGATTTTGGCCACAACGAGGTGCGAACCGGTGTCGGTATCGTATTTCAGTTTGTTTTTAACCGTGTTGGACCGCAGGGTAGTGGACTCCAGGTTGGCCATTTGGTATACATGCTCGTGCTCGTGCAGAAGGTAGTCGTAGGGGCTTCGGTAGGAGATAAGTTTCACCATGATCGGCGCCGTTTCGATGGCGATGAACAGCAGTGTAATGAAAATGCTGGCGTAAAGGATGGCCGCGCTTTGTTGGCCAAGGCGGGAGAGGGCTTCCATGCGGGCGGCCAGGCCGCCGTAATTTTCCCGTTTCAGGCCGGCAATTTCCGTTTGGATGGTCGTTTCAAGGGTTTTGACGGCCAACTCTTTTTCCTGGATCAAAGGCTGGTTGGCGGCGATCACGGCGTCCAGTTCGGCCTGGGCCTTGTCGGCTTCCGCCTTTTTGGCTTTGTAGATGGGGCCGAGGTTTTTGTTGCGGGAGCCGCCGGTGCCGTCGGCTTCCTGTACTGCCTGTTTGACCAGCGTATCCCGTGCGGCGGTTTTCAGGGCGATCTCTCTTTTCAGCAGTTCGATCTGGGCGCGTTCGCCGTCGATTTGGGCCTGATAACGGGATTTCAACTGGTCTTCCTGGGCCTTGAACACTTCCTGTTCCATGATCACCAGCTCTGCGTTGATCTCTTTTTCGAAGATCTTCATTTCCAGCGGTTTGGAAATGACCAACGCCAGCAATACAGCCAGGGCGAACCGGGGCATGGCCACCATCCAGTCGCGCCACCATTTACCGTTGCTTTTCATGCTCATGACGATGTACCGGTCGAGGTTGAAGATCATCAGGCCCCAGACCAGCCCGAAGGCGACGGCGGCCAGGTACGAGTCAAAAACGGTATACAAGGCATAACCTGAAGAAAAGAAGGCCAGCACCCCGGTAAAAAAAACAGTGGCGCCGATACCCATATATTTGTTTTTGTCGGAAGGGCATTGTTCCAGGATGGAGTGTTCAACGCCGGAGCAGAACAGAAAGAACTTTTCTATTTTATTCATTCGTCAGGTGATTTAACGGGTTACATCGGGTTGCATAACTCCAAAACTGCCGGAATTATTGGAGGCAGGGTAATTTTTTCGACGGGTGCTAGCAGGGATCGGATGTTGGGGGCCGGGGCGGCAATTAATTTTCCAGGAATCCTGTTTCCGGCGCTGCGGATTGTAACCCGCCCACGGCAAACGGGATATTGAAACCCATAAAAAAATAGGGTGCATCCACGCCAAAATTCCATCCCCAACCCAGGCTGAAAAGATCCCGGAACGCGGTCGCCATCATACCTGCGCCAAACTCCGGCGTTCCATCCAGGTTAAAATCGGGCGAAGAAAAACCCAGGCCTAAGCCAAAGCTGAGAAAATCGTTGTAAAACTTGCTTTTCCGGCTGCCCCATTTGAGGAAGATGCCGTAATTGGGGGTAAACTGGTACCGGTTGGTCAAAGCAATATTATTCTTTTCCCGGTTATAGGGATTGGCCAATATGACGGATCCGCTCATTTTAACATGCGCGGCAACCCGTGCAATGCCGACATAACGGCGGAACAATTCTTTTTGCTCAAAATTCGGATTGCTCCGGTTTCGTCCGCGTTCAATTACGGCTTTGATCAGGATCTCGTCCCCGGCTTTGCGTTCGCCGATATATTTGAGTTCGATCAACCCTGTCGGCGGGATCTTGCCGGCGGTGAAACGGCTGACCTTTTCCGTCAGGTCCTCATTTTCCAGATAGGATTTCCGGAAAGGGTCCAGCAAATTCCTGATATTCAGAAAAAGGGTTTTGATGCCGGAAATATCCTGCTTTGCGGCCGTTACATACTGGTCATAAGAATTTTCTACGGTGATCAGTTGGGATAACCCCGGCGCTCCGGCATTGGTTTGGTACGATTCCACATCTCCCTTGAATTTCTGAAAGGCGTTGATCACCAGTTGTTCCAAATCGTCAAAGGTCTGATCAAAATGATCTCCCTTCAAAAGATCACCCGGAAAATTGCCGGCAAATTGCTGGTAGGTTTCGGCTGCGAGTGAATAAAACCGATCTACCCGGCCGAGGTCCAATTCGTTTTCAAGCAGGACCTGGGCTGCAGGTTGGGTTTCAGGCGACCCGTTTAGCGCGACGAGCGAAGAAGAATAGATCTTTTTAAGTTTCAACCTTGAAGAGTCGGATGGGAAAAGGTTGTTGATCCGGGCTTTGACGGCCTGTTTGAAAAAATCGGTAGCCTGGGTCAGGTTGCCCTGAAGGTTTTCATTGAGCTGCATGGTTTCGCTCAGGGCTTTTTTCTCCGGCTCGGATATCGGCGGGCTGAAACGGGCGATTTCACTGTATGCGTCCGGGCTGATCTCATCAAAATGTTCGACATGGACCGGCCTGCCGCCGCTTTTGTTTTTGAGGAAGGCGCCCAGCCGGAAATAAACCATCAGCGAACTGTCGGTCTGGCCGTCGACCTTAAGGTTGAGGAGCAATGAATCCCTCAGGTTTTGAGCTTTCTCTTCCAGAAAGCGAATGACAAAAATAATATACGGCCCCTCAAAATCAAGGAACTTTTGCGCCGTGTCATCACTTTCCAACTCATCCAAAAGCGCTTTGTCGAGGTGTTTTTGGATGTTTTTCAAAAAAAGATTAGATTCGGTTGCCAGTTCCTGAAAATCAGCAAGAACCGGTTTGCTGCTGCCTGAAAATTTCCGGTTGACAATCTCCAAAATCTCGTTTTCACTTTTGAGCAGGGTGTTGAAAGTATTCAGCATTTTCAGGCGTTCGTCAGATCCGGCAATCCCCTGGAAACGGAACATTTCATTTTCCAGGGCCTGCACATCGATATTGATATGGATGGTGCTGTTGATATCTATAATTGCCGGACCGGCGGCGGGGATGCTGTCAAAATATTTTCCGGTCGTGCTCTCTTCCTTCAGGGTCACGATGGGGGCGGCGTTTTGTGCGAAGATCTGCACCCCGGCGGCAAGCAGGCAGAAACCGGAAACCAGCCATTGATATCTCATATTTCATGGGTTTTAGGCAATAAAATAATTGCAGTGTTAAAGGCTATTTGCATTTCCAGCGCGCTCAGGTTCTTCCCGCTGTCTTCCGGGTCAGGTGAAAGGGACGGGTCTTTAAAAATCAGATAGACCGCACGCCCGGATACCGGTTCGACGGCAAGTGCCGCAATGTTTTCGTAGGCGAATGTTTTATTCGGAAATCCGGCCTGAATGACGGCTTCCAGCGCAGGTTTTACCGCAGCGACCATATCCGGGTCGGGAATCCATAAAACCTGCTGCTGTGGAAGGGCTCCGATCTGGGTACATAGTTTATTGGCAATTTTCAGCAGAACAGGCGGGGAAGGCTTTCCTGCAAAATCATCCAGAATAACCAGGGCTATGAATTGTTTTAAAAAAACCGCCAGATCTTCCGGCGCAGTTTCCACCTTATCCAGGGTATTCACCCGGGTGAGTTCAGGAATCGGGATCGGAAAAAATTCAGGTGTCGGCATTATGAATCATTTTAGGTTGGAAAGGTTATCTATACAAAATTAGCGTTTAATCAGCTGAAAACCATTGAAAAGTCCAAATTATACCGCGCGTCGGATGGTTTTTGGCAAACCATCCATCCTGCGGCATTCCACGCCCGGGGCGTGGCGCGCTTTTGGGAAGTTCCCCATGCACCACCACGCCCTGGGCGTGGTAGGGCGGCGCGAAGTATAAAAAAAGATTACAAACGGAAAATTCTTCATTTTTACACGCTGAAACGAATCTGCGGATATCTATCTAAAAACGCAGGGTTCCTCAATGAACCAAGGGATAAAAAAGGACCTGCATGAAATTGATGAATAAAAAATGAAAAAAACGATCCTCTCTTTCCTGCTGATTTTGGCGTTTCTGATTGTGACGCATGCGCAGGAAAACCCACCGGTTGAAATCACGCCGGACCTTGAAGTCATCAAACTCTCAGACAAAGCCTATATCCATCGCTCTTATGCTGTTTTTGAACCGTTCGGCAGGGTGGCTTCCAACGGATTGGTCTATGTTTCCGGAAAGGAAGGCCTGGTGTTTGACACGCCGCCCACAGATCAATTGTCAGAAGCGCTGATCGGTTGGATCAGAAAAACCTGGCCCGGCATAAACATCAAAGGGGTCGTGATCAACCATTTTCATGCGGATTGCCTGGGCGGGTTGAAGGCCTTTCATGCGCTGGGAATTCCGTCTTATGCCGGCGATATGACCCGTGTATTGGCTGAAAAAGACGGCGTTGAAATACCCAAATACGGCTTTGCCAAAAGAAAAACCCTGAAACTTTCCGGCGAAAAGGTGGTGCTTTTTTATCCGGGCGAAGCCCATACCCGCGACAATTCCGTGGGCTGGATGCCCGATGAACGGGTGCTCTTCGGCGGTTGTATGGTGAAAGCGGTGGGCGCGGGCAAGGGCAATGTAGCAGATGCCAATGAAGCCGCATGGCCAGGAACGGTGGCCAAAGTCCGGAAAAAATTTAAAAATGCGGAATGGGTGATCCCCGGTCACGGCCAGGCCGGCGGCGTTGAATTGCTGGATTTTACGGTTCAGCTATTTAGTCGTAAGCTTTTTAACGCAACTTTCGACTGACGACTGACAACTTATGACTGACAACTCCCTAATTTTGCCTCATGCAAACCATCGCCCAGCCCCGCTTGTACACCTTGCCGTTTTTGCTGCTCTGTGCGAGCCATGCTCTGTTCGGGTCCAGCTTCACCATGATCATACCCGAATTGCCGGGGTACCTCACCAGTCTGGGCGGCGCCGAATACAAGGGGCTGATCATTGCTTTGTTTACCCTTACCGCGGGTTTGTCGCGGCCTTTCAGCGGTGTGCTGGCCGATACGGTCGGCCGGACGCCGGTCATGATCATCGGGACGCTGGTATGTGTCGTGTGCAGCCTGTTTTACCCCATATTGAGCAGTGTATCCGGTTTTCTCATTCTGCGGTTTTTTCATGGTTTTTCCACAGGGTTCAAGCCGACCGCCTCCACTGCTTACGTGGCCGACATTGTGCCGGCACACCGCCGGGGTGAGGCCATGGGCATCATGGGGGTGAGCATGAACGCGGGGTCGTCCATATCGCCGCCCCTGGGCAGTTGGCTGGCGCAAACCTACTCGCTGGATGTGTTGTTTTACGTTTCCAGCGGGCTGGCAGTGCTCTCTATCATTATCCTGCTGAATCTGAAAGAAACGCTTGCCGAACGGCAACCCTTCCGAATGGGGCTGTTGGCTGTGCATCCGCGCGACGTGATCGAACCGACTGCCCTGGCGCCTGCGATCGTCTGCCTGCTGGTGTATTTCAGTTACGGTACGCTGCTGACCATTGTACCCGACCAGAGCGAGTTTCTGGGTATTGCCAACAAGGGCCTGTTTTTTACGACTTTCACCATTTGTTCCGTGGGTTCGAGGCTGGTGGCCGGCAAGTTGTCCGACCGGTTCGGCAGGGTGCCGGTGATGAAGGTGGCCGGTATTTTCACGGCAGCTTCTCTGGTATGGATGGGTTTGGCGCATACACCTTTTATGCTGTTGGCCGCTGCCGGGGCCCTGGGTTTCGGAACGGGCATCGGGGCGCCCGCTGTTTTTGCCTGGGTCATCGACCGTTGCCCGGATAACCGCCGCGGACGGGGAATGGCCACCGTCTATATTGCCCTTGAGGTGGGGATCGGAAGCGGGGCCCTGGTTTCTGCCTGGGTCTACGCCAATAACCCCGCAAATTTCGGGCTCGCTTTTTTTATCACGGCAGTGGTGGCGCTGGCGGGTACAGGGTATTTGCAGTTGCGGAAACCGTGATGAATATTTGAACAAGGAGGATGCGAGGATGCGAGGATGCGAGGATGCGAGGATGCGAGGATGCGAGTGTCACGCAACAGGCGTGGAGGAATCGAATAGTACCGTTCTTCGAATCCTCCTATCAACGAATCAACAAATCAACAAATCAACAAATCAACAAATCCGTATCTTTCCGCAAAATTCCACACCAACACCCATGCCGGAAAACCAGGATCAAATCAACCTCCTCCTCGAAAAGCTGGACGAACTCCTGAAAAAACAGGAATCTTTTTCCCGTGAGATCGACGCCCTGTCCAGAGAAGTCCAATACCTGAAGTACGGCCAGCCCCAACCGGGACCTGGCGATATTCCAAAAAAACCAGTACCGGAATCGCCGCTTCCGCCGCCGCTGCCCCCGGAAACCTTGCAGTACGCATCGGAACCGGCTCATCAGCCGCCGCCGTTGCCAAAACCGGCTTCCCCTGCCGTGCCGGCCCAGGCATCCCCCCAACCGCCGCCGTTGGCGCCCCGTTCCAATATTGAAAAATTCATCGGCGAAAACCTGATTTCCAAGATCGGCATTGCCATCACCGTGATCGGGGTGGCGATCGGGGCGAAATACGCCATCGATCACGATATGATCAGTCCGCTCACCCGCATCATCCTGGGGTACCTGGTGGGGCTGGGTTTGTTCGCGTTTGCCGTCCGGCTGAAAAAGAACTACGAAAATTTCAGCGCGGTGCTGCTCAGCGGTTCTATGGCGATCCTGTATTTTATCACCTTTGCCGCGTTTAGCTTCTACGCCCTGATACCGCAGGAAATGGCCTTCACCTTGATGGCGCTGTTTACTGCCTTTACCGTAGCGGCGGCCGTTCATTACAACAACCAGGTGATCGCACAGATTGGATTGGTGGGGGCTTATGCCGTACCTTTTTTATTGAGTGAAGGCAAAGGGCAGATCGCCTTCCTGTTCAGTTATATAGCCATCATCAATACCGGCATCCTGGTCATTGCTTTTAAAAGATACTGGAAGTCCCTTTATTTTTCTGCTTTCGGGCTCACCTGGCTCATTTACGCCTGGTGGTATGCGATGGAGTATATCCGCGACCAGCATTTTTCGCTGGCCCTGACTTTTTTGCCCATCTTTTTTGCTATTTTTTACGTCACTTTTCTGGCATACAAACTGCTGCGAAAAGAACAATTCAACGTGGGGGATATTTTATCGCTTCTGCTCAATTCTTTCTTTTTTTACGGATTTGGATATGCAACGCTGGCCGAACACCCGCAAGGTGAGGAACTTCTGGGATTGTTCACACTGGCCAACGCGGCGGTGCATTTTATCGTCAGCGCCGTCATATACCGATGGCGGCTGGCCGATCGCAGCCTGTTCTACCTGGTTTCGGGCCTGGTCCTGGTCTTCATCACCCTGGCATTCCCCGTCCAACTGGACGGAAACTGGGTAACCCTGTTCTGGGCCGCCGAGGCAGCTCTCCTGTTCTGGATCGGCCGGCGGAACCATGTCCCGGTCTACGAAATATTGTCGTACCCTCTGATGTTCCTGGCTTTTTTCAGTCTGGCGCACGACTGGGCAACCTCTTACAACAGCTATTACCCCGAACAACCTGAAACCTGGATCAAGCCGTTTTTGAACATCCGTTTTTTGACGGGGTTGTTGGTGGCGGGCGCATTTTTCTTTATTCATTGGTTTGATAAAATCCAGGATGCGGAACAGGGCTTTCACCCCCTCACCCCCTCACCCCCTCTCCCTCCCTCTCCCCCCTGGCTTCGCGCCCTCATGTCCATCGCCCTGCCCGGCATGCTGCTGCTGGCGCTCTATTTTTCCGGCCGGGTAGAGATCGCGACGTGGTGGGATCAGCTTTTTGCAGACTCCGCCCTGACCCTTACGCCATCCGGTCAGGATTATCCGGAGTATTTCCGGGATTACGATTTGCCGCGATTCAAGATCGTCTGGATACTGAATTATTCCCTTGGGTTTCTGGCGATTTTATCTTTTGTCAACATGCAATGGATCAAAAGCCGGCTTTTGGGCGTTATTAATCTGGTTGTCAGCGCCCTGGCCATGCTGACGTTTTTGGTTCAGGGTTTATACGAATTGAGCGAATTGCGGGAAAGTTTTCTGGGCAACGCATACGGTGAATATTACAGGCGTACCGGCTGGAACATGAACATCCGGTACGTTTCGTTCGTTTTTTTGGCGGCCTTGCTGATCGCGTGTTACCAATATATCCGGCAGGCATTCATGCAGGTTCGCCTGAAAATAGCATTCGACCTGCTGCTGCACATCTCCGCTCTGTGGGTTGCCAGCAGCGAATTGATCCACTGGATGGATATTGCCGATCCCGGGCAATCCTACAAATTGGGGTTGAGCATCCTCTGGGGGGTATATGCGCTGTTGTTGATCGTCCTGGGCATCTGGCAGCATAAAAAACACCTGCGTATCGGCGCCATCATTTTATTTGGCATTACGCTGGTCAAATTGTTCTTATACGATCTGACACACCTCGATACCATTGCCAAAACAGTGGTTTTTGTATCGTTGGGCGTGTTGTTGCTGATCATTTCGTTCCTTTACAACAAATACCGGAACAGCATATTTGATGACGATGAAAATTAGAAAAATGTTTGTTTTTTTGTTGATCCGAGGATTATTTTTTCGAGGATTCGAGTATTTGTTGATTCGAGTATTCGGGACTTCGCTGTATCCCCGCCAGTCCTTCAGGCAGGTAAACATCCTCCACGCCTGTTGTGTGGCACGCGCATCCTCCTATCTTCGCATCCTCCCATCCTCCTCTGGCCGCCATAGCCCAAAGGCGGAGGTGGCGCATCCTCTCATCCTCCTTTTTTTCCTCCTCCTCAGCTTTCAAGCCAATGGCCAATGGGATCAGTACAGCTACAAACGGCCGTTGCAGGGAATAAAAGGGCAATGGCACAAACTGGTGTTGCCGGATGAAATATACGGGAAACTCTCGCAGGAACTGGCAGATATCCGGATCTTCGGCATTACCGAAACCCGCGACACCATCGAGGCGCCGTATATCCTGAAGATCTCGGCGGAAGAACGAAAGGACACCTCTATCGAATTTGAACTCATCAACCAGTCTTACAATGCCGGCGGGCATTTTTTTACGTTCCAACTGCCGGTTGATATTGCAGTCAATACCATCGAACTTGAATTTGAACAGGAAAATTTTGACTGGAAAGTAACCCTGGAAGGCAGCCAGAACCAAAAAGAATGGTTTACCCTGGTGAAAGGAGCCAGGATTCTGTCCATTAAAAACCGGGATGCGGATTACCAGTACACCCGGGTGAATTTTCCTGCCTCCCGCTACCCGTTCATCCGGATGAAGATCAATACGCAAGTCATGCCTGATAACAAGGAAGAGACCGGGCGACCGACCCTTCTGACCGCAAAAATAACCGAACGTCAAATTACGGAAGGTATATACCGGACTTTCGCAGCCGACTCCAGCCTGGTGCGGGAGGAAAAGGACGACAAACAGACCCTGATCGAGGTGACCCTGAAACGACCCATGCCGGTTTCCTACCTGAAGGTGACCGTTGTGGATACCTTCGATTATTACAGGCCGCTGACGATCAGTTACCCGGTGGACAGTTTCCAGACCCAGCAAGGCTGGAAATACCAATACAAGACCCTGGCATCGGGCACGCTTAGTTCACTGGAAGACAATATTTTCCGGTTCAACAACACCATTCTGAAAAAATTGCGGGTAGCCATCGATAACCACGATAATACCCCGCTGAAATTTGGCCCCTGCGAGGTAAAGGGATATGAACACGAACTGACCTTGCGGATTACCGAACCTGCCAGGTATTTTCTGGTGTACGGCAACCCGAACGCCATACGCCCCTTTTATGATATCGACCTTTTTGAGAACAATATACCGGCGTCTCTGCCAATCTTGTCGCTGGGCGCCGAAGAGATCATTGAGAAGGCAGCAAAAACAAAAAAACGGCCACTTTTTGAAAATAAAGCATGGTTATGGGCGATGATGGGACTTATTGTGCTGGCCCTCGGGTGGTTTACGCTCCGGATGATGCGCAAGAGCGAAGGCTGAACAACTCTTAAGCGAATTTTAAGAATCGGCTAATAATGCTTTAAGGAAGAAAGCCGAATTTTGTGGAATGAGAATTTTAGTTGTTGAAGACGAACCCGGCATTGCCGGCTTTCTCAAACAAGGCCTGGAGGAAGAATCCTTTGTAGTGGATATTGCCGCAGACGGCAACGAAGGCCTGAGCATGGCGCTTTCCGGCGAATACCAGCTTTTATTGCTCGACTGGATGGTTCCCGGGCTGAGCGGGATCGAAATATGCCGGCAGTTTCGCAAATCTTTTCAGGAGACGCCTGTCATTTTCCTCACCGCCAAGGATACCGTGCAGGAAACGATTTTTGGGCTTCAGGCCGGCGCCAACGACTATATCAAAAAAC
The DNA here is from genome assembly GCA_964558465.1 of uncultured Lewinella sp. Taxonomy (GTDB): domain Bacteria; phylum Bacteroidota; class Bacteroidia; order Chitinophagales; family Saprospiraceae; genus JACJYC01. The sequence continues at coordinate 59,251 of CAZLEF010000018.1, read as the reverse complement.
CGTTCCATTTTGATGAATTGCTGGAACGGATCAAGGTGCAACTCCGGCCAAGATCCGGCGAACACGAAAAATTCGTTTTGGGGAAAATCACTATGGATACGCTCCGGCATCAGGTTTTGAAAGACGGAACGTTGATCCACCTGACCCAAAAAGAATTTGCGCTGCTCGAATACCTGTTGAGAAACAAGGGAAAAGTCTGCCGCAGATCCCGGATCATTGAAAGCGTTTGGGATATTCATTTCCAATACGATACGGGTGTGATCGACGTCTATATTAATGCGATCCGGAAAAAACTTGACCTCCAGGGAGATGAGGACTATATCCAGACGGTCCGGGGGGTGGGGTATGTTGTGAGAGGGTGAGAGGGTGAGAGGATGAGAGGGTGAGAGGGTGAGAGGGTGAGAGGGTGAGAGGGTGATGCTTCGACTCCGCTCAGCATGAAGAGCGAGGATAACAGCGGGTAATTTATCTTTTCTACATTGATCATCATGAATTTGAGTTATAAAAACAGGATCGCGGTCTATTTTTTGGCAGCCACGGCAGTGACCGTCTCGCTGGTTTTTCTGGTCATTTACCTGGTTGTGCTGACGACGGTTTACCAGAATCTGGACCGCGCCATTACCTACGAGGCATACAAACACAGCCGGGAGCTTTTGTTCACTGCGGATAGTATCCGGTTCGTCAATAAAGCGGAGTTGGAAGAGCGCGAACATAAGGAGGCCGACGTAATCCCGGTATTCATTCAGATCATCGATGTCAAAGGCAGGTTGATGGATAAATCCCCTAACCTGAAAGAACAGGCTTTGACGTTCGAAACGGACATAGGTCATGAATACCATTTTAACACGGCGCTGAATAACAAGGCGATCCGGCAGTTGCAACTTCCACTCATGCACGAGGGTGTTTTGCAGGGGCATGTTCTGGCCGCCATGTCGCTGGAAGATTCCAAAATGGTCATCTCCAAATTAAGCAATATCCTGCTGATTCTTTTTCCGATCGTTCTGCTGATCTTGTTTTTTATTACCCGGTTATTGGCCGGCAAAAGCATTGCCCCTGTTGCCCGGATAACCGGGATTGCAGACAGGATCACCCGGAATAACCTGAATGAAAGGATCGAAATGCCGAAGACCCGGGACGAACTTTACACCCTGACGTCTTCGATCAATGAATTGTTAGACCGGATACAGAATGCCGTGGAAAGGGAGCGCCAATTTACCTCCGACGCCTCTCACGAGCTCCGTACCCCTTTATCGGTCATCAAGGGAACCCTTGAGGTGTTGATCCGGAAACCCAGGTCCGGGGAGGAATACAGGGATAAAATCATCTACAGCCTGTCGGAAATTGACCGCATGACCAATACCATCGAGCAATTGCTGGTATTGGCGCGGTTTGACAAATTGCCCGGACAACTCCATAAACAGCCCATCCAACTGGTCTCCCTTGTAGATGAGGTGCTTCACCGGTATGAAACAACGATCATTCAAAAAAACCTTCAGGTCGCCATTGATGACGCAGGTGAAACCGAAGTGAAATCGGATCCTTATTGTATTGACCTGATTCTGGACAATGTCATCTCCAATGCCATCAAATACTCTTTTGATGAATCATCCATCCTGATCCGGCTGCATAAAAATGAAGGGGCGATCGTTTGTCAGGTGACCGACCACGGCATCGGCATCCGGCAGGAGGATATCGCCTCTGTCTTTACCCCGTTCTTCCGCTCCGATGCCCTGGAGCATAAAAAGATTCCAGGCAACGGCCTGGGGCTTTCCATCGTAAAAAAGGCCTGCGCCTTCATCAATGCCGAATTTACCCTCTCCAGCCGGCCAAGCCAGGGTACGATAGCTACCGTTAAATTTTAAGCCAATCTTAAGAAAGGCTTCAGGGAAACTTTAGGATGCCCCGCTAATTTTGCACTCAATAAAAGGATGGGTCAAATGTTAGAGGGGATTATCCGGTACAGTATTCGCCAGAAATTGATCATTCTGCTGTTTACAGCCGGAATCATTGGATTTGGCATTTTTGCCCTGATCAATATTCCGATCGGGGCCGTACCTGATGTAACCAACAACCAGGTCCAGGTCATCACCACCTCCAGGAACCTGGCCACCCAGGATGTTGAAAAATTTCTGACCTATCCCGTAGAGTTGGAAATGGCCAACCTGCCCGGCGTGAAGGAGATCCGGTCGATCTCCAAATTCGGTCTGTCCGTGGTGACGATCGTGTTCGAAGACAAGATGGGGACCTACCTGCCCCGCCAACTCATTGGCGAGAAGATTAAAAGCGCGGAAGAAAAGATCCCGGCGGGTTTCGGAACCCCTTTTATGGGCCCGGTCTCGACTGGTTTGGGGGAGATCTACCAATACATTATCGATGTAACGCCTGCATTCAAAGACCGTTATTCCATCACGGATCTGCGGACGATCCAGGATTGGGTCGTGCGCCGGCAATTGTCCGGGATACCGGGTGTAGTGGAAGTCAATACCTGGGGAGGGTATTTGAAACAGTACGAAGTGGCCATAGCCCCCGGCCGGCTGAGGGCTATGAATATTTCGGTTTCGGACCTTTACACGGCGCTCGAGAAAAACAACAACGTGGCAGGAGGCGGATACATTGAAAAGATCAATGAAAGTTATTTCATCCGCGGCGAAGGCTTGGTCTCCTCTATTGAAGACATCGAAAATATTGTCGTAACCACCCGGGCGGGCAGCCCGGTCTTTGTCCGGGATGTTGCCAAAGTCGGCTTCGGACACGCAACCCGCTTTGGCGCAATTACCGGGAACGGGGAGGGTGAAAAGGTATTGGGTCAGATAATGATGCTGAAAGACGCCAATTCAAAAGCCGTCATTGAAAGCGTAAAAGCGCGTGTGGCGGAAATTCAGCAAACGCTGCCGGAAGGCGTTCGGATCAATGGGTTTTTAGAGAGAAGTGAGCTTATCGGCAAAACCACCGCCACGATAGCAGAAAACCTGATCCTCGGCTGCCTGATCGTTGTCTTTGTAGTCGTTGTCTTGCTTGGTAATCTGCGCTCAGGATTGGTGGTGGCCTCGGTTATTCCCCTTTCCCTGTTGTTCGCCCTTTCCCTTATGTACATTTTTGGGGTCGACGCCAACCTTATGAGCCTGGGCGCCATTGATTTTGGCATCATCATCGACGGCGCTGTGATCATCGTTGAGTACATCGCTTTCAGGATAACCGCCGACCGGACAAAACTGCTTACCCTTTCCAAAGAACCGAGACAAAACAGGATTGACCAAATCACCCGGGACAGCACTGTCAAAATGATGCGGTCGGCGGTATTCGGCCAGCTCATCATCATCATCGTTTTCATTCCGATCCTTTCCCTGGTCAATGTGGAGGGCAAAATGTTCAAACCGATGGCGCTTGTTTTTTGTTTTGCCCTGATCGGCGCCATGATCCTTTGTTTTACTTATGTACCGGTAGTCGCTTCTCTGTTTCTGAAACCCTCCGATCCGGAAAAACGGACCATCTCTTCCAGGTTGATCAGATTTCTCGAGAACAGCTACAAACCCACCATCGTCATGGCCCTGAGGTTCAAACCGATGGTGCTGGGTCTGGCTGTTGTGTTGCTGTTGGTTGTGGGCTGGTTGTTTTCCCGGATGGGGGGTGAGTTTGTGCCGACCCTTGACGAGGGGGATTTTGTGATCCAGCCGGTGTTGAAAACCGGAACCTCGCTCAGCAAAACCATAGAGATCACCACCCGGATGGAACAAATACTCAAAGGATTCCCTGAGGTTGAGCAGGTCGTGAGCCGGATTGGGGCCGCGGAGGTGCCGACCGACCCGATGTCGATGGAAGAAAGCGATGTGATCATCAAGCTGAAACCGATAAAAGAATGGAGCACAGCGGCTGCCAAGGATGAACTTGCAGAAAAATTCAAGGAAACTTTATCCGTGATCCCCGGAGTTGAATGGGAATTTACCCAGCCGATTGAGATGAGGTTCAACGAACTGATTACCGGCGTGAGGGCCGACCTGGCCATCAAAGTGTTTGGCGAAGACCTCGATATCCTTTACAAAAAAGCCCTTGAAATTGAAAAAGCCATCCAGGGTGTTGAGGGCGCCTCGGATATTACGGTAGAAAAAATAGCCGGCCTCCCGCAGATGAGCGTTCAATACGACCGGAGGAAGATTGCCAAATACGGGTTGAATGTCGACGATCTGAACAAGGTGATCAGCATGGGGTTTGCCGGATTGCCCGCGGGAACCGTTTTTGAGGGTGAAAAACAATTCGACCTGGTGATCCGGTTTGACGACAGTAACCGGAAGGATATTGAAAACCTCGAAACAGCGCCCATCATCCTGCCGGACGGCAGCCAGTTGCCGCTAAGCGAATTTGCAACGATCAGTTATACCAAAGGCCCGGCTAAAATTTCTCGCGACAATACCAAAAGACGGATCGTCGTCGGGGTGAACGTCCGGGGAAGAGACCTGGAATCCGTTGTAAAAGATGTGCAGGGCATCGTTCAAAATCAGATAAAATTGCCGGCAGGGTATACGGTCACCTACGGCGGTCAGTTTGAAAACCTGCGCAGCGCAAGGGCCCGCCTGATGGTAGCCGTACCGATTGCGCTGGTGCTGATATTTGTCTTGTTATATTTTGCCTTCAACTCTGTGAAAGAAGCCCTGTTGATCTACAGCGCCATTCCGCTGGCTTCCGTGGGCGGCATATTGTTGCTTTACCTGCGGGGAATGCCCTTCAGCATATCTGCCGGCGTGGGATTTATCGCCTTGTTCGGCATCGCGGTACTCAACGGGATTGTTTTGATCGAACATTTTAAAGAACTCAAAGCACACGGCATTCTGGATATCAACAGAAGGATCATCATGGGGACCCAACAGCGCCTCCGGCCGGTTTTGCTGACGGCCGCCGCTGCCGCGCTGGGCTTTCTGCCGATGGCGATCTCTACCTCTGCCGGCGCAGAAGTTCAACGGCCTCTGGCGACGGTAGTCCTTGGCGGATTGATCACGGCGACCGCCCTCACCCTGGTGGTGTTGCCGGTGCTTTATGCGCTCTTCGACCGGAAGCGCCCTTCCGGAAAAAGGAGGTTGAAGCCGCATGCGTTTTTGATCCTGGCCGGGCTTTTGCTGCCCCTGCTGGCCGGGGCCCAGGCGCGTCCGGTAACCGTTGAAGAAGCCGTTGAGATCGGTTTGAGGCAGAATGCAGGGCTGCAGGCCGCCTCCGCGCAGGTCTTGCAATCGGAGCAGTTGGCCGGCGCCTCATTCAACCCTGACAAGACGCAGATCTATTTTAACTACGACCAAAATAATATCGCTGAAAACGGATTGCCGGTCAAGGTCTGGGGAATCAGCCAATCCATACAATTTCCGACAGTATACGGAGCGCAAAAAAAGGTCAGCGCAGGTCTTGTCTCCATTCAGACGCAAAAGCGCCTGATCCAGGAAAGACAATTGAAAAAGGAAATTTCAAAAGCTTATTATTCCATCGTCTACTGGCAGAATGTCCGGTTAAATTACCAATATCTCGACAGCTTGTACACCCGGATGGCGGCTTCGGCCACCCGCCGGTACGACAGCGGCGAAACCAATTACCTTGAACGGTTGACCGCAGAAACCAAACAAAAGGAAATCGCCCTTATCCTGGAACAAACGCAGGAAAATATAACAAAATCCTATTCCGAACTGAGCCGGTGGTTGCAGTCGGATTCCATTTTTGAGGTGCCTGCCGCGCCCATGAAAAAACTGATCCCCGAACCCATGGATACCGCCGGGAATCCAGGTGCGGATTATTTCAAAGAGGCCGTAAAAATGAGCAAAGACGCGCTCTTTCTGGAAAAACAAAAATCGCTGCCCGATTTTAGCCTGACCCTTTTCCGCGGCGCCAACAGAGGGCCCGATTCAAAAGCGTATCATGGTTTTCAGGCCGGTATCGCGGTTCCCCTTTGGTTCGGAGCGCACCGGGCAAAGATCAATGCCGCCCGGACGGAAGTGTTGGTACTTGAAAACGAAGCGGCAAATTACCAACATCAGCTCCGGGGAAAACACCAGGCGCTTCTGGCGGAGATCAGAAAACTGGATAAAGCCATTGCTTTTTACAACGAAAGCGGAAAAAGCCTGTCCGAACAATTGATTTTCAATGCCGTCAAAGCTTTTGAAAACGGAGAGATCGATTTTTTTCAATACGTTCAATTGCTGGAAAATGCAAAAAACATTGAAATGAATTATCTCGATCATCTGCATCAGTATAACCAGGCTGTTCTGGAGGCCAACTTTATTTTGAATTAAAATGATCATCAACCGAAGATGAAAACAATGATCCATATTTGGGCTTTTTTTCTCCCTGTCTTGTTTGCCGCTTTCGCCTGCTCGGATAACAAACCGGATGGTATGGCCGAAACGGAAACCCCCGCTCCGGAAGAAATGATCACGCTCACCCCCGACCAGTTTCAATCTTCCGGCATGCAGACGGGGCAAATGTCGGTTCAGGTATTTTCGACGATCATAAAAGCCAATGGCAAAATCGACGTACCGCCCGAACACAAGGCTGCCGTGAGCGCTTATTATGGCGGATATGTGCGCGGACTCGAACTGCTGCCCGGCCAGAAAATAGCAAAAGGGCAATTGCTCTTTGTGCTGGAAAACCCTGAATACGTTCAAATGCAACAGGACTATCTTGAGGCAAAAGGCCAGTTGGCTTATCTGGAAGCTGACTATGAAAGGCAGAAGACCCTCGCAGATGATAACGTTACGTCGAAAAAAAATTACCTCAAAGCAGAAGCCGACTATAAAGTAACCCTGGCGAGGTTCGAGGCCTTAAAGAAAAAATTGTCTTTGATCAATCTGGACCCTGCAGAAGTTACGGAAAACAGCCTGAAGTCCGTTATTGCCGTCAAAGCCCCGATCGGCGGATATGTTACTGCTGTTAACGCCAACCAGGGCAAGTACCTGAATCCGTCAGACGTAGCGGTGGAGATCACCAACGTCGACCATCTCCATTTGGAGTTGAACGTCTTTGAAAAAGACATGCATCTGGTGAAAAAAGGCCAGCGGATCCGGTTCAAATCGCTCGAATCGGATCAGGCGCCCTGCGAAGGAAATATTTACCTGGTCGGAAAGATTGTCGATCCGATTACCCGGATCATCAACATTCACGGCCACCTGGCAGATGAAAAACAATCCCTGCTGTTTACGCCCGGCATGTATATCGAGGCCGAAATCCTGGTTGCGGGGCATGAAGCAAAATCTTTGCCCCAGGAGTCCGTTGTCAGTATAGAAGACCAATATTATGTTCTGGTAAAAAAAACATCCGCCGAAACCACCCTTTCTTTTGAAAAAAGAGAAGTTCAGGTCGGCAAAACGGAAAACGGTTTTGTTGAAATCCTGAATGCCGGCGAATTTGCCGCTTCCGACGAATTTCTTGTTTCAGGTGCGTTCAACCTCATTGTTGAATAATTCTCGCTGTTGATGCGTTGATTTGACGAATGTCGTTTCAAATCAACAAATCAACAAATCAACAAAATACAAAGCGCCATCCCGTGTCGTTGCCGATACGTGATGGCGCTCAGGCTTATAACCAGGATAATCTACTCAACAGGGTTTTATGAACTTTTAATAGTTCGCCTGGAAAAATATTTGAAGTTGGATCCTTGATCCTTTAACCTTGATCCTTTAACCTTTAACCTTGAAATTGCATACTGGATGCCGGATTGCGGGATCCAATCCCCCCGGTTGGCGCAATCCAACAGCCAGTATGCAATGGTTGATTTGTTGATTTGTTGATTTGTTGATTTGTTGATTTGTTGATCTGTTTATTCGAATAAACAAATCAACGAATAAACAAATGAACCACGCCTTTTGCGTGGCCACGCCACAGGCGTGGAATCAACCCCCTGATCACCTCCGCGTCCGGTCCAGATAAGCGCTGGCGCCCGGACGCTGGAGCAGATCGTACAACATTTCTTTGGCGCGAAACAACTGCGCTTTCACTGTTCCCAGGGGCAACTCCAGCGATTCGGAGATCTCTTCATAACTGAGTTCGTCGAAATAACGCAGTTCGATCATCACGCGATATTTTTCGTTGAGTTGATCGAGGAGCGAACGCATCAGTTTGAGGCGTTGTCCGCGGATGATCTCCTCTTCGGGATTGCGCACCTCAGCGTCGAGGCTGGCCGAGTAATCCTGGTCGCTTTCCGGCTCGATAGGATCGTCGAGCGACAGGCAGCGCACGCGTTTTTTGCGTACAAAGTCGATCGCGTTATTGATGGCAATCCGGAACAACCAGGTGCTGAAGGCAAAAGTAGGCGCGTAAAACGCCAGTTTGGTAAAAGCCTTGCCAAACGCCTCCTGGGTCAAATCGCTTGCGTCTTCGGGATTGTTGACCATGCGCAGCATCATTTGATACACTGAGTTCCAATATCGGTCCATTAATGAACTGTAGGCGCGCTGATTGCCTGCGACCGCCTGCCTGACCAATTTGTAATCTTCTTCCGCTTTGCGGGATAGTACGGGATTATAACCTACTGCTTCCATGATGTGTATTTACCGGTTTTTATGAGCAATACCGGCGAGAACAGGAAGTAATAGAGGGCAAGTGCGGCATCCAGTACAGGGATCCAGATCAGCAGATCCGACCCCTTAAATCGTTTCAGGATGCGGCCGTTCAACCAGGTTACTACCGCCATTCTCGCAACAAACAAGAACAGCGTCAACAGAAGGTGGTCGTCACCGGACAGGAGCAGGGCGAAGAAGCAGGCATAGTGCAAAAACTGACTAGCCGCCACAGTGCCAAGCAATGCCTGGTGGACCGGCCGGTAGTGTTTACCGGCGCTCAAGTGACGCGATTTTTGGAAGTAGAAACCTCGCCAGTCGCTTTTAGCTTCCGAGAAAGTAAAAGCTTCGGGCTGCAAAACAATTGCGGTCTGGCCGCCGCGGGCTGCTCCGGAGACAAAAAGATCGTCGTCGCCCGAAGCGATATGACCATGGCGTTTGAATCCGCCTACCCGTTCGAACAGCGATTTGCGGTACGACAGGTTGCGGCCAACGCCCATGTATGGTAATCCTAAAAGTGCAAAGGAAAGGTACTGGATAGCCGTAAAAAACGTCTCAAAGCGGATAAAGCGGTTTAAAAACCCGCTTTTTGGAAGATAAGGGCTGAAACCAAGGACGATGTTGACCTTATCGGTCAATCCGGCCTGCATTCTTTTGATCCAAAACGGAGAAGCGGGCCGGCAATCGGCGTCGGTTAACAGCAATTTTTCAAATCGAGCCTCTTCAATTCCCCGTGTAAGGGCAGCCTTCTTACCAGGCTGTATCTTGTGCTTCACGAAGAATGGCCGCAAGATCGGATATTTTTTCTGAAACGACAAAATAATTTTTTCACTTTCGTCAAAAGAATTATCGTCGACGACGATTACCTCATATAAACGGTAGTTTTGGTTGAGGATAAGGGGCAAATTTTTTTTGAGATTTTCTGCTTCGTTCCTGGCGCAGATGATCACGGAGACGGGGTCTTCCGGTTCGCCGTCAGGCTCTTCTTCAGGGTTGTACCACGCCAGGCGGGAAAAAACGACAAGCCAGAAGAGGAACTGGACGGCGGTGGCCAGGAGGTAAACGGTCATCATAGCGATCCGATCGCTTTGAGCGATCGGATCGCTATGATGACCGTTTGCCGCATCGCCTTCAGCTCCGCCTGCTGCTCCTCACCCAGTTTCTTCCATGTTCGTTCACCCTCCCAGGTCTTCAGCACCTTATTGTACCGCCAAAGCCACCACGCAGAAACCGGCAGGGAAAGCAGGTAGATCCAAAACCAGGGCCAGGGCGCCCAGGCGGCTATCACTCGGGTTTGCAGCCCGTAAAAAAGTGGAACGGTCAATACGCCAACCGAAAATTTGATGGCAGAAGTATAGCCGATATAGGCTTTCATCAATTTGACCGCCAGCCTGGGGATGCCCACCGGGAGCAGGTGGTTGATATAACCGTACAGCCAGGGCAAAAAACCGGCCACGACAACCGGCCACGAACGCCCGCCTGCCTTTTTTATGACGGAGTCCCGGATGCCGGCGTTGAAGTATTGTTGACTCAGGTCGAGCAAGGCGGCGTATTTCCCGGGATGGTGTTCGTGGAATTCCGAAAGGCCCTCTGTCAGCGTCTTTTCCCGGTAAAAACGGGCTTCTCCTTTCAGCGGCTCCTCGTTTTGCATCATGGATTCCAGGCGGCGGGCCAGGAGATCCTCTTCCTCGTCCGTGGTTTGGATGAGGGCTTCCCGCGTCCGGTTTTCGGCCAGGGTTGTTAACGCGCGGACGGCAGCCTGCGGGTCTTTTTCGTAAGCTTCCCGGAAATCCGCAACCCGGATGGGCTCGGCTGCATTCACAACAAGGCGGCCGCCGCAATGCAGAAAAGAACTGTAGGAAAGCCCTGCCGGCTGGATGATCAACCCGAGTTCGAAATTATTTTGGGACTCGGCGCTGAAGGCAATCCGGGCCGTGCCGGTTTTGAAGGGCCGCAATTTCCGGTCCATCCAACTGGCGCCCTCCGGCGCAATATACAGGGCGCCTCCTTTGCCCAGAAATTCGTCGCAACGGGCAAACGCCTCATCATTTTGCAGGGGCTTGCCGCCGGTATCCGTCAGCCTTTGGATGGGAATGCAGTACAGGGTATTGAACAGCCAATTGGTAAAAGGTGTGGAAAAAAGGCTGGCATTTGCCAGAAAAAAAACTTGTTCCCGCACATGGGCGGCTGTGTTCAACGCATCCAGCAGCGTATTGGGATGGTTGGAAATCAGCAGGGCCGGGCCTTTGAACCGGAGCCGTTCCCGGTGTAAAACCACGGTATCCGGGTAATAGATCCACGCGCCCAGCCGGACCGCGATCTTGAACAGCCAATAGAGGATGATGAGTATCGGGTTCAAATCCTTACACCTTAAAATTGAGCAGAAAATCCTTGACGTACTGATCGAACGCCGGTCCTTCGCCGAAGTGAAATTTCACCTCCGCCGGCAAGGCAAATATAGGCATTCGGTTGTCAAGGAGAAACTGCCGGTGCATTTCCAGCCGGACGGCGTCCTTTTCGGTGGTGAGGATCACTTTTTTGTCGGATTCCATGCGCTGGAATTCTGTGTGCAACTGCCCGATCTCGCCATTGGTGAAAACATGGTGGTCTTCGTAAGCCAGCACTTTGACCGAACCGGCGGCCTGTTTCAGGTAAGACAGCAAGTACTCCCTCCGGGCAATGGCGCAGATCAGCAGGACGTCCCATTCCTGGTTCAGGTCCACCCGGTAACGCGGATTGAAGATATAGTAAGGCGCTCCATAGCCGTAATAAGAAAAAAACAGCCGCTGATGGGGTTCAGGGGCGATTTCCCTGCGCATCGCGGCGGCCTTTTCCAGGCTCAGATCCGCCGGGCATTTGCTGACGATAATGGCATCGGCCCGCTTATAGGCGCTGCGCCATTCCCGGAGACGGCCGGAAGGCAAGGGGAAATCCCGGGTAAAAGGTTGGTCGTATTCGGTCAAAAGCAGGTTGAGGCCGGGTTTGACGGCCCTGTGTTGGAAGGCGTCATCCAGGAGGATGAGCTGCGCCTCCGGATGGTCGGAGATGATGCGCGGAATTCCGAATGCCCGGTTTTCCGCTACGACAGCAGTGATTTCCGGGAATTTGCGTTTGAATTGAAGGGGTTCGTCACCCGTTTCTTCTGCGGTCATATGGGTTTGTATCTCCATAAAACCTCGCGTTTTCCGCCCGTAACCCCGGCTGAGGGTAGCGACATTGAGGTAGTCCTTGAGCAACCGGATCAGGTATTCGATATGGGGCGTTTTGCCGGCGCCGCCGATAGAAAGGTTGCCCACTGAGATCACCGGGAAAGTGAATGACATCGACTTGAGCAGCCCCGTCCGGTACAACAGGCTGTTCAGCCCCGATCCCAACAGGTAAAGGAGGGAAAAAGGCGAAAGGAGGATCTTTCCGAGGAGATTGTCAATCATAATTTGTCAATAGATGCTGGATGCCAGCATCCAGCATCCACCACGCCACAGGCGTGGCCAGCATCAATTATTCCCCTCGTCTGTTGCTCCGAAGTCGAATAAAAGAGAGAACCGCAGGGTATTGTCCAGCGGATTCCGGTTATTGGTAGTCGGAACGAGATAAGAGAAATTAAGGCCGAAGATATTGTATTTCAGACCCAGGCCGACCGTAAAAAATTTGCGGCCGCCTTTTTGGGCGTGTTCGGTATAATATCCGGCGCGGACGGCAAACTGTTTGTCGTACCAGTATTCCGCTCCTACGCTGAAGTTGAATTCCTTGAGTTCTTCGCTAAAGCCTTCCGGCGCGTCGCTCCAGGAAGAGAACAGCGCGCGAACGGTAGGCACTTCCCGCTGGTCGGATACATCGTTGTTGTCCGTATCGCATTCTTCTTTTGTACCCTGGCAAGGCGTCGGCACCAGCAATTTGTTGACATCGGCAGCCAGGGTGAAGGTATTGTAATCGTCCAGCTCGAGTTCCCAGGCGGCGCCCAGGCCGAAGTTGGCCGGCAGGAAGTCGCGTACGGTGGAAGCCGTATACGTAATTTTAGAACCGATATTGGTCACTGCAAGACCGACGTTCAGGGTCGATTCCCCTGAATTCATTTCAATGGGGGTGCGGTAATAAAATCCGATATCGGCGGCGCCTGCGAGCCCGGCTTCGATGATCTCGCCGCCCTCGATCTGCTGGCCGGCAGCCAGGTTGGAGTATATGAATTTACCGGTCACCGAAGCTGAAAAATTATCCGTCAGCTTGCGCGAATAAGCGGCGGCCACTTCATATTCGTTGGGGCGGCCGGTTTGCAGCGGCATCGCGTTGATGTCGGTAAACTGGATGCTGCCCAGGGAAAAATACCGAAGGCCGAATCCGAGGGTCTGCAGGTCGTCCAGTTTGTAATATCCGGTAAGGTAGGCCAAATAAACGTCATTGAGGCCCAAAGCCCTTAACCAGGGCGTATAGGTGGCCGAAACAGCCACATCCTGCTCTGCAAAAGCCAGCTTGGCGGCATTGAAGTGCATGGCGTTCGGATCGGCTGAGATCGCAACGCCGACGTCGCCCATAGCGCCTGCACGGGCATCGGCAACAATCCGCAAAAACGGAACAGCAGTAACTACCGTATTAATGCAAGGGGTTCCATCGGGATTAATCAAATTCCCACCCGGGCCTTCTGTGCAAAATTGCGCTTGAACTTGTCCTGTTGTCAGCACAATGCCCAGGGCCAAACCAACACTTCGTAAAACTCGATTTTTCATGTGATCAACTTGTCTTTACCAAAATTGTGCAAAAATAATCAATGCTTGCTCATTAAAGGCATTTTCAGCCCGCAGGCTGAAAAATGTCTGTTTCTTTCGGCGAGGAAAGGTGTTAAAAACCTTAACAAATTCCTTGCCAATTATACATACGCAAAAAGCGGTGTATTATTGCTGATACCTGCAGTAATTCGGCCAATTGTGCAGGAAGCCCCTTCTATTTCAGGATGACCAGTTTGGAAAAGTCACTTTCACCTTTGATCTCCAGGTCGGCAGCGCGTACTTTGACCTTGTACAGGTATACGCCCCGGCCGAGCCGGTCGCCGTATTCGTCGCGGCCGTCCCACGGAATGCAATCGTCCTGCCGCAGGGCTCCGTCGGATAAAATGCTGGCTTCAAGGGTTTTGACCAGCCTGCCGGAAATGGTATAGATCTGTACCAGGACATCCAGGTTGACGTTTTCAAAATTGTGGTCAAACTGGAAACAGGTTTGATCGGTGAAAGGATTCGGGAAATTCAGTACATGTTCGAGGGCGATCCCTTCGGAAGAGGCCACGATGAATTCAGTGAACCCTTCGCTGTTGTTGTTGGCCACGTCCCAGGCGGAAACCTGGATATGGTGCCGGCCTTCTTCCAGCGCCGAAAGGGGATAACGGACCGTACCCCGGGTATAATCATCGGTGTCTGCTTCGTAAAAATCATTCAACAGATAGGAGCTCTGGGAGTTTTTATCCAGCACACCCTCCAGGTCGTGCCCAATGCTGTTGCCTACCACATTGATGCCGTTTTCATCCTGGAGTTTGACCAGCAGCACAGGGTCTTTATCGGTAATGCTGCCGAAGACGAAGCCGTCGGAGTTCATAAAAACTTCCACCTTGGGGCCGGTTTTGTCGGCCAGGGCGTTGTCGCTTGTGCCGCCGATCACCACACCGGTATAATGGCCGGAAGCGTCGAGTTTGCGGTCGGTGTCGGCAGCGTAATAACTGATCTTGCCATTGCCAAATTCAAAGTTGATATCTTTGGGCATCACAAAAGAAAATTCAAACTGCCCGTTCGTGACGGAAGCCTTGCCTTTGAACAGGATGCTTTTCTGCAATTTAAAGGTATACCTGGGGCTGCTCGGATCCTGGTTCAGGGTGGTCACATCCAGTTTTTTATCGTACACGGTCGGATACACCAGGCCGTTGAACCCAGTGGCGGGCTGTCCGTCCTCATCCACGATCATGCCGCCGATGGTGACCTTTTGCAGGGCGCGAAGGGTATCCACGCTGCCGGATAGAATGTCCTTTCCGTCGATGGTGGTGGTGACGGCGCCGTAATTGGGCACGGGAATGAGCATGGCAGGGTCGCCGATGAGGGTGAACTTCCGGGTGTTGGTCGTAAAACCGGAGGAAAGGTTGACATTTTTGCCCCGGCGGAAAGCCTCGCCCAGGGTCAGCGCCTTGCCTTCTTCCCGCTGGAACAAGTTCAGGAGGGTCACTTCTGTCAGGTCGGCATTTTCATTGGCATAAACCGGCCTCGTGGTGGTCAGGAGGGCCGCTGCACCCCCGCGCGGATTGAGGAAAGCTTCTTCCCCCGCCGATACAAAAGTGGGGTCGTCGTACCCGGTGAACGAGCAGGTTGCAGTGACCAGCAAGGTGAGGTTATCGTAGTTTTGCCAGTTGCGGATATCGGGGATGTTCAGCACCCTTTCCTGGGCCCAGCCTTTCGGACCGCCATGCCCGAGGTAAACAATAGCCAGTACCCCGCGGTAAAGGGATCTTCCAATGGCTTCATTGATGGAGGGGAACCGGTCGCCGGCCGGGGTTGCTTCCTGCGGATAGGCGTCCAGGAATAATTTGTCCACATTAAAATCCGGGAAGTTTTGCAAGACTTTGTCGGCAATCAGGTTGGCATCGCGGGTATGGGTGTTGCCGTCCTCGTCATCTCCGACAAATACCATCCTGTTGCGCCAGTCGCCAAAAACCTTGGGACTGGTGTCGTAGTGGATGATCTTGTCGACGGCGGATTCCGCCTCCTCAACATTTTTGACGGGTAGCCGTCCGACCGAGACATTGAGCCGGCCTTGCACGGGGTCGGCAGCGCTGGAGCCGTTTAAAACCCCGAAATAATCATCAGCCGGATAAGCCAGAATGGAATTCAGCGACCGGGTCTGGTAAGTCGGGATAAAATTGCCGCCCACCTGGTAAATGTCTCTGGAATCAAAGGAACCGTCGCCGATCAGGAGGCAATAGGCAAAAGTCTCCGAGCGGTCGTAGATCATCCTGACCAGGTCGCGGATGGCAGCCGGGTCGGGTTTGCCTGAAGCAAATTCGTTCCAGATCCGGTTGACGTTGACGGTAGCGACTTCAAATCCGCTGTGCGAACGCCGGTGAGCCGCCAGTTTTTCTGCCGCCGCCTCGAAATCGGGATGGTAAACAATGAGCATATCCAGGGGGGAGAGCCCCAGGTTGTGCAGATTCTGGTTGGCAACCTTGCCTGCGGGTTCAGCCTTGAGCAAAGGCTGCGCCGGAGAAAAAGCCACAAACTGGGCCAGTTTGTTTTCTGTGTTCATACCGAAGGACAAGGTCGTGCCGCTGCGCTGATTTTGCTGCTCCAGCGGGCTCAACGGGTCGGTGATGTCCCAGATCAGCGTACCTTCAGGCGCCTGTTGCAGGTTATAGGTTGCGTTTGCATGATCCAGGGTGATGGGGTCCCGGAAGGCCATTTGTTCGCCGGTCATGATGAGTTGGCGGCGGGCAGTTACCTGTATGAAATCGAGCCAACCTTCTGTTTCCTGTGTGGCGCTTGCCGGCACAGGGTAGGCGACTTTGAAGTCAATATCGTTTTTATTCAGTTGCACGGGTACTGCAATGGCGGCCCGGTTGGCATAGCTGTCCACATAGTCGTCTTTGGTGCCTACCCGGGTACTTGATGCCAGGCTGCTTTCAATAAAAGCCCCTCCATTGACCTGTACCCGGAAGCGGGAGCTCACGTTGGCGCGCAACACCATTTCGACCCGGAGTTCGTGCGACTCTCCGGTAGCGAGATTGGGGAAGTCAAAAAGGTCGTTGTAGCTGTATTCCCGGGCCGTCTTGAACCAGTCGCCGAACCAGTCCTGACCGGCGCCCATGCGGGTGATGTTCCAGTCGTAAAGCAGGTTTTGTTTGTCTTTTTCTTCGCGGCGAAAATCCGAAAAAAGAGAAGTGGAAAAATCCGTTGCAGGGATATTGGGGCGCGATTCCACCCGGATGCCGTTGCCGGCGCTGATCTTGATGAAATAATAATTCCGGGTATCGTGGATGTTTTTTTCCATATTGAACTTTCGGGAAACGGGGTCGAAAGTCCATTTGTCCGGGCCTTCCCCGTAAAAGAGGATGTAATCGCCGGCGTCGAATTTGCCGTCGTTTTCACCCTCGATGCGGATCCGGTTTTCTTTGAGGTCGTCTGTGCGTTCGGCCACGCTATAGGCCGGGACCATGCCGCCGCCGTTGCCGAACAGCTTGATCGTGCGCGGGTCGACCTGGTCGAGATTGGCGATGCCGAGGTCTTTTTTCAGAAAATCGTAGCTGAGTTTATAGACCCCGTTTTCCGTTACGGCAATTTTATAAATATCGCCGTCGGCCAGTGCGGAGGTTTCGGTGTAAACGGGTCCGCGGGGGGCCCCTGCCGGATCGGGCAGGTGCGTGATTTGAAGGGTAAAGTCCACCAGTTTCCGGAAGCGGTCTCCCTGTCGGATGATCGGGGCAAAGGCGACAATCCCGGAATATTCGCGGCGGTCGCGTTCCACCCGGGTTTCAAATTTCAGGTCCTGGCCGATGGCGTTCCAGCCCGGGGCATTTTTCCAGGGCAGGTCTTCATACCGGGCGTCGAGTACCCGGACCTGCAAACTGCCGGGGCCGTTCACCTTGATTTCAGCGCTGTAAAAAGGTACGCCGGGAAAGGCTTCGCCAACGGCGCCGCCTTTAAAATTCCATTGTTCGTATTCTCCGTCCGGTCCTTGCAGGATACGGGGCGCGTTCTCCCATTCCAGGGTTTCCCGAAGGGTGGTTTGGGCCGGCGCCGCGAAAGAAAAGGCGAGTAACAAGCAGAACGCGAAGTAAATCTTTTTCATACCCTGATGCTCCTGTAATTTGAACTGCAAAAATAACGCCCTGCCCCGAGGGTTATTGTAAATTAACAAAGCAGCTGGAAAAAAGGTCTTTGAGCTTGCAAGAATCGGATTGCGAATATCGAGAGAATCTTCCAGCTTGTATAAAAATCCGGGCAATTGGGCCTAAGGACTTGCTTTGTGGAGGGTTTACCCCGTACCTTTGCAAAATAAGTTATCAAATGCTAAATTCGAAATTATGAACGCGAGATACGACAGGTCGCAGGAAATTATCAAAAATCACGTATTGGTCTCGATGGGCGCAGGCCTGGTGCCCTTTCCGATATTGGATATTGCAGCGGTCACTGCGGTTCAGATCGATATGCTCAAGCAGTTGGCGCGGGTGTATGATGTTTCGTTCTCCGAAAACTCCGGCAAAGGCATTCTTTCTGCGCTCACCGGCAGCACCCTGGCCCGGGTTGGGGCCAGCATGGTAAAGGCAATACCCGGGATTGGCACCTTTTTCGGAGGGGTGTCCATGGCCATCATGTCGGGTGCATCCACTTACGCCGTCGGCCAGGTTTTTGTACAACATTTCGACGCCGGGGGCGACTTCAGCAATTTCGACCCGCTTAAGTCCAGGGATGCTTACGAAGAAGAACTGCAAAAAGGAAAAGAAAGGGCCGCCGAGTGGAAAACAGAGAAAACCGGGACGCCTAAAGGAGAAGACCCCAACGAAGACTTGTTCCGCCAATTATCCCAGATCGGGGAATTAAAAGAAAAAGGTATTCTTTCAGAAGAGGAGTTCCAGAAAATGAAGGAGCGCCTGATGGAGAAATTCCAATAGGGAAAGGCGTACTTTTCAGGGGCCGCTTTTAAAGATTAATCGCGTCATTGACGGGATGATCCGGAAATTTCTTTAATTTGCACAAGCAACGCGGATCATTCCCGAAAACAAACCTTCAGGATCGTCTGATAATAACTTCCCGATTTCATGGAACGCCTTCGCCTGGAAACGACTGCGGACTGTGGACTGCAGACTGGTGGACTTTCCGCCAAACTTCGGCGCAAGAAATTATTTGCGGATGAACCTTAGGCCCGGGACGATCCCAACACCATTGGTATGTACCGGATCGGCTTCGACGCAAAAAGATTATTCAATAATTTTACCGGACTTGGAAATTACAGCCGCACATTGGTCCACAATCTGGCTAATTATTTCCCTGACAACGATTATTACCTGTTCACGCCCAAAGTGACAAGGAATACCGAAACCCAGTATTTCCTCAACAGCCCCCTGTTCACCGTCCGGCAGCCCCTGGGCGGTTGGCGGGTCTGGTGGCGTACCTCGGGTATAAAAAAGGACCTGAAACGGCAGCATATCCAGCTTTATCACGGGTTGAGCCACGAAATTCCGCTGGGCCTCCAAAAAACCGGCATCCCATCTGTTGTCACGATCCATGACCTGCTTTTCAAACGGTTTGAAAAACAATACAGCGCTGTTGATCGCATAATTTACGACCTCAAATTCGGGTATGCCTGCCGCCATGCCGACCAGGTGATCGCCATCAGCGAGGCCACCAAGGCTGATATCATCCGCTTCTACGGGATACAGCCGGAAAAGATCGAGGTCATTTACCAGTCCTGCAACGAGCGGTTCATCCAGGAAAAATCCAATCGCACGATTGAAAATATGCTGGTCAGGTACCAGTTGCCAAGGGATTACCTGCTGTACGTAGGCGCTATTGTGGAACGCAAAAACCTGCTTGGACTGATCAAGGCGGTGGAAATGCTGCCGGCCGCCATCGACCTTCCGCTGGTGGTGGTAGGCAGAGGCGGACAGTATGAGAAGATGGTCCGGAACTATGTTGATTCCCGGAAACTGTCCCGCAGGGTATTGTTCATCCAACCTGATTTTGCCGACCTTCCGCCCCTTTACCAACAGGCGGATGTATTTATCTATCCGTCGTTCGGCGAGGGTTTCGGCATCCCCATTCTGGAGGCCCTTTTCAGCGAAACCCCGGTGATCACGTCCAACCTTTCGTCTCTGCCCGAGGCAGCCGGCCCGCACTCCTGCCTGGTGGATCCTGCCCGGCCCGATGCCATCGCTGCCGGCATCGAAAAAATACTGAATGATTCGGAATACCGGACCACGATGATCCGCGAAGGTTTTCAGTACGCCCAGCGTTTCAAGGGGGAGCCGTTGACCCGGCAATTGATCAACCTGTACGAAAAACTATTGTCGTCCCAGGGTTAAAACGGGTTCAATTGATCATTTTCATCAATTCATCTTTGCGGTTCCTGGCCACGGGCAAGGTCATTTTATTGGACAACAAGAGGTAACCGCCGTCGGCCCGGATATATTCCCGGATATGTTTGAGGTTGACGAGGTGCGAGTTGTGCGCCCTGAAAAAGGGGTAGGGTGTCAGCCATTCTTCCACATCTTTCAGCGTACGCGATATCAGTTTTTTGCGGTTTCCGGTGAGGTACACCATCGTATAGTTGCTGTCGGAGGAGCATAAAATAATCTCATCGGGGGCTACAAACTCGATGCTTTCCTTGGTCGCCAGCGCGATCCGGTCGGGTATGGCGGCCGCTTCTTCTTTCTTGCTGGAGAACAGGGTTTCCGCAGATTTGGCGCCCTTGCGTTTGAATTTTTCGACTGCTTCTTTCAGTTCCTGGTTCTGGATGGGTTTCAGAAGGTAATCCAGGGCGTTCACTTTGACGGCGCGGATACCAAAATCGTCGTAGGCCGTGGTGAAAATGACCTCGAACGGCAAACCCTCCCGAAACTCTTCCAGGATCTCGAAACCGTTCAGCCGGGGCATCTCGATATCGAGAAAAACCAGTTCGGGCGGATGGGCCTGAAGGTATTGGAGCGCCTCGTGGGAATCCGTAAACTGCGCGACTACCGCCACGTCCGGGCAAAATTTTTCCAGTTTCCAGGCCAAGGTGGCGATGGAATGTTTTTCGTCGTCGACCAATACCGTTTTTATCATGACCATTGGGTTTTAAACCGGAATCAGGAGTTCTACCCTTGTTCCTGAGGGTACGCCGCTGCTGTCTTTCATATCAAAGACCTTTACAGATGCATTGGCCTTTGAGATCTTATTGAGCAATGCCAGCCGGTCGCCGGTGATTTTCATGCCAAAGGATTTTCGCTCTGCGCCGGATTTGGACCTTAAACGTTGGGCAGCCTCCCGTCCGATACCGTTGTCTTCGATGATGCAGAGCAGTTGGCCGTTTTCCCGGCGCAGGAGCAGGTTGAGCCGGCCTTTTTCTCCTTCTTTTTGCATTAATCCGTGCCAGATGGCATTTTCAACGTATGGCTGCAACAGCATGGGCGGTACCTGGTTGCGTTCCAGGTCCAGATCTTTTTCTACCTTAACCTCGTATTCAAAAAGGTTGTCAAACCGCATGCTTTCCATTTCGAGGTAGAGCCTGAGCGCTTCGAGGTCGTCCTTCAGCGGCACCACGGTGCTTTTGGAATTTTGGAGGATCAGCCGGATGAGGCGGGAAAAACGGTTGAGGTAATCGGAAGCCTTCTCCGGTTCGTTGTTGAGAATATAATATTCGATGGAGTTGAGGCTGTTGAATATGAAATGGGGGTTCATCTGTGCGCGCAGGGCGCTTAACTCGACATCTGCCAGTTTTCGTTCAAATTCGGTTTTGAGGCGTTCTTCTTTGCGCACCTGCCCGATCCGGTAGTTGTACGCCTTGATGCCGATGCCCAGCAATACAAAACCGGTCAATGACCAGAACCACCAGGTTTTCCACCAAACGGTTGAAATATGGAGGTAAACGGTAAATGGTTTATCGACGGATAAGCCTTCATTATTGACCGCTTTCACCTGGAAAAGATAATCCCCTCCGGGTACATTGGTATAGGAGGCGAACCTGCGTTTGGCGCCGTCTTGCCAGTCTTCGTCGAACCCCTCAAGTTTGTAATAATATTTTATATCGCTGGAGAGGTTGAAGCCGATGGATGAAAATTCAAAGGAAAAGAAATTTTGCCGGTGGCTGAGGAATACGCTGTCGAGGCGATTAAAATCGGGGTTTAGCGGCCATTCCTTGTCAAAAACCTTGAACGAAGCAACATAGGGTTTGGGCAATTCCCGGTTGGTGAGGAGTTCACCGGGCTGAAAAAAGGAAACGGCTTTTCGTTTTCCAACCGCCAACACCCCGGAGGCCAGCACGGTTGCGGCCGGATCAAAGCTGCCAAGGCCGTAACCCAGGAAAAAATGCGCGCCGAATTTTTTTGTTTTGGTATCAAACCACTGGATGGCTTCGTCTGTAAATACCAGCAACTGATCTTCTACCAGTTTTACCATCAGGACTTTTTTGCCGATAAGTCCGTCTGCACGGGTAAAATGACGCAGTATCCCGAAGGATGCGCTGTCGGCATGGGCATAACCAAGGCTGTTTTTGTTGGTAGCAATCCAGATATCCCCATTCAAACCGGCTTCAATATGGCCCATTCCGCGGAACGCTCTGGAATTCCCGGCTTCATAGATAATATACAAAAACTGGTTTTCCGGCCGTTTGAAGACGAGCAGACCGTTGTTTTCCCGCATCCATATGTTGCCGTTTTTATCTTCTTCAATGTAATCGGCGCCGAGGGGCCCTTTCCAGGCTTGCTGCAATTCTTTTTCGAAGGTATGGATCCGGTTGCGCCGGAGGTCTATCCGCTGCACCGGCTGGCCGTAACCGGTAACCCAAAGCAGCCCTTGCCGGTCTTTTTGCACCTTTCGCATGCGGGGGTTGCCTGCGGCCGGTTGCAGGTGAAAGCGGCGCAGATGGGTGTCGCCGGGCGTGTATTCATAAAAATGGCTGTTCTCGACGATGAAAATTTTATCCTCATTCAGGAAGGTCATATCCCAGCCTGCAAAGCCGTTGTTGTCGTAATTGTCGTAATGATCCGGTGGAACGACCGACCATTTGCCGGTTGGCTGATCCAGGATGTAAAGCCCTTTACCGCCCTGGGGCAGGACGTACAATTTTTTCCGGAGGGTGTCTTCCAGTATTTTCCGGGTAAGGTTCAATTCCGCTGCCGTTTCATCTTCGTAATAGCTGGTTTGAAACTGTTGGATGACCGGGTTATGAACGAGCAATCCCAGATGGTCGGAAGCGCTCCAGATCCGTTGATGTTCGTCGATCAGATCAACGCTGTACCATTTTTTTTGTTTGACATTATTGTTCCAGGTCCGGGTGACACAATTCCTTTTTGCATCAAACAACTGCATTCCTTTCCAGGAACTGATCCAGAATTCATGAGCTGATTTGGGGTAAAAACCGGTCACCACGCCCTTACCGAGCGAATAATCATCCGGTACGCAGGCAGGATCAAACCGGGAAATTTTGCCGGATCTTTGATCCAGTACAAAGACCCCCTCATACCAGGCGCCGAAATAGACTTTTCCGTTGCCGGGTAAAAACAGGCATCGGATGCTGTTGGCATACGCTTCCGTTTTTTCATCCGGATGGCTGTAGGTATAATGGCGGGTTTCAAAGGTAAACCGGTTGAACCGCACCAGCCCTTTGGACGCCATCCAGATCAGGCTGTCGTTTTCAGGGTCAGCCGCCATTTGATAAAAGGAAAAACAGGCCGGATCTTCTTCCCGTACGCCGGCAGGCGCGCATAACACGTGGATAAAGTCGTCGGTTTCCGGGCGGTACCTGTAAAGTCCGCGCTCCCTGAAACTCACCCAGAGCTGGCCATCCCGGTCTTTAAAAAGGCGATAGGGATGAAAATCCGGGGGTCCGTATTTTTTGCCCGGCACATGCAGGAAATTTCTGAATTTGCCGTCCCGGTAGTCATAAACGGAAAGGCAATTGAAAGTGGCAATCCAGAGTTTGCCCGAGGTGCTGTCCGGAAGAAGATCGAGGATGATTTCACTGCCGATGGAAGCAGAATCCTGTTCCGAAGGCTGAAAAACCTGGGTATAAGTTCCGTCAAACCGGCACAGGCCTTTATCCGTGCCCACCCACAAATAACCCAGATGATCCCGGGCCAGTGCATTGATCCGGTTGGATGGCAGCCCTGAATCTTTATTGATGAAAACCGGATTTTCAAAATTGTCTTGTGATCGGACACCGGAAGGCCAGGCTGTGCAAAGGCACAGGATCAATAAACACAAATAGAAGATTGGTCTGACGGTTGACATGCTTTTTTCGATTTGCTGAAGGATCCTCTGGCTGCCGGTGCATTATTTTATACCGCGCGTCGGATGGTTTTTGGCAAACCATCCATCCTGCGGCATTATACTTCGCGCTTTTGGGAAGTTCCCCATGCACCACGCCGCGGCGTGGGCGGCGCGAATTATAATAAATACCCACCCAGTGCAAGAAAAGCAAGTCCTTTAACGGTACACCAACAAAGATAAAGGATTAGGGCTGTTTTGCCATATTTTTTTATCCTGTTCCTGAACATGACCAGTTGATTTTGAGGATTTTGAAAAGCCGGGCAAACCGAAGGAACCGGCTTGCCCGGGGCGATTTTGGTTTTTTGGGCCGGGGTGATTTTAAATAAAGGCTTCTTCTTTTACTTCCTTTTTGCTGTCCTTTATGATCGTCAGGAAAGCTGGATCTTTTTCTTTTTTTCTGAAAAAGGCGGGTAACAACATCGGCGCCATGCGACGGTAACGCCGGTATTGTTCGCCAAAATGAGCAATCAGGTCTCTCTCTTCCAGGCGGATTGCGATCAGGATGTAAACCGTCAATCCCAAAGCGAATAACAGGCGGGTGACCGACATTTCCGGGGCTGACCAAAATGCCAGAATAAAACCGAAATACAGGGGGTGGCGGACGTAACGGTAGAACAAGGGCACATTAAAGGGCAGGTGCTCGTATGGTTTCCCCCTGAAGTACAACCAGACATGGCGCAAACCGAACAGATCAAAATGGTTGATCATAAAGGAACTGATCAGGACAATGACCCATCCCAGGCCAAAAGCGGCCAGCAGGACGCCCTTCAGAAAACCGGTCTCTACCGACCAGACTGTGCCGCCGAGGGGCTGCCAGAATGCAAACAGGGCGATGAGCGCCGCGCAGGTAAATACCATGAACGTACTTCTTTCAATGGGCTTCGGGATCAACTTCGTCCACCAGCGCTTGAAACCCTGCCGCGCCATCACGCTGTGCTGGACGGCGAACAGGAGAATGAGTAAAACATTGGTGGCAAGGGCTTGCGCCAGTGGCGCCTGCAGCGGACCGTTAATGCTTTTTGGGACCAGCAAATCGCCTGTAAAGCCGATGAGGTACAAAAAGGTGCCGAAAAAGAGGAAGTACGCCAGTACTCCGTACAGAAGAACTGCAAATCTTTTCATTGGTTGTGGATTTTAAAATTAGGAATTCTGCATAACCGGAGCGGGATTATAAACTCCGGTCAACACCACAATAATACGGGCGGGAAGAGGCGTCTTCTCCGGCAAATGATTGGGACGGCAGGCTGCTTGAGTGGATGGCGGCGGATTTTGAGCGCAGTTATCCGGCTCTGATCTGAATAAACAACGACGAACCGGGTTAATGGACGGATTTGTTCAGGGCCATGTACCTTAGGAGCTAGTTGGCAGTTGGCAGTTTTCAGTTGGCAGTTTTTGCGATTCGTTAACTGGGAAACGAATTTTCAATTGACAACGGATGAAAAGACCGCCAACTGTCCCACCGGGACTCCTATGGAGCCAACTGAAAACTGACCAACTTAGTACTTCATCAATTTTTCGAGTGATTCACGAAGCCGGCCGGTGGGCAAAAAATCGTGTTCAAGGGCAGCGGCAAAAGGGATGGGCGTATCGAGCGAAGCAACGCGCAGGACCGGTCCGTCGAGGTACTCAAACAGGTTTTCGCCGATATATGCCGCAATTTCGCCGCCCAGGCCGCCAAAAAGCGTGTCTTCGTGCAACACAATGACTTTGCCGGTCTTTTTCACACTGGCTTCGATGGCAGGGTAATCCAGCGGAACGAGGCTCCGAAGGTCCAGAATATCCGCATCAATTCCCATCTCCGAGCAGGCCTTTTCGGCCCAATGGACGCCCATGCCATACGTGATCACCGATATTTCCCGGCCTTCACGCGCCAGGCGGGCCTTGCCGATCCCGACGGTGTAATAGCCGTCGGGTACAGGCCCCGATACACTGCGGTACAGGGCTTTGTGTTCAAAATACATCACCGGGTTGGGGTCCTCAAAACTGGCCAGCAACAGTCCTTTCGCGTCGGCGGGAGTAGCGGGGTAAACCACCTTCAATCCAGGCGTATGGGTAAACCAGGCTTCATTGCTTTGGGAATGGAACGGCCCTGCGCCGGTACCCGCGCCTGTCGGCATCCGGACCACCACATCCGCATTTTGCCCCCAGCGATAGTGGAGTTTGGCCAGGTTGTTGACGATCTGGTTGAAACCGCAGGTGACAAAGTCGGCAAACTGCATTTCCACCATGGCTTTATATCCCTTGAGGCTCAGCCCCAGACCGATGCCCACGATGGCGCTTTCGCACAGCGGCGTATTCAGCACCCGCTCGCTGCCGAAACGTTCGACAAAACCCTGGGTGATCTTGAAGACACCGCCGTATCCGGCAATGTCCTGACCCATTAAAACGAGGCGACTGTGTTTTTCCATCGCCTGGGCCAGGCCGTCGGAAATGGCGTCGATGAACCGCTTTTCGGTCGTCGTTGAAGTGACCGGCAAAACCGCCTTTCCTTCAAAAGGAGCGTATACGTCGGCCAGTTCAGCCTGGGGCGTGGACACTGCATCCGGCTGGTTGAAGGCTACCTCGATCGCCGTGTCCATTTCCTGCTGGATCTCCTTTCGGATGCTTTTGATCTTTTTATCGTCGAGCGCCCCTTCCCCGATGAGATATTGTTCGTAGTTGGAGATCGGATCGCGCAGCGCCCAGGCATCCATGAGTTCCTGCGGTACGTATTTGGTGCCGGATGCCTCTTCGTGTCCGCGCATGCGGAAGGTCATGCATTCCACCAGCACCGGTTCTGGTTTTTCACGCAATTCTGCAGCCAATTGGGAGAGTGTGTTATAAACCTCCAGGATGTTATTGCCGTCGATGATCACCGACCGCATACCGTACCCGGGGCCTTTGTCGGCCAGATTTTGGCAGCGATACTGTTCCCGGGTGGTAGTAGACAAACCGTAACCGTTGTTCTCGATCAGAAAAATAACGGGCAGTTGCCAGACTGCGGCGACGTTCAGCGCTTCATGGAATTCGCCTTCGCTGGTGCCGCCTTCGCCGGTGAATGCCAGGGAAACCCGGCCTTCCTTATTCAGTTTATGCGCCAGCGCTACCCCTGCGGCCAGCGAAAGCTGCGGGCCCAGATGGGAGATCATGCCGACGATATGGTGCTCCATGTCGCCGAAATGGAAAGAGCGGTCGCGTCCTTTGGTATACCCGTCGGCTTTACCCTGCCATTGGCTGAAAAGGCGGTTGAGCGGCGTCTCCCGGGTCGTAAAAACCCCGAGATTGCGGTGAAGGGTGAAGATCAGTTCGTCTGGCAGGAGCGCGCTGGTCGCGCCAACAGCAATGGCTTCCTGACCGATTCCGGAGAACCATTTGCTCACCTTGCCCTGGCGGAGCAGTTTGAGCATTTTTTCTTCGATCATCCGGGGTTTTACCAGCCTTTGATATAGCTTCAGAAGCACCTCATCGGCTAGTTGGCCGCGATGGAAGACGATGTTGCTTTGTTTCGTTGTTGACATGGTTTTACAGGTTGGCGCCGGTTTGTTTGCTTGAATTTGCGCAAAGGTAAAGGGATTTTGCTTTGGGTGGTTGGCGGGACAGACAAAATCCCGGTACGGTGAAGTTGAATCCCCGGAGAAAATATTGCCGCAATCCAACAGACAATCCGGGTAAGGAATGAAAGGTGAATTGCCAAAATGGAGTAAATTTCGACAAAAATCACCCATGGAAAAACGCTTGCACCGCAACCCACGCCAGGCCTTCCGGTTTCACGGTCATTTCATATGGTATGGCGCTACCCTTTTCCTGTTTCTTGCCGTCCTGATTCCGGAAACCTTATTGGCACAACGCAGGGGCCCCGACCGGCGGTTCGACGCAGGGCTGACGCTGGGCGTGAATGCGGCCCAGATAGACGGCGATTTCCAGGCCGGGTATAATAAATTTGGATTTTCGGCCGGTGTCCGCGCAGAGGCGGCCATCAGCCCGGGGGTTTTTCTGAGTTTTGAATTGTTATACAGCCAGCGCGGCAGCCGCCCCAAATCGGATACCCGCCTGGCTGTTGTAGACATGGACCTGAATTTCGTGGAAGCGCCGGTCCTGGTCAACCTCCGGATCAATAAGGCAGAAGGGCGGAAACTGGCGACCTACTTTCAGGTCGGCGCCAGTTACGGCCGTTTGATGAACTACCGGATCCGGGAAGGATACCCGGGCAGCTTCAAACCCGCTTATTCCAATGAATCCAGTTTTGAAGAGATCAGCCAAAACTTCAACGGCAACGACCTGAGTTTTCTGATCGGCGGCTCCGTTTACTTCTCTCCCAGGCTCAGTCTCAACGTCCGGCATTCGTATTCGCTGGTTAAAATATTTGAAAACTCAAGCATAGCGGGAAAGGAAAACCTTTCAATGCGTACCTACCACCTCAACCTGCAGTTCAACTATGCGTTGTACGGGATTGACCGGATCAGGGAGCGGAAGCGGAAGTGACAGGGGGATGGGGAGATTGGGGGACTGGGAGACTGGGGGACCGGGGGACCGGACGCTTAAAAATCAATTCCGCCATTGTTCCATTAAATTTTGACAATGGTGGAATCACCAAATCACCAAGTCACCAAGTCACCAAGTCTCCAAGTCTCCAAGTCTCCAAGTCACCAAGTCATCAAATGATAATACAACTCATTCCACCGCAATTCCTGTTTGAACCGGTATATTTCCGTTTTCTCGTCGATCAGCACGAATTCGATACCGGCCATTCCGGCAAAATCTTCGAGGTATTCCTTGCCAAGCGACTGGCTGTAGCAGGTATGGTGTGCGCCGCCGGCCAGTATCCAGGCTTCAGCCGCTGTTTTCAGGTTGGGGTGGGGGTCCCAGAGTACCCGGGCCACAGGCAGCCTGGGCAGATCCTGCTCCGGTTCGACGGCCTCGACGGTATTGACGAGCAGGCGGAATCGGTTACCCATGTCGATCAGGGAGGCATTGAGGGCGGGGCCGGGCGGTGAATTGAAAACGAGCCGCACAGGGTCGGCTTTGCCGCCGATACCCAGCGGATGGATCTCGCAGGAAGGTTTTCCGGAGGCGATAGACGGGCAGATCTCCAGCATATGCGCGCCCAGTACCTGCATGCGTTTGGGGTTGAAATGGTAGGTGTAATCCTCCATGAAGGAGGCGCCGCCTTCCAGTCCGGTTCCCATCACTTTCATGGCCCTTACCAGAGCGGCGGTCTTCCAGTCGCCCTCGGCGCCAAAACCGTAACCATCGGCCATCAGCCGCTGAACGGCTATGCCGGGCAGTTGTTTCAGACCGTGCAGGTTTTCAAAAGTATCGGTAAAAGCGGTGAACCCGCCTTCCTCGAGGAAGGCCCGCAACCCGGCCTCGATTTTGGCCGCTTCCCTGAGCGATTCGTGTTTTTTGCCTTCTTTCCGGAGGGATTTGGCCACCCGGTATTCATCCAGGTAGGCCTCTGTGATCTTGCCGGTTTCCTTTGACGACACCTTATCGATCCTTGCAACGAGATCGCCCAGGCCGAAACCATTGACCGAAAAACCAAACTGCATTTGCGCGGCTACCTTGTCGCCCTCCGTAACGGCGACTTCCCGCATATTGTCGCCGAAACGGGCAATCTTTGTCCGTTGCATTTCCTGCCAGGCCAGGGCTGCCCGTGCCCAGACGGCAATGCGGCCGACCGCCTCCTGGTCCTGCCAATGCCCGGCGACCACTTTCCGGTTGAGCCGCATACGGGTATTGATGAAACCGAATTCGCGGTCGCCATGGGCCGATTGGTTGAGGTTCATAAAGTCCATGTCGATGTCCGCCCAGGGAATGTCCTGGTTAAACTGGGTGTGGAAATGGAGCATGGGTTTCGTGAGGTTTTTGAGCCCGTTGATCCACATTTTTGCCGGCGAGAAGGTATGCATCCAGGCGATCAATCCGACACATGCAGGCGCGGCGTTGGCGTCGCGAAGCAGGTTAAAAATTTCATCCGGGGTGGTCAATACGGCCTTGAACACAACCTTGACAGGCATGTTTTTTGCCTTGCCCAGGGCTGATGCAATCTTTTTGGAATGCTCTTCTACCTGTTTCAGGGTTTTGGGGCCGTATAAATGCTGGCTGCCGGTGATAAACCAGGCTTCGTATTGGGTGAAATGATTCATGCGGTATGTTTTTTAATGTTGTTCGGAGGTTTGGAGTTTGGAGTTTGGGGTTGTTTGGCCACGCCACGGCGTGGTTTGGAGTTGTTTGTCTTCGCATCCTCCTATCCTCCCATCTTCGCATCCTCAGTTCCTCGGTTCTTCGATTCCTCAGTTCTGGTTTGGGGTTTGTCCATAGGACTCCTTTGGAGGGGTGGTTTGGTGCTTCGCGTTTGGAATGGTTTGGAATTGTTTGGGCTGCCAACTATTTACGCCTGCCCATAATAGGCGCCTTCGCCGTGTTTTCGTTCATAATGTTTGCGGATCAGCGCCTCTTTCAGGCGGGGTGCATCCGGGTTGATTTGCAGGGTAATGTAGGCCATTTTGGCCAATTCTTCCAGTACGGCGCTGTTATAAACCGCTTTGTGCACCGTTCTACCCCAGGTAAAGGGCGCGTGATTGGCCACCAGGACCATTTCAACCTCTTCCGGGGTTAAGCTTCTTTTCTTAAACGCATCCAGGATCTGAAAACCGGTCTGATACTCATAGTCGCCCCGGATCATTTCGTCGTTCATCACGGGTGCGCAGGGGACGTCCAGGGTCAGGTGGTCGGCATGGGTGGTACCCAGGATAGGGATATCCAGTTGGGTTTGCGCCCAGGCCGTCGCAAAGGTGGAATGGGTGTGCACAATGCCGCCGATATTGGGCCAGTGTTTGTATAATACGGCATGGGTTGGAGTGTCGGAAGACGGTCGCAGGACACCTTCCACGATCCGGTTGTCAAAATCGACGACGACCATATCCTCGGGTTTCAGGTCGGCGTAAGGCACGCCGCTGGGTTTGATGGCAAAAACCCCGTTTTCGCGATCTGCTGCACTGGCATTGCCGAAGGTAAAAAGCACCAGGCCCAACCTGGGCAACTGCATGTTGGCCTCGTAGGCGGCGGTTTTGATGTGGTGGAATTTATTCATTGGTTCGATTGGTTCGATTGGTTCGATTGGTTCGATTGGGGGAAATCGAATCAATCGGATCAATTCATTGTTCTGCCATTTTCCCCAATTCGCAATAACGCCGGTACAGCCCGTCGTACACCGTTGCCCGGTCAGGATCGGGGTGGTATTCGGCGTCGA
Organism: uncultured Lewinella sp.; assembly: GCA_964558465.1. Lineage (GTDB taxonomy): Bacteria > Bacteroidota > Bacteroidia > Chitinophagales > Saprospiraceae > JACJYC01. The sequence continues at coordinate 28,502 of CAZLEF010000018.1, read as the reverse complement.
AACCGGAACTCATTGCCTTCATGGCTTCCGGCACATTGGGGTAAATTCCGGCAGCCGTAGCGGCGAACATAGCGGCGCCCAAAGCGCAGGTTTGTTCTGAACGGGCAATCCGGATAGGCCTGTTGAGTACATCCGCCAGGGTTTGCATGATGAATGGCGACTTTTTGGCCACGCCGCCAAGGCCGATGATCCCTTCTATGGGGACGCCTTCCGATTGAAACCGTTCGACGATACTGCGGGCCCCGTAACAAGTGGCTTCCACCAGCGCCCGGAATATTTTAGGGGCGTCGCTGCCCAGATTGAGCCCAAAAACAGCGCCTTTCAAGGTCTGGTTGGCATCGGGGGTACGGCGGCCGTTGAGCCAATCCAGCGCGATGATACCCGATTCTTCGGGATCGGTTTTTCGGGCGGCTTTTGTCAATTTTGGAATGATCTTTTCGACGGCTTCCTCCACCAGCTTTTCTTTCGTTTTTTTGTCCAGCAGCTTGCTTTTACCAACCGCCTTTTTTAACGGCCAAACCAGGAGGTCCCTGAACCAGGCGTACACGTCTCCAAAAGCCGACTGACCGGCTTCCAGTCCCAACATGCCCGGAATGACGGATCCGTCTACCTGGCCGCAGATGCCGCGTACCAGCTTATCGCCTGCCTCTTCCATCGGAGCTACCAGGATATCGCAGGTAGAGGTACCCATGACTTTGCTCAGATAATAAGGCTCGATGGCCCCGCCGACGGCCCCCATATGGGCGTCGAAAGCGCCGACACTGACCACCGTCTTCGGGCTTAACCCCAGTTTTTTGGCCCATTCTTTCGACAAATTCCCGGCGGGCACATCCGAGGTGTAAGTTTTTTTAAAGAGCCGGCCGGGCAATCCGTTCAGCAAGGGGTCGAGGGTTTTGAAGAATTCATTGGGGGGCAGCCCGCCAAAATCCGGATGCCAGAGCGCCTTGTGGCCGGCAGCGCAGCGGCTGCGTTTCATCTTGCGCACATCCGTGCCGCCGGTGAGTAAAAACGGGATCCAGTCGCAGTGTTCCACCCAGGAATAAGCGGCGTTGCGTACTTTTTTATCGGCCCGGAGGGTATGCAGGATCTTGGCCCAGAACCATTCGGAAGAATAAACGCCCCCTTCGAAACGGGTATAGTCTTCTTTCCAGGTTTTACTCAATACATTGATCTCCTCGGCTTCCCGGATCGCCGTTTGGTCTTTCCAGAGGATGAACATGGCGTTGGGGTTGTCTTCAAACCCCGGGGTCAGGGCCAGCGGGATCCCCTTTTTGTCTGTGGCAACAGGTGTCGAGCCTGTGGTATCCACAGCGATGCCTTTCACCCTGGCGGCCGTTCCTTTGGGGGCGTGTTTCAATGCCTTTTTTATGGATTTTTCCAGCCCTTCAATATAATCCAGCGGGTGTTGCCGGAACTGGTTGGCCGCGGGGTTGCAGTAGAGGCCTTTTTTCCAGCGCGGGTAATAAAAGACCGAACCGGCAACTTCCTCGCCGTTTTTGGCATTGACAATGACGGAGCGGACCGAGTCGGTGCCGTAATCTACGCCGATGACGTATGGGCCCATAAGTTTTTAAATATTTGCGTTAATTTTCGCCCGAAAGCAGTAACACATACCGGCTGCAATTTTTCCGGATCCCACAAATTTTATTGTTTTTTCTCATTTTCTCTTTTTTATCGGGGTTTAATTTTACGGAATTGTTGTTCTGTTTGGAAAACTTAAAAAGTATCAACCGGATGTTTGTCTTGAATGGTTGAATTTCCGAAATCCAAAACCTTGTTTATACTCGTATTTAAAGCCGGCAAAACCTTCTGAATTCAGCGAAGCGAAAAGGATGACCATGCAGCTATCGGTTATTATTCCCGTATACAATGAAGCCCACGGCATTGAAAAAACGATCCGGCATATTTTAAAATGCGGTCACGGAAAAATCAGTGAAATTTTGGTCGTCGACGGCGGCAGTACCGACGACACCGTGAAACTTGCCGAAGCATTGGCAACCAAAGTTTTGACCTCCCCGGAAAAGGGACGTGGCGCCCAGCTGTCCTACGGCGCCATTCAGAGCAATGGCGATGTTTTGTATTTTGTTCATGCCGACACCTTGCCACCGCCTACATTTTTTGATGACATCAAAAAGGCCCTGGACGCCGGTTGGGAGATGGGCAATTTTCAATACCATTTTGACCGGCCCGGTTTTTTGCTCCGGATCAACGCTTTCTTTACGCGCTTCAGATGGTTCTTTACCCTGGGCGGCGACCGTACGTTTTTTATCAGGAAGGATATTTATTTCAGGTTGGGCGGCTTCGATCACAGTCACGTGATCATGGAGGATTATGAATTCCTTCGGCGTGCGATCAGAGCGGGTTTCAACTTTGTCATGTTGCCGGGCAAATGCACGGTTTCCGCCAGAAAATACGAGCGAAACAGCTGGCTCCGGGTGCAGATTGCCAATCTGATCGTCTACAACCTTTGGGCATGGGGTTATGACGAACCCCGGAAATTGAAGGCGCTGTATTGGCGGATTTTAAGGAGATATCATTAAATTGAGGAATCGAGGAATTGAGGAATTGAGGAATCGAGGAAATGCGTGCCACGCCACAGGCGTGGAGGAATTGAGGAATCGAGGAAATGCGTGCCACGCCACAGGCGTGGAGGAATCGAGGATGCGGATTATTTAAAAATCTCCGGCTTGAGATAAAATGCGCCCCATGCAAACCAGTACCCCATGAAACTTTGGGTCGGTTTCAGCGCAGTTCCCTTTCTTGGCCCTTCGACTGCCTCGCCAAAAATGTTCCATTGGTTGCCCTCATTGTCCGTCATGATCACCGGATTCCCGGTTTTTTCCACCGCCTGAAACTGCAGCAAGGCGCCATCCGGGAGGCGGCGTTCATAGGCCACCAGGAAGTTCTGGCGGCTGCTGCCTGCAATGACCAGAGGAACAGACCGGAAGTTATCCTGGTAAACCGCAACGGGTGCGTCAAATTTGTCAAAAGGGTAAAATGCCGCACTTCCGTTGACCACGACCCCCAATCCACGCTGTTTCCGGGGCAGGCGGGTGTCATCGGTCTCCAAGGGGAAAAGCAGAAAATCATGGTCGGTTTTGTAATTCCCGTATGGATAGAAACTGTAAGTGCGGTTAAACCCGGAGTTCTTGTTGAGGATCTCGGAATCGGGAAACATGGTTTTCCAGGTTTGCCAGGTGGTCTCTATCAGGGGGTAAGTTCTGATCTTCTCCTCGATGAGGCTTCCGTTCACGCTTTTGAGCAACATCTGCGACCAGTGGCTTCCGGTGGCCCGGTCATAAGGGATCAGGTTGGAATTATAAAGCCATCCGGAGACGCCGAAGGTGGTCGTGGCGCCGTTGATCCGCCGGTCCCAACCGATGCCGGTACCGGTCAGAGGGCAGTAGGTGATGGCCAGGGGTAGGCCGTTTATATCGTCATTGACGATCTCATGCCAGTCGAGAATAACATGCGGATAGGCCCTGATCTCATCTCCAACCTTGACCCCCAGTACCAGGTCGCCGGGATTCAGGAAATCAATGCTGTTGATATACGAAAACCTCGGATAATCGACAGACGGAATGCCGTCTTTCCCGGGGCCGCCCCGCACTACCTTATCTTCCTGGATCAGCCAGGGGTTAGAACTGACAGGCGCGGGGTCGTCTTCTTTGGATTGGCCGGAGCAGGCCATCAGGAACAGGGAAAAAACGGCAACGCCGAAAAATGCGGATTGGAAAGAAAGTCGTTTCATACGGTCGTCGTTTTTTTTTGTTCTGGCGCCTGTCAGCAGGACCTATCATCCAAAATTATGGAATTATTTCGGACTTACGGCTTTTCCTTGCTGTCATTCAGGCTCCAGTTGTACTCCATGTAGGTGATTTGCCCGGTTTTCGACACTTTATCTTTCGCATACCGGTTGATATAACTGCGGATCGATCCTGCATCGTCCTTGAAATCGCCGCCAAACCAGTTGAAAATGGAAGAAATTTCAGCTTTTTGGGCGCTTACCCGATTCCGAACAGTATCGTTGATAAAATCGCGCATGGCATCCTCGAGCTGGCTGTCGAGGCGGGAAGCCGTGAATGCCTCGGGCAGGAGCCTGGGGCAGGAGTAAGACGCGCAATTGATCGCCGCATGGATCCTGGCGTCTTTGAACACCTTGCGCAAAATGGCGTGTTCGATATGGTTCAGGTCGTAGGTTTTATTCTGAATTTTGATGAATTTGATATCCCAGACCGTATTGACAAACGGAATGCCCTTTTTGATATCCTTGATGCTTTTGACCGGGTAATGGTCTACGATGAGTTTTACGGTAAAGGCGTTGTAGGCATTGATCCAATAAGCCATTTGTTCTTCCCTCGACCAGGAATCCTGCGGATGATGGGTCGACAGGAGGTCGAGGTACCGGTTCAGTTCGACGCTGTCCCGGATGAAACCTTTGTAGTTGGCAAAACCCTTGCCGTCGATATGTTTCTTGAGCAGGGAATCCCAGATGGAGTGGCTGACGGGTTCCATTGCGGGGACAGTCTTGTCCTGGCAAAATACTTGCCCAAGGGCGGCGGCAAAGAGGGATAAAGCAAAGGCAATTGAAAGACGGATCTTTTTCATTTGTTTTTGAAATTTTTAATAACCTTGGTTTATTTCACCGGCGCACCGGTTATGACACGAACGGACAATAAGGTTAGGATCTTATAACCGGATCAGGTGGGGGAATAGTTTAAAAAAGGGGGGATAAGATCCGGTTTTTTTATTGCGTTTGTCCGGGCGGATACCATTGTCTGTCCGGATTGGGGTCAGTCGTGCTCATCCGGTAAAAAATAGGCGAGGGCAAAAAAAAATACCGCCACCGGGCAACCCTTTCCCGGATCCTTGCATATATCCTTCCAAATCCATGAAGAACCAATTCTTCTGCCATGGAAAAAGCAATTATTCTATAACCTGTAAACCATCATCCGTTATGAAAAGGTTTTTTGTTTTGGCCGCTATGGCCCTGACCATGTTTTGGGTATTCACTGCGTGTACCCCGGAAGCCGACCTTACACAACCCTCGGATCCGGCCAACCTTGAATTGAGCGAACGTCCGGCAGTTGCAGCGACGACCAGCGGCAATACGATCGTGGATATTGCCGTGAGTAATCCCGATTTCAGCATCCTGGTCAATGCAGTTGTACGAGCCGGTCTGGTCGACGCGCTCGCCGCCCCCGGCAACCTGACCGTTTTTGCGCCGACGAACACCGCATTTACCAATTTCCTGGATAATGCTGGTATTAACGACGTCAATGATGTGCCTGTGGCCACCCTGCGCACCATCCTGCTCACCCATGTGCTGAACGGTGAATTTTTTGCCGCCAACCTCAGTACCCGGTATTTCAAAACCCTCGCTACAGGCCCCAACAACCGTCCGACCGACATCTTTATCAATACCATGAACGGGGTTTCCATCAACGGCAGCGTAGGCGTCGTGACGCCCAATATTGACGCTTCCAACGGGGTGATCCACGTGGTCAATGCGGTGATCGCTCCCAGCACGATTATCACACTGGGCGCCAGCAATCCGGCGTTTTCCACCCTGGTGGCGGCGCTTACCCGTCCGGATCTTCCGACCGATTTTATCGGCGCCCTGAGCGGCAACGGTCCTTTTACGGTCCTTGCGCCCACCAATGCGGCTTTCCAGAACCTGCTCAACAGCAACCCGGCGTGGAACAGCCTGGCCGATATCCCCGCAGCTACCCTGGACGCCGTGTTGAAATACCATGTCACGACGGGTAACCTTACGAGCAATTTCCTGTTGCGCAGTGGTACCTACAACACCCTGTTGCCCGGCGCAACCTGGTCGACCCGGGCGGTAACGTCCGGAGGCGGCGTTACGGTCCGCATCCAGGCGGGCTCGAATTCAGCGCGGGTAGTGGCTGCTGATGTGCAGGCGCAAAACGGCGTTATTCATGCCATTGATACGGTGATACTGCCGTAATAATTGAGGATGCGCCACCTCCGCCTTTGGGCTTCGGCGGCCAGAGGAGGATGCGAGGATGCGAGGATGCGATTGCCTTCATCGCATCCTCAAATCCTCGCATCAACAAATCAACCACGCGTACCGCGTGGCACGCACATCAACATCAAATTCATTTCCCCTTACCGTTCAACCCCTTCGCTGTCCGGTCTTCCAATTCCGGCGCCGGCGTCATGTCGCCGGGTTTGACCTTTAACAGTTTCATCACCTCTTCCACCACCTTTTCCATTTGCGGATCGCGGCCCTGAACCAGGATATTGGGGTCGTCCCAAACCTCGAAATCGGGTTTGACGCCTTCTCCTTCCCAGAACCAATGGCCGTCGTTGTCGTACAAACGCGCATCTGGAACGGTGATGCCGCCGCCATCGATCAACTGGTGGCCGGTTGCAGGTCCGACGAGGATTCCGAGGGTGCGTTCGCCTACAATTGGCCCGGCCTTCAATTCCTGGAAGGCCCAGGGCAGGCCGTCGCCGCCCGAACCGGCCCAGCCGTTGATCAGCATTCCCTTGGGGCCTGTATTGGCTTTGATGGGGTAGGTATGGTCTTTGCCCTGCCGCCAATGCAGGTTGTACACCACCGGCCGTTGCAGGAGTTCGAGGAAGCGGTCGGCAAGTTGTCCGCCGCCATTAAATCGCTCGTCGATGATGAACCCCTTTTTGTCCAGTTGGCCGTAGTACATGCGGACCAGTTCCAATTGTCCCTGTCCGGCCGTATTGGACATATACACATACCCCAATTGGCCGCCGGACAGTTTATCCACCAGTTTCCGGTTGTTTTCGATCCATTCCAGGTAGCGCAGGTTGATCTCTTCATTTTGGGTCAGGCATTTGATGACCAGTTGCCGGCTGTCCTCTTTTTTTCCCGACCGGCTGACTTCCACAGAGACGGTTTCGCCAGCCAGACCTTCGAATGCCGCATAGGGATCCTTTCCGGGGTCCAGCGGCCTGCCGTTAACCGACAGGATATAATCGCCGGTTTGCACATCCGTCCCCGGCCGGTCGAAGGGTGAGCGCACTTCCGTATCCCATACGGCCGGTTGAACGATCCGTTTGATCCGGTAAAGATGATTGGACAATTCCCAGTCGATGCCCAGGAAACCCGTAAACCGGGTGGCCGGGTTTTCGGCGTCGCCCCCGAAGGTGTAGGTATGGCCTGCGCTCAATTCCGCCGCGAGGTTGGATTGGATGGCGCTCACATCCCAGCGGGTGCGCGCGTCTTCGATCAGGGCGCCGTAGCGGCTGCGCATTTCATCCCAGTCTACCCCGTGCATATTTGGGTCGTAGAAGAAATCGCGGTGCCTGCGCCAGGTATCCGAGAAGATCTGACGCCATTCTTCGCGCGGCACGAGGTTCATGGCGAGGTTGCCGGTTGGAATGGGTTTGCTGATCTTTTGATCCGGTTCGGGTTTGATGATCCCGTATTGGCCCTTGGACGACACGAGGATCGATTTCCCGTCGGCGGTTACGACCGCGCTGCCCACATCGGAAAGGACCGTTTTTTCCTCCCGTTTTTCCAGATCGTAAACGATCAGTGTCTCCGAAGTTTCGCCTGAGCCTGTATTGGCGCCCCTCAGGTAGACCAGTTTCCCTTCGAAAGGCGCCAGCCAGCCGATATTGCCGGGTTTTGGCGGCAGGATCGCGAGTCGGGCCTCGAGATGGTCGAAATCGATTTTTACACTGATTTTTGAGGTATCCTTGGGCGTTTTTTTATCGTCCTTGTCCAATTCATCGTTTTTGGGTTGGAGAAGGGACGGGATTTCCCGGGTGAGGCTCAGGGATGCGATCTGGGTGGTGTTGGGATAGATCCAGGTGCCGTCGCCCATGTCAGAATAATTGGCAGACAGACTGCGGTTGGTCAGGTAAAAAAGATACTTGCCGTCGGCGCTGAAAACCGGGTTGGAATCCTGGTAAAAACCGCTGGTGGCCTGATGCGCTTTTTTCGTTTCGACGTCATAAATAAAAACGGCATAATTGGCGTTCTCAAGGCCCTGCACAAAGGTGATCCATTTGGAATCAGGCGACCAGGAAATGGTAAACCCTGAACGGCCGCCATGGCTCAGGTCCCATTTTGTATTGCCGGCAACGGTCACTTGCCCGCTCTCCGCATCGAGGATGGAAATGTCATTTTTCTCCGTGATATACGCCAGTTTTTTGCTGTCAGGCGACCAGAAGAGGGTATAGCCGTACCCCTTCCCCCGTTTGGTCATCTGTTTGGCGGGCGATTGGCCGTCGGCGGCCTGGATATAAATCTCATTTTCGCCGGAACGGTCGCTCCAGAAGGCGATGTTTTTCCCGTCGGGCGACCAGGCCGGGTCGCGGTCAAATGCGCCGCTGGACTGGGTCATGTTCAGTACATAACCTTCCAGCGCCGGGGCATTGAACAGTTCGCCCCGTGCCTGAAAAACCACGCGTTTGCCGCCCGGAGAGGCTGTCATATTGTTGATATTCTTGCTGACATCGATGGTTCGGGGTATTTCTGCCGACAAATCACTGATCACGTTGACCGTTACAGGTTGGTGCTTTTGGGTCTTCAGATCCATGAGGTACAGAACGCCGCCGGCTTCGAATACGATATCCTGCGGGCCGGCCGACATAAACGAGATATCAAAATCGTCAAAACGGGTAATTTGGGTGGATTTTTTTGTTTTGGTATCGTACACCCAGATGTTGAGCCGCATATTGGCTGCCTGGTCGGAAAGGAAATATACCTTGTCGCCTACCCAGGCGGGTTTGCCGTCGTTGGCGGTATTGTTGGTAATATTTTGTGCGGTATTGGTGCGCAGGTCGTACAGGATGATATCCGACGCAAGTCCGCCCCGGTAGCGTTTGAACGGGTAATTTTCAGTGATCTTGGTGATGTAGGCGAGGTGGTTGCCATCGGGGGAATAGCTGGCCAGTTCGGCGTAAGGCACCTTCAGTCTTTCCGGCATACCGCCGGTTTTATTCACCAGGAACAAATGTTTCACGGCTTGCCGGCCGCTTTCCCGGCCCGAGGCAAAGAGGAGGCGTTCGCCGTCGGGATGCCAGTCGACCATCCGGTCATAATGCGACTGGTAGGTAACACGCACAGGCATACCGCCGGTGGCCGGCATCACAAACACATCCGAATTGCCGTTGTAATGAGCTGTATACGCGATGGATCTGCCGTCGGGCGAAAACCTGGGCCAGGATTCTTCTCCGGGGGAGTGGGTGACCTGGATGGCTGCGCCCCCGCTTTTGGGCATTACCCAAATATCCCCTCCATAAACAAAGGTGATGTGGGTGGCAGATACGTCCATATAACGCATCAGTTTGGCGTTGATCTGGGCCTGCATGCTTTGAAATAGCAGCAAAATAATAATCAGTTGAGTGATTTTTTTCATGTGTAAGTCGTTTTGTTTTGAATAACAGACCCCTAAAATTAGAAATAAATCCGGATAGACCAGCCAAATCCTGGTTTTGGATCCGGGAGCCACCTGAACTTCGGCTTCGCCCGTTTCAAAAAACTGCAGACTGCCTCTTCGACTACGCTCAGAGGCCTGCCAACTGCAGTCTTCAGTCTTCAGTCCGCAGTTCGTTAATTGAGGAATGAATTGTTATTTGACAACGGATGAAAAGACTGCCAACTGCAGACTGCCAACTGCCAACTACCCAATTACCCCCTTTTTTTTATCTTTGAACCTTCAAAGCCGGACTGTGAAACAGCCTTCTGGCTATTTTTACGGCTCATAATCTTAAAAAAACGCTTATGAACACAACTGCGAGATTTATTTTCATTTTATGCCTCGGACTGTCAATGGCTTCCTGCGTGAGCAAAAAACAATTTGACGCCCTGAAACTGGAGTTGGACACCGCCAACAAAGACCTGGGCAAATGCGGAGAGAGCCTCAGTTCTTACATGAACCAACTGGCCGCCTGCGATCAGGACCGGGAAAGGCTCAGGGGCGAACTGCGGAATGCCCAGAATGCCGAAAGACTTCGCCAGGAGCAGATCGCGGACCTCAGGGCCCAGTTGGATGATGTGAAGGTCCAACGCGACAAACAACTCTCCCAGGTGGGCGACCTGACCGTCCTTTCCCAATCCGCCAGCGACAATATCAAGGAAACCCTGGCGCAACTGGAGAAAAAAGACAAATACATCCACCTGCTGCAAGCAGCCAAAACCAAGGCGGATTCCATCAACCTGGCGCTCGCAGTCAACCTGAAAAGTGTACTGCCTAAGGGGCTGGAAGACGACGACGTGGAAGTTAAAGTGGACAAAACCGTGGTTTTTGTCAACCTGTCGGACAAGATGATGTTCCAGAGCGGAAGCTCAACCATTACTTCAAGGGCCAACGAAGTGCTGGGCAAAATCGCCGAAATCGTCAAATCCAGGCCGGATCTCGAAGTCATGGTGGAAGGTTATACCGACAATGTGCCCATCAAAAATGCCTGCATCGACGACAACTGGGACCTGAGCGTCAAAAGGGCCACCTCGGTGGTGCGGGCCTTGCAAAAAACGCATAATATCGACCCGAATCGCCTCGTCGCCGCCGGCCGCGGGGAATACAATACCCTGGCCAGCAACGACACCGCAGAAGGCCGGGCAACCAACCGCCGTACCCGGATCATTATTCTGCCCAAACTGGATCAGTTTTATGACCTGCTGAATCCGAATAACGTACCGAAATAATGGTGTTCGACAGTCGGCAGTTGGCAGTTGGCAGTCGGCCAACTGCCAACTGCCAACTGCCAACTACTCCTTGCCATGCAAATCGACCACCTGGTATACGCCGTCAAAGACCTGCACGAAGGCATGCGCCGCATTGCAGACTTAACCGGTGTGGAACCTGTGATCGGCGGCCGGCACCAGGGTTGGGGCACCTGGAATGCGCTCCTTTCTCTTGGCCGGAACACCTACCTTGAGATCATTGCGCCCGACCCTGGGCAACCCGATCCGGAGTTGCCCAGGGTTTTGGGTGTGGATGCCATTGCGGAACCGCGTTTAACCCGATGGGCAGCCGGAACCGGCGACCTCGCAGGGCTGGAAAACTCCGCCCGGGAACACGGCTTTACGCTCGGAAAGATCATCGAAGGGCAGCGCCAAAAACCGGACGGAACCGTGCTGCAGTGGCGCAACTCAGACCCGCGCACCGATCCCGGCGACGGTATCGTTCCCTTTTTTATTGATTGGAAAAACTCCGTCCACCCCGCGGTTTCTTCTCCGGCGGGATGCGAATTGCTGGAGTTTTGGGCTGAACACCCCGAGCCGGCCGGTCTGCAAGCCAAATTGAACGCCCTGGGATTGAATTTGACCGTAACCCAGGCCGCCCAACCGGCCTTGATCGCTAAAATCAGGACGCCCAGGGGCATTATGATGTTAAAATGACAATCCAAAAATCATGAATAACCCGCCTATATCACCCCTTTCAATAAAAGCCCGAATAATGTGATCAAAGCGACAGGAAGTGCCAATTTTGTAAGAACATTGGAATACAACGCCGATGGCTTTCCGGTGCAGGTTGAAGAGACCAATGGACTGACTTATTTTTATGTTTATCAATAACTGAGCTGTGTCAATCCTCTAAATTTTATGGACCGGATCATAAAAGTCGGGTTATCCTCCTACGGCATGTCCGGCATGGTCTTTCACGGGCCGTTGTTGCGGATTCACCCTGGGTTCGAGGTGGTAAAAGTCCTGGAGCGCACCAAAAATAATGCGGCGGCGGCTTACGGCAACCAGGTAGTTGTCCGGAATTTCAACGACCTGTTGGCCGGCAAGGCAATTGAGTTGATCGTTGTCAATACCCCCGACGCAACCCATTTTGAATTGGCAAAGGCGGCCCTGAACGCCGGGAAACACGTGGTGCTGGAAAAGCCTTTTGTCCAGCGGGTGGAACAGGGGGAAGAACTGATTGAACTGGCCCGCCAAAAAGGATTGATCCTGACCGTATTCCAGAACCGAAGGTGGGACGGCGATTTTTTGACGGTAAAAAAGGTGATTGAGAACCAATTGCTGGGGCGCCTGGTCGAGTTTGAATCCCATTTCGACCGGTACCGGAATTTCATTCAACCCAATACCTGGAAAGAGACGTCCGAAGCCGGTACGGGGATCGTCTACAACCTGGGTTCCCATCTGATCGATCAGGCGCTCTTTTTGTTTGGAAAACCGGAAAGCGTCCATGCCGACATCCGCACGATGCGGACCGGCGGCGAAGTGGACGACTTTTTTGACATCGACCTGTTTTACCCCCATGTCAAGGTCAAACTCAAAAGCAGCTACCTCGTCCGGGAAGAAGGCCCCCGGTTTATCCTGCACGGCACGGAGGGGTCGTTCCTCAAATGGGGCCTCGACCCGCAGGAAGCTGCCCTGAAAGCGGGGCAACTGCCGGGAAACCCCGGTTGGGGAACGGAAGAAGAAAAAGACTGGGGTGTGCTGAATACCACCTCCGGAGGCGTGCATATCAAAGGGCGGATTGAAACCCTGGCGGGCAATTATCCGGCCTTTTACGCCAACCTGTACGAGACACTTGTCAACGGCGCAGGCCCGGCGGTGAAAGCGGAAGAAGCCTTGTTGGGCATGCAGGTGATCGAAGCTGCGTTGGAAAGTTCGAAAAAGGGGATCAGGGTGAAGATGGCATTTTAGTACCCCCCCTGCGGGCTCATAAAATGCCCGCACCCAAGAAAAAAACAGGACCATCCAATCATTTCCCGGCTATATCCCGGTATTTGAGGGTTAAAATTGCAGGGTGAATATCATTTGTTATACTTCGCGCCGCCCACGCTTTGGCGTGGTGCATGGGGAACTTCCCAAAAGCGCGAAGTATAATGCCGCAGGATGGATGGTTTGCCAAAAACCATCCGACGCGCGGTATAACCCTGCAATCCTGTCATCATGCCCGTCATTACCTATAGCGAAATCAATCAATCGGTCGAATATACAGCGGGGGACAGCACTTTGCTGGATATTTCTATTGAGAACAAAATCCCTCATCTGCACGAATGCGGCGGCAACGGCAACTGCACCACCTGCCGGGTGCGGGTACTCGAAGGTCACCAACACCTCTCTCCCCGGACCGCCAAAGAGCAAAATGCCACCAGTACGCGGAAATGGGACCCGTCCATTCGCCTGGCCTGTCAAACATTCCCCAAAGGAGATGTGACCGTACAACGGCTGATCTGGTCGAGCGCTGAAGTGAACAAACTCCAACTGGAAACCGTGCCGGAAGGGGAGGCCGAAGAGCGGGCGATCGCGATACTCTTTTGTGATATGCGCGATTTCACCGGCCTGGCGGCCACCCATTTTCCGTACGACACCGCATATTTGCTCAACCGGTTTTACACCGTACTGGGCGACCCGATCCTGATGAACAACGGCGTCATTTACCAGTATGTCGGCGACGAGATCATCGGTATTTTCGGTACAACCGGCGGCACGCGGCAAAAAACCTGCCTCGACGCCATCCGGGCAGCCCTGGGCATGCAATTGGCCGTAAACCGGTTGAACCGTACAGATTTCAAGGATTTTAACACCCGGATAAAGATCGGGGTCGGACTGAATTTCGGCCGGGCCTATATCGGCTACCTGGGGCATCCCAAACACCGCCAGTTTGCCGTAGTCGGCGACCCGGTCAATGTCGCCAGCCGAATCCAGGGTTTGACCAGCGAAACGGAAACCGGCATCCTGATCTCCGAATCCATCCGCAACAGCCTGCAGGAAGGAACCCTCCGCATCCGGAAAACCCATCACCGGAAGCTGAAAGGGAAGGACGGCCTGTTCAACCTGTATGAACTGGAAGGGTTTGCAGAAACGGATATCAACCTGGAGCTCCAGTCGTCTCTTGATTTTATTCTCCGGAACGAAGAAGCCTTTGCCGCCCGGTTTTACCGCAAGGTATTTGAGGCGGCGCCCCAGGTAAGGTCGCTGTTCGGTGGGGATATGACCGCCCAGGGCCGGTTGATCACCCATATGATCGGGGGCATCGTTTATACCCTCAGCAGGCCCGAATACCTGAAAACAGGGCTCCGGGCCCTGGGTAAAAACCATGAAAAATACGGCGTGCGCCCCGAATATTATCCGCTTGTGCTGGAATGCCTCCTGGAAGCCATCCGTGAGGAAATGGCAGAACACTATTCCGACCGCATAGGCGAAGCCTGGCGGCAGGGGCTATCCATGGTCATCGGGGAAATGCAGCACTGGCGGGGTGCAAAAAAGGAGGAATTCAGTCCGGCCTTATAACCGGGCGCCTAAAAACCAGATTGAAACTCAATATCTATAATTTAACCTTTAAAAACCATTGAATCATGGCAGATCATTTCACCATCTTTGAAGACCGGGACTTCAAAGGAAACAAATTTACGGCCAACCTGGATAGTGTCAACGACCAGATCCATTCGCTGAAGTCCACCTCCGTGCACGATGAGATGTCTTCGCTCACCTGGAGCTTGTCGGGCAGCAGAAAGGTAGTCTTTTATGAAGACACCGATGCAGGCGGCAGGCAGTACGTCATTTCCGGCGCCGGATCGGACCCGGACACGCACAACAACAACTTCAAGGATTGTGCATCCGCGTGGCGGTTAATCGAAAGCAATTCCATTCCGCTGGCTTTTTACAACGCGCCTGGCAATGCTCAGGTTATAAAATTCACCAGGACCGGTTTCACCATCCCTTCCGGCGGGCATCTGCAGGGAATTCAGCAACTGGACAACCGGCACCTTGTCATTTCCGGCAGTTCCAACTCCGTAGCTTATTTTTTCATCGTCCGGTGGCCTGTTGTCATCCGGCCTTCGGATATAGGCCAGGTCATAAAGGTGGTCCGCATCAACGACGATTTTCCCGGTATGCGGCACAACCATGCCAGCGGAATACAGGTCCTGGGCAATATTCTGGCAGTAGGCGCTGAAGGTGGCAATGATCCGAACACTTCAACCGTCGTATTTTATGATCTTACGGACAGGACAAATCCGGCGCCGGTCGGCAACCCCATTTTCCGGCAGCATGAAACAGCAGGCGCTGTCGGGATCGTGCAACAACCCGGCCATGTATTGCTGGCCGTCGGCGGCTGGGATTCAGATGTCATCGATTTTTACCGGTCCGACACCCAATACCTTACATCGGGTAATTTTACTTTCAGCCTGTTTAAAACCTGGGATGAAAGCCAAAAAAACACAACCGGCTGGATTGACGGCAATTACGGCAAATATCAAAGCCTGAACCTGCTCAGGGACCTGAACGGGAAATTATTTATGATCGGGTTTAATCGCAATTCAGCGGGCCAGGATTGGGCGGACCTGTTCAGTGTGAACCTGTCGTCGGTATCCTCCTCCATTCTGAAAAAGATTGACAAAAAACATGTCTATTGCGCAGACGGCGCTTCCTTCCGCTTTGGGGGCGGCGCCTATGCCCCGTCGCCCACAAGTGATATCACCTTATACGCCGTGGAAGCGGATCTGCATGATCAGACGACGATTAACCGGTTTACTTAAATTACCGGCGATTCAGATATGTGCAAAACAGATTGGAACATCCCGGGCCCACAGACCCGGGATGTTTTTTTACAGACTCATTTCAAGGACAATGAGCATAAGGCGGGGCGCCAACGCTTAATGCACGGTTTTTGAGTTGCAGCCGGTAATAATGCAACCTTTGGTTCGTGTCGATATAATTTGGATCCGTCGGCATATAGTTGCGCCAATACAGTGAAGCCGGGGTATCGGTAAGGGTGGCGGCGGGGTCTCCCTGCGCTCCCTTCCAGGTCAATTTCGGGACAGGCGTTTTGAATAGAGATGGGTCGATCACCATTTCCACCGAACGGAAAAACCCTGTTCGCACGCAAAGGGTTGGCGCCACATGCCATCCCCAACGCACCTGACAATTGGGATGATTCCGCGTCGGCGCCGTCAGCCTGCCGTCAATCCATACCTTTTTTGGACGGGCGCCTGCTGCGATCATCAGCCGGCACATTTCGTGGGCGCGGGCCCAGCAGCCGTCGTCCGGATAAAGAAAAGGGATGCACGGCGACGGCACTTTCAGCGGGTCGCAGGTCAGCGCGCCTACCATGTTGAACAATTGAACGGCTTTTTGTTCCGATACGCAGCAGAACCAGAAACGAAGCCATTTGATCCAGCGGCAAAGCCAGTCCAGGCATCCTCCTGCAACAGGGGGGGCGGCCACTTCCGGAACCGGCGGTTCAAAAGGGCTGAGGCGCACATCGAGGATTTCAAAATCATCAAGGGTGGTGACGATCAGCCACCGATCCTGCTCTTTTGCAGTTTTAATCGCCTCCAGATACTGCTCATAATCCGGATTGGCAGGCGCCAGTCGATGACGGGCATGGGAAGCTGTGAATCCGACCGTGGTTACGCCGTCCTGGGTTGTAGAAACGGTTTCGACTTTCGTAACCAGCGGGATCAGGAGACGGGTAACAGCCAGGTTTTCGGGATTGAATTCTATGTAGACCGGGGCCTCCATTTTCCGGAGTTCAGCCAGGATTTCCAGCCGGCCGGCAGCGAGGTCGCCCGGGAGTAACCGTGTATTTTGGTCGCCTTCTAATTGGATAGAAACACCATCCGGGTACTGGTTCAGGAATTCGGCGGCGTTCTGATCGGTAAACGGCGGATCGAAACTGACGATCCTGCCTACAATTGCATTCTGGTTCGGCATGGGGATTTGTTTTTGGGATTGATCCGGTGAAACTACGGGACGTTACCTGGGGCCCGATTATTATTCCTTCAATTACGGCGGCTTGCATTTTGTCAGCATCGACGCCATGGAATATAAAAACCTGTATTATTACGGGGGTATCGATTCGCTCCAACTAGTGCCAGGGGCACTAGAATGCTAAAGCCGGGATAAGATGCAAGTAAAAAAAACTTATGTATCTTTGGTAAAAAATCCTGGTATGGCTAAACACTCGAAAAAACGACACAATGCTCCTGCTTTCTGGCCTTGCCAAAAGCAGGGGCATTGTGGTTTGTAGCGGGGCGTTTTTGGCTGCGACGGGTTGGGTCATTTTTTGAAAAACGTTTTTGAAGCGGAAAAAACAACATCGAAGATCGAAGATCTGCGCAATTGTTTTTGAGCTGAAGCAGAGCTGGTTTCTTCGCAGAAACCTTTTTTAAAAACTTGACTGCCACCAACTCTGCTTCACCGACTATTTTTCCTGTGTGGAAAAACAGTGGCGAAGCTGCTGTTATACTAAAAAAAAATAAAATGGCGAAATCAGATAAAAAAAATATTGAAGACCTTCAGTCGAGATTATGGCAGGATTTTATCCATAATCCATTTTATTTAGGTACTATAGCATTCACTGAAGAGATTGAAAAGATTAAGCCTATTAAAATCTTGTTGAATTCCGAGGCGGAAAGAAAGTATGTTTGCTCTGGAGTTTGGAGAGGGGTAACCGGGCGATTAAAGTTTAGAGAAATGGATAATAGTATTCAATTTGTTGGAAAATACGATTGGAATGGTTATGCTTTTTCCGGTCACTTAGAAGGAGTAGTATTTAAAACAAGTGTAATTTTTTTTAAATGGAAATGGGACAGGTCAAACGAAAAAGGGTATGGTTTTTTTGAATACAACCCAAAGTCTCTATGTGGAGGGTGGTGGTTTGAAGACATAACGTTAGATGTGGATAAAATTCTAAATAAGGAGGCAGAGCCTCCTAATAAATGGGAGTTCTACAAATCATCTGCGATTGATGACAAAACTAGTTCGATATCTATTGTGAGAGAAAAAGTGTCTGGAGGGGAGATTGAAGAAGCTATAGAAGAGGCCATGCTGTTTATCAATATATACTACCATGAGCATAGTAACGATATCTATCATTTGTCAAGCAGATTTTCTAAATGGAAGAATGATAATTTACGAGGGTTGCAAAACAACATGTTTGAATTAAACAGTATATCATACTCATTATTAGAGTTAATGAATAAGATTGAAAAAATATCTGAATAATTCAAATTAAAATTTTGTATTTGAGGTTAATATCATTCATAAAAATTAGTATAACTAACGCTTCCCTGTCAGCCGCCGCGTCAGCGAGCGGTTGGCAGGGAAGCAACCGTTATCATCAACAATCAAATAGATAAATATGAAAAATATAAAAGAACTAATAAGTTCTGACGATTTGGAAAAAGCCTTAATTTTTTTCCAAAAGGATATTATTGATGTTAAAATGAAGCTTTTTGACCTTGACAAATTGGAAGAGTATGAAAAAAAAATCATGGCTTTACAAGGAAGATTATCCACATCACACAAAGAATATATACATGGTCTGATGATTAGAGAAGTGTATTCTGCTGAAAGACTGAAAATCAGTAATGCTCTATTGAACCTATTATCCGATTACGAAGGCTATAAAATTATATACATTGATGATACCGTAAGTTATTCAATTGAAGATGATGACTTATTGCTTTTATTGCGTGACATTAGAACCTTGCGTGATATAAAATCATTAAATATTTATAGGGACAACTTAAATAACATATTATCAGAACACCTTTCGGAGATTGTTATAAAAGATGCAATGTTGACAAAATTACACGAGTGGAAGGCAAAAGAAGCCAGCGAGTTTGATGTAGAATATTTAGAAAGGTTAATAAAGGAAGAAATAGAGAAAAGATTAGCAGACTCAAAAGTTAAACAAAAAATTGAAGCGATTATACCTAAATGGATAGATGACAGTCAAAAGGATATTGAAAATAAATTGCAGCATATTTATAACAGGTATGGATATAAACAAAAAGATTTCAACTTACATCCCGACCAAACAATTGCTGATTTTTCTGATAAAATTAAAATTACAAACATTAATGACACCCTGAAACATATTGACATGAGTGATATGTATGGAAAAACTGCTATTGGAATGATAGTCGTTGCTGCTTTGTTATCTTTCCTGTCATTTGGATTGGGGATTTTTGCTTTAATAATTTCCAGATTTTTAAATCTGCCTTTATCACAATACTTTATGGAAAAAAAGAAAGAAAAGGCATACAACAAACTCTTAATCGAATTTAAAGATATGACTAAATTAAAGCAAGATTTAAAAAACAGTTTCAAAAGTAATAAAGACTTCAACTCTTTTATTGATAATATTTTCAATGAATGGTTTTTAAAAATGCTTGACGTTCAAATAATCAACATTGAAAAAAAGTTACAAAATAAAAGATGATAACAAAGGCTTGCTGTCCATGCCGCCGAACAGCCAACCCGCAAAGCCAACGCACGGCGGCACGGCAGCAAGCCAAACGTTCTGCGAAATAAAAATAAAATAAAAAATGAAAATCTCAAAACGTGAATTAAAGATGTTAATAGCAACTGGCGACCTTTCTGACGCCATTAAGCGTACAATTGATTATTCGCAAGATTATACGAAAAATGTTGACTTTGCAAACTCAGTGATATTGTTAAGTTCAAGATACCATATGGTAAGGAAAAACGAAATAACTGGGGTCTTGAGTTCACGAGATGTTCAAATGGAGTATAATAAAATCGTAGATACATTACTGCATATTATAGACCAAATTGATGATATTGAACTTGCAATAATTGAAAACAGAGATGTTCCATTATATGAGGCTAAAATAATATTTATTGGCTCAGGAAATGTTGGCAAAACTTCTCTCGTTAATACAATAATAGATGGAAAATATAATCCTAATGAAATAAAAACAGAAGGTATAAGTATTAGGGATTGGAAAGTTAGAGGAGAAAACGACATTGATGTTCATATTTGGGATTTTGGAGGACAAGAGATTATGCACGCAACTCATAAATTTTTTATGACACAAAATTCTGTCTATGTTGTAGTTGTTACTCCGAGGGAAGAAGATAGATATGGAGAAACTGAGTTAAGTTATTGGTTAAAACTTGTGCAGAGTTTTGCTCCTGATTCTCCAATAATCGTGGCAATAAATAAATGTGAAGTCCATACTCATAACATTGACAAACGAACATACCTCATAAACTATCCAAATATCCAATCTTTTGTTGAAACTTCATGTGTTAACAATATTGGAATTAACGAATTGAAGGATGACATTGAAAATGCTATAACCAAACTTCCGCATCTTGGAAAGCCTATCCCACAAAGTTACCTTGCAATAAAAAATCGTTTGTCGAAAATAAAAGAAGATTTCATTAGTTACAACGATTATGTACAGATTTGTCGTGAAATAGAGCCTGAGTTCAAGGAAGATAGCATGAGTGCCTTAGTTTCTTTATTGCATAATTTAGGCATTGTATTGAATTTTAGAGAAGAATTAGAATTAGAGCAAACACAAGTGTTGAATCCAGAATGGGTTACACAAGGCGTATATAAAATTATCAATTCTCCTATCCTTGCTCAACAAAAAGGAGTGATTTCTATAGATAAACTTGTTGATGTATTAGACAAAAAAAAATTTCCAAGAAGCCAGCATCTATTTATTGTAGGCTTGATGGAAAAGTTTGAGTTATGCTATTTCTTGCCTGACAATAGAAGAACTATTTTTATACCTAATGCATTTGGAGCAGAAAGACCGCAAAATTTAGTTTGGGAAGATAAGGGAGCTTTACAATTTCAGTATAATTACGACATTTTGCCAAGCAGTATTATCTCACGATTGATTGTAAAACTCCACCAATTCATTGTTGATGGAAAATATTGGAGAGATGGAGCGATGATAAAAAAAGAAGACTTAACGGCTTTTATTTTTACTGATAGGACAAACTTAACTCTCAACATTTCCATTAAAGGTGAAAGTCGTAAAAAAGAACTTTTGGGGAATATTCGATTTCATCTTGATGATATTCACGCATCTTTTAAAGCATTAAAAATCAATCAAAAAATACCCCATGAAGGAGTTTTAATTGACTATGAAGAATTAATTATTTGTCAAGAAGAGGAAGTTGAAGATTATTTTGTTCCTAAATTAAGAAAAAAAATAAAGGTAAAGGAGTTATTAGAAGGAGTTGACATCACCAAATCACAAAATATTAATGTGGCAACCTTGGAAAAGAAAAAAATACTATTTTTCGCATCTAATCCTACCGATACAGGGCGATTAAGATTAGGAGCAGAAGTTCGAGATATTAGTGAAGGGCTATTAAGGTCTAAACTAAGGGATAATTTCGACTTACTACAACGATTCGCAACTCGCCCAATGGATTTGAGGCGCTCTATTTTAAATGACCTGCCTAACATTGTTCATTTCTCTGGACATGGAGCAGAAGACAAGTCATTTTTTAATAACTTTGAAAGTAAAGAGGTTGGAATAGATGGAGGAATAATTCTTGAAGATGACAATGGTGTTTCCAAAATGGTTAATGCAAAAGCATTGGGACAATTGTTTAGTCTTTTCTCTGACTCAATAGAGTGTGTAGTCTTAAATGCTTGCTATTCCGAAGCGCAAGCAAGTGAAATTGCAAAACACATCAAATTTGTAATTGGTATGAGTTATTCCATAACAGACAAAGCCGCAATCACATTTTCAACGGCATTTTATGATGCTATCGGAGCAGGCTCAAATATTGAATTTGCATTCAATTATGCGAAAAATGCAATTCAATTAGATGGATTGAGCGAAGCTGAAACTCCCAAATTACTGAGAGGGTAACAAAATTCGCAGAACAAAGCATTGACACAAACCCGCCGCTAAAGGCTCAACACAAAAGCAACGAAGGCGGCGGGTATTCGTCAATGCGCCAGTTATCCCAAATTAAAATACCACATGAAATCAATTTTAATATGGTTAAATTCTTAATTTCTGCCATCTTGCTGGCGATAAGCAGCCCCCTTTTTGCTCAAACCAATGTCCGCGCATGGTACGCCGATGGGCAGGTGTGGGTGGTATGGAAAGTCGAAGCACCGTTGCCTGATTGGTACGAGATTTACGCCAAGCCTACTCCGTTCACCTCTGCGGACAACGCTATACGGGTAGGCAAACTCCACAAATTTGAGTACATCTGTGCGGCGTTGAAAGAACAAATTGATACCTCGACAACGCCTCGTATTCCGGCGCAGAGCGGGCCGGGAAAGTATCAATTGGCGGCTAACGAGGCGCTGTTCGTCTTCACACCGCATGAAGCGGGTTTGTTGTTTTTCGCAGTCGTGGCGGAGGGGGAAACCACCGTTACTTCCGGGCAAAACCTTACTGTTTCGGCCGTGCCTTTTCAATTCAATCCGGCAAGCGATCCGGTGGAGTGTCATTTGCAAGCCTTGTTCCCTTCGCCCTTTGCGAACGGGTTTATCTGTTTCGCTTTTATGATGTGGGCCGACGGACGGCAAAACCAGTGGGAAAACCGCCCGGATTTTCCCGTCACGGCGAACGCTGCAAAAAACGGGATGCCGAGCCTTTTCTTCATTTCAGCTCCCGTTGGATTGGATACCGCGCAGCCATTCCCAATGTCTGTTTGGCTGCACGGCGGCGGCAATATAGCCCGTCAGGCGCTGGCAGGTAGTTACCCGTCCGTCAACATCAAACCTGTGGAAGGCATACTTTTGGCGCATAACGACGACCTTTTTGGATGGGAAGACCAAAACCCACCGAATCCGAACAGGGCGACCTGGCATTTTGGCTGGCGTAAAAATTACGACCCGTTCACAGCCAACAATACGACCTCAGATGTAGACACGATTGTCAATTACACGCAGCGCCGGTATCTTTGGATAGATTCGTGGCTCCTGAAACATTTCAATATTGACCCGAATCGCATCCAGATTTTGGGCCACAGCATGGGTTCGGCCGGCACGACGGCTATCGTAAAATGTTTTCCCGAACATTATGCTTCAGCCACTATTTTCAACAATGGCTTTGGCGGCCCGACGCCGGGCGACAACGTGGCAACCTTTGGAGAGCCATCGCTCAATTTTCCCACCAATTTGAAAAACCAGGCGGGCGAAACCATCCATTTGCTGCACCTTTTTAACCTTTTGGATAACTGCTCGGCATCGCGCGACCTCCCCCTCATCCGCCACTGGCACAGCAAAAACGACAACGGCAGCACGATGGGATGGGATGCTTATGTGGTCGAAAATTATCGAAAAGCCGACTCTCTCGGCATCGGCATTCAAAGTATGTGGAGCGAGCGAGCGCATACTATGGATGACGCGCCGCTGTTCAACGACCATTGGATCAAAGGCAATCAGGCAAATCAGCAGACTGCACTAGAGGATGTGGCCTTCGCCGAAAGTCGCTACCGTAGCGACGAGTCCTTCCCCGCCTTTTTTAACCACCGCCTCGACCCGAAAAATAACGACCCTGGAACAGGAATGTTTGGCATCAACAACGGCGACGGCGACAACTGGGGAGCTTGGGGCGGCTGGCACCGTTGGGGAAACACGGCGGAAAGCGCGGGAACTTGGCAAGTAAC
Source organism: uncultured Lewinella sp. (assembly GCA_964558465.1). Taxonomy (GTDB): domain Bacteria; phylum Bacteroidota; class Bacteroidia; order Chitinophagales; family Saprospiraceae; genus JACJYC01. The sequence goes on along the minus strand of CAZLEF010000018.1, from coordinate 5,176 downwards.
GGCCTGGCTCGAATCGAACGCTGTTTTTGGCAACGACAACTGCCCGCATGACTTCCTTACAGCCGACCTGGCCATACGCAAGTCTCAGCAGTTCAAGCCCGTCTCCGGTACGCCTGTTTACTGGCAGGTCAAGGATTTTCTTACCAATCAAATACTACAAAGCGGTTCGACCATGGTGCAGGCTGATGATTTAACCGTGATTCCACAAGTGGAGGTGTTCAGGAATGATATCCGTAAGGTACGAATCGAGGTTTCAACGCAACCGGTAGCGACAAAGGAGGCTGGAAGGAGTTTTTTAAACATCACGGTCTCGCCCAATCCTTCCACCGAAGCATCAACGCTGATCGTTTATTCGGAAAAAGAACAGGAGGTAACTTTGCGCCTGTCCGGTATTTCAGGAGTGATTTCTTTTGTTAAAAAACAAATTCATCCGGGTGAAAACCGTATTTCCCTGATTGATTTCGGACTAATTCCAGCAGGAGTTTATTTTGTAGCAATAGAAGCGGAAAGGCAGCAAAAAGTGGTGCGCTGGGTTAAGATTTAACGATTAATCGACATCGATTAATCGACATATAAGTACGTAAAATAAAAAGAAGGGATAACAACCGGATGTGCGTATATGCCTCCTAAGCGTCGGCACAGTGTTTCGGCTCCAAAATAGATCGGACGCAATTACAGTTCAAAAACTGTAATTTTGAGCATGGCAAAACGCCAATTCACCACAGCAGACAAGCTGGGGATCCCGTTCAGGAATTCGGCGGCGTCCTGGTCTGTATACGGCGGATCGAAACCGAACGATCCTGCCTACCAATTGCATTCTGGTTCGGCATGGGGATTTGTTTTATCATTTATCCGGCGAAATCACCGGCCGGTACGCTCCGCCTTGATTTTTCATTTTTTCAGGCGCCCTTTAATTTTTTTATCCAACTCAGCCATTTTTTCCGGGCTGTACCCAGCGCCGGCAAAAACCATTTTGCCTTTGTCGAATAAATAAAAAGTCGGGTAGGTTTTCGCCAGATAGGATTCCGCTACTTTTTTGCCAATAAAAACCAGGGGGTATTCCACCCCGAAACGCGCCGAAAATTTTTTGATTTCCTCTGACCGGACAGCCGGATCGTCAAACGGATTCAGCCCCAGGACCAAAAGTCCCTGGTCTTTGTATTTTTTCGAAAGCGCCGCCACTTCCGGCATCGCCCGCATGCACGGCGCGCAGGCCAGGTACCAGAAGTCGATCAGGACCAACCCGGAACTGCCGGCGGAGTCCGGAACGACGGGATTGCCTGCCAGGTCTTTGCCTTCAAAGGGAATCCACGCCGACCCTTCCCGCAGCAATTCAAAACTGAAATTCGGGGCAGTGTAAACCTCTTCGGCGTAGCCCTCCGGATAGGTGTAAAAATCGGTAAATACCGCATTCTCCTTTCTTTCCGCCCGGATATTCTTGAGATCCAGTTCCCAGTATTCGTCCTGGATATCCTGGAATTTGGCATACCCTTCGATTCGCATGGGGAAGCCGGATTCCTGGTCAATAAACACCACCCTTTTCACAAAAGTGATCTCTTCGTTTGCAGGAAAAAGCACTTCAATTTTCCAGCATTTTTGCCCGTACAACCGGGCTTCAGTCAGGGAAAGCCGTTCCGCTTCGGTCAGATAGGCGTTAAAGGGTTGATTGGAATATAAAAATCCGGGAATATGAGACTTCTGAATATTATTTGAGGCAAATTTTTTTCCGGTGACATGCGGGTTGTCGCGTAATATTTTTTTGTTCTTGTGCCAGATCATCAGGAAATTGACGCCATCGTAAACCCGCTCCGCATCCTGATCTGCCACACGGGCGCAGTAGTTCAGGATGGTGTCTTTCGGCGCTTTTAAAACAATGCACTGCTGAATGGAGACAGGAGTCGTATCCTGATTGTCGAAATATTTGATCCGGTAAGCCGATTCATACCGGAACAAATTCATTTCTTTCAGCAATTCCGCTGACTTTTGGAGGATTTCCCGCGGGTCGGCAAGCTGTGAGGATGGTTGTCCAAAACATACAGCAGCCGATAATTGCAGGCAGCATAACAAGACCAGGTTTTTCATACATGACAGTTAGGTGATGAAGAAATGCCCGGAATAACGGGCGTTTTCTTCTCCTTAACGCCTGAATCAACGGCAGTCGCAGCCTTCCCCTGATTTTAACATATCTGTCGGCGCTTCCTTTCCGGTTTATCCGATCAACACGCCCCAAATTTCCTCCAGCATGCCGGCAACTTTCTCCAAAACCGGGCTGTTAATGGATGTTCCCAGGTTGATGGCAAAAAAGAAGTAAGTTTGTTTATCCGGGAAATACCCCAGGTAACAGCCCGCGCCGATCCCGCCGCCGGTATGGCCGTATTCCACCAACCCCTGCTGGTAGTCGCGGTGAATACCCAACCCGTACCCGTAACTTTTTTCATCAGCCGGATTTTTTAAAACAAAATCCATCATTTGTTCCATCGTAGCCGGAGAGAGCAATTTGCCTTCGAACAGCCCTTTCAGGAACAACACATAATCCATCGGCGTGGCGATCATGCCGTCGTCGCCGATCATGGACGCGACGTTCACTTTTTGCATCTGTGTGCAGTTTTCGAGGATGCCGTTGCTGTACCGGTCCCAATAGGAGTTCACCAGTTCGGGTTTGTCCAGATAGTTGGCATTTTCCCGGTAAAAGCTGTTGGTCAGACCCAAAGGCTGAAAGATTTCCTCCCGGATAAATTTGGCGTGATCGCCTGTGATCCGGTCGCCGATCAGCGCCAGCAACTCATAATTGGTATTGGTGTACCGGTATTTGCTGCCCGGTGTGAATTGGACCGGTTGGCCCGCGACAAAATCGAGATAATCCATCGGCGTGAATTCGTGCAGCGGATGTTGCAACAGGAAACTGACGTATGCCGGCGCCATATTGTATTCCGCCGCGCCCGAAGTGTGGTTCAGCAGCATGCGGACGGTCATCTGGCCGGCGCTTGTGACTTTTACGGTTACGGATTCGGGAAGGTAAACCGTGATCTTCTCATCCAGGTTGATCTTCCCCTGTTCGTACATTTTCAAAATGGCCACCGCCATATAGGTTTTTGAAACGCTCTGCGAATATTGCAGATTGCCGGGATGCATCGGCGTTTGGGTTTCGATCTTCGAAAAACCGGAAGCGCCTGCCCAGGGCCCGTCTTCGGAATAAATGGCAATGGACACGCCGGGCAACCCCATTTGCGTGTATTTATCCATGATCTGTTGAAGCGCAACCCCTTTGGATTGGGCAAAACAGGATTCATTTATGCCTGAAACGGTCAGCAGGAAGATCAAAATAAGCATTGGATTTTTCATAACGGACTTTTTAATTTGATGGAATGGGATGCTTTGGGTTGTGAGTTTTGAGCTTTGAGCTTTGAGGTGTTGGCCGTCTACCGTCTCCTTCGACTCCGCTCAGGAGCCTGACTATTCACTCCAAAGGAGTCCTATGGGCCGTCTACCGTGGGCCGTCTACCGTGGGCCGTCTACCGTCTACCTATTTAAACTGAACCCTGCTCCCCGCCTGGATCAGTGTATAAAAATTCAAAGGAATAACATCGTTGTAAAACAGGGCGGGTAAGATCTGGTAACTGACAAAGGGCGAGACGGAGGTTTCGGGATTGTCAAAGTTGTAACCTGCCGAGACTCCCAGGGGAACGATCAACTGGGATTTTCCCCCCGCAGCCTTTTCCCATTTTCCGTTTTGAAAGGCGTACGTATCTGTCGGATGCCCCACGCGCAGCCACCCGATGCCCGCCTTTACCTCCGGATAAAACGGATCGAATACTGCAGGCCGGTACACCGATTGGGTCAGGGCAAAAAAGCCGTTCCCCATTTCACGGTTGAGGTAGTACCCGGCCTGAAATTGCTGTATCCAGGTATGTTTGCCGTTCAGACTCACTTCGGTTCCGACAAAAAAACCGATATGGGTGAAATTGCTCTTCCAATCCTTGAAGGGAAGGGCGAAATTTTGAAACTGCACGCCGACCACGAGGGGAAAGTTGCGGTACCCATCGGTCGGCTCAGGATTGTTTTGCGCCCGCACCGTGGGTGAGGTCAGCAAAAGTGTTCCGATTAAAATGATAATGGACTTCATGGTTGAAAACCGTTTTGGTGGTGATGCCACAAATGTAGGCCTGAAAGGAGGGGTGTTTGCAAGTAAAAACGGGCCGTTTTGGGTGAAATGTAGCAAAATGGGGGGTGAAGTGTAGTTGGCAGTCTTCAGTCTGCAGTCTTCAGTCTGCAGTTCGTTAATTGGGGAATGAATTTTTATTTGATAACGGATGAAAAGACTGCGGACTATAAATATCGGCATCCGGCCCGACCGACGAGACGTCGGCGGTACAAGGTGGAAACGGCATAAAAGACTGCCTCTTCGACTACGCTCAGAGGCCTGCGGACTGCCAACTTAATTCTCAGCTTCTTCAGGATCAAACCAGTTTTTAAAGGCAACCGCCTTGAGCCGGCTGACCTGGATGGTTTTGGGGAATTGATCCGGGGCGTTAACCAGCACATCGATTTTGCCGTCACCGGCTCTTTTAAATCCGGTTACGGCATTTCTTTGGAGGATATATTGCCGGTTGAGGCGGAAGAACCACTCTTCGGGGAGCGTTTCCTCAATTTTGTCCAGCGACTTGTCGGGAAAATATTTTTTGTTTTCCCGGGTGAACAGGATGGTATACCCGTCTTCCACATAAAATCCGAGTATTTCGCTGAACGGGATCAGCAGGTTCTGTTTCCCATGTTTCAGGGTAAATCCTTCGGCCCTGACCTTTTTTTCTTCCTGCCGGCGGGTTTCCGACGCCTTCCATTCGGCGTAATAATGCATACCGATGTAAATGCCGTTGATGACAAAAAACCAGATGACAAAAATAAAGACGTCAAACAGGTAAAAACTCAGCGGTACGGGGTGGTTGGTCACAATAATATTGAGCAGTTCTGTGATCAGAATAATCACAGCCACCCCGGTAATCGTGGTGAGGACCAACTGGATCAGGATCCTTTTTAGCGGCCTGTCGCCGTAAGGCATTTTTTGGTCCATCCGGATCACGATGGCGCGTACGGCCCACCAGGCAAAATAACCGGTAACCGTATCGATGGTATAACGGAACAAGGTATACCAGCTCAGGGTAATATTCGCATAAGTGAG
>CAZLEF010000017.1:89618-100559 GCA_964558465.1 uncultured Lewinella sp. | reverse complement strand
GTTGATTTGTTGATTTGTTGATTTGTTGATTTGTTGATTTGTTGATTTGTTGATTCGAAGACGTCAATCGAACCTCCGCCCGGGCTAAGGCCCATGCGGGTACCACGCCGCGGCGAACCAATCGAAAAATTGTCCAAAGGTCCGAAGGACTCCTATGGAGACCCCTTTGGGGAGGATGCGAGGATTTGAGGATGCGATGGCCTCCGTTTCCAATCCAATCAATCGAACCAATCGTATCAATCGTACCAATCGAACCAATCCAATCTATTTCCTCATTCCATCAAATCAAACTGCAATCCGCTGCTTTCCGGTTCTTTTCCGAGGCTTTTTTCCCGGGCAAGCCAGGTAATTGTCCGTCCGTCCAGCCAGCGGGTGCGCCGCCATACTCCCCGTACCGTAATGCCCATTGCGGGAATTTCTTCTTCCCGGATATCATAGCGGGATTGGCCTGCGCCCGGATTGCGCAACAACCAGGTGCGGGGGCGGATGCGCGTAGGTTCGCGGCCTTCGATCAGGCGGGGCATGGCGGCGCGGCGCAAAACGATCTCCGGGCTTCCGGCGTCGGGTTTGAACGGGATAAACGGTATCCAATGAGGTGGAACCGTGTTGCCGAGCCGGTACCTGAAATCTGCGACTACCTCCGGGGAAACCGGGACGGGTTCGCCGCCGCCTGCCAGGGCTGAGAGCCAGGCCTCCAGTCCAAGAGCCGTTCCGGCGCCTTCCACGCTTCCGCCAATACCATCCGGTACGGTTTTTTCAACTGCCCAGCATAGATTGGCCATCTCATCGCGGATAAACTTGATCTCTTCCAGCGGTTCGCTTTCCAGCCGGGCGCTGTTGACGGGCGGCAACCATAACCAGCCGTCCAGGACGGTTGCCCCTGACTGGTGCAGCCGCCAGTCGGGATTCGGAACCGTCGCATATTGGTTATTGATGATGGACTGGATGCCAAAAACGTCCGTGACCCGGATGCTTTTTATTTTTGACAATACGCCTGCAGGCAAGGACAGCGGCGTCAGCAACCAGTCGTTGCTGAACAATAAACTGAACTCCGCCAGCAGCAGCAGCCCGGTATCGGTTTTATTCGCTCGTATATTGCTCAGGTCTATCGTGCTGTCTTCCATCTCCCACCAACGGGCGCGGGGCATGCCGGGAAAAGCCACCGGCGTCGGCGCCAACGTCCGGCGATGGGTTTGCACCGCATCCGGACTCAGATTTTGATCCAGCCCCGTGAGGTCGCCTGTTTCCTGCCAGCTATACCAGTTCATCGACCGCCCGTTGTGCTCCGGCGCCTGCAGAGCCGCCATCCGGCCTCCGGGTAAAACCGCCGCCGCGGTTGCATTGTATTCCAGTCTGGACGGATCCCAGCACCTGGCGGCGGCGACCGGGGCGATGCCCAGGCGTTCGTTCACCCATTCCATCCATTGCCCCCCCAGGGCATCGACTTCCGGGTCTTCCTCCGGCAGGAATTCCGATGCTTTGCGGGTCTTCAATTCCTCATACAGCTCGGCGCCGTCCATTGCACGGCCGTTCCCAAGTGCTGCCACCGTCTGGGCATAGGGTTCATGGTAAAAGGCCCTGAGTCCGGCATTCTCAGGATTGAACGCAGGCGCAGGGATTTTGAACTGAAGCAACGGATTCCCCCGGAAGGTCTCCCAGGCATCCGGCCGGCCTGCCCGGATCAGCAGATTGCGCCATTTCCGGCCCGCTTCCAGGCGCAGGGAAAGGTCGAATTCGGGTTCGATACGCTCAATGGCGGCATCCAAAGGCATTTCAGGCGGTACCGGAAGCGGCGTTTGACCCGGCGCCGAAAAACGCTGCAGGGGCGCTGTATGGGCGATAATATGCGAATAGGCGGCAGTCCCCGCATCCTCGGCCCTGAACTCGCCCATCTGCCATTGACGCGCCAGGAGCCACAATGGGTCCCGGACCTCGCAGCGCAGCGCATCGGCCACATCTTCGCTGTCGGGCGAAGGCGCGAGTCTGTTCCAAAATATAAATGCGTTTTTATTGGCCATTTATTTATTGATTCGATTGATTCGATTGATTCGATTGATTCGATTGATTCGATTGATTCGATTGATTCGCCACACCGCGGCGTGATGTATTTTTACCCGTATGTGCCGTGGTCGATGCAGTGGAATGCGTGGAATGTGTGGAAGGAAATCCGCCTGTTGAAACCGGCCGGATCAGTTCGGTTTCGGGAATATGGCCGTTTCCGGGTAAAAAAGGCAATGCAATCGTCGGCAATACACGGGCAAGGGCGTCATTTTGCCGGATCTGTACGGGAGAAACCAGCCGCTTTTGAGACAGATCCAGGGCATCCATCACCGCGCCCATGAGGTGTTCCCATTGCCAGGCGCCGCCTTCCACCGGCGCCGTTGCCAGCAGGATCACCTGAGGGGGTTCGGTATTGGGCTGGTTGTATTGGAACGCAAGCCCGGTGTCGGTTTGGCCGGACGGGATCAATTCAGGCCATTCGTCGATCAGGATGCCTGAAAAAGCCTGACCGGGTTCAAACCCTCCGGGTGTTTCCAACACGATGGAAAGGCTTGCCCGTTCTTCAGGTCTGATTTTTTCCAGGTCGTTTTCCAGGACCGGACCGCCGATCCAGGGCTGTGGCCTGCCCGGCAAAAAAGGAAATTGCAAAGCAACGGGTGTTTTGCTGCTGTCCGGCGTCTCAAACAATTCGCGCAACAGCATCGTTTGCCGGAATGCAGCCAAGGGACGGCGCACCAAAGCGGCTTCGCGCAGCCAGTTGTCCAGTTCGTCCGGACCGGCATTTTCAAGCAGCGTCCGGCCGTCGAATGCGGCTTTTACCGCTGCTGCATTGGCCAGTTCCAATTCCGGGATCACGGCTGTATTTTTGCCAAAAAGAATTTCGGCAGCTTCGCGGAGGGGTGTAAAACCCGCAGGGACGCCTGAAAATTGCGCCGTTATTTTTTCCAAACGGCTTTCCAGTTCTCCAGCGACTTTCTCAGCCTTTTCCACCAGTAACAGTGCATTATCCGCCGAAAGTGCAAAGGCGCCTTCCGACCCTGCTTCCTCGATGCCAAATAAGGCGGCCTGGAACAGTTGCTCAAAAAGCACCCAGCCTTTGGTTCTGAGTTCCGTTTCCGGAATACGGTCCGACAGTCCGTTTTGCAAATCCGCGGCCCCGTTGCGGAGCGATTGCGCAAGGACATCCGCCTGGTTACCGGGCGCAATATAAGCCGATAATTCGGCTGCAAGGGTTTGGGTATGGAAACGCCCGTTTTCACCACTGCCGGGCTGTGCAAAATCAGCCGGCGTGAACGCCCTGCTTTTGGCTATAAGGCTGCGGAGGGAAGCCAGCAATGCGCTGATTTCGTAAATACTGATATCGGTTTTGTCAAAGCCGGTGCGGTCGGCAAAATCCGTATCCTGCTCTTTTCCGACCCCTTCTCCATGCAGCGCTCTCGCTCTAAGTTGCACGCAGAGTTCCAGTGGGCCGGTCCCGCCCTGCCGGAAGGAAACGGGGCAGATGCAGAGCAGATCGAGCGGTTCGATGCCGAGGTCGGCGACCTTTACAACGATCTTGGTTGCGCCGGACAGGGTCACCGAAACGGCAATGCTGGCCGGGGAAGGAAGCTGGCGCGCCAACCAGCGATTGAGGCCGGGGGCAAGAGCGGTACGCGGGCTGCCTGTGGGGGTCCAAACTGCGCCTTTATCCCCGGGGGATGATCTTTCGAACAAAACAGCTACGCGGTGGGTCAGGCCGAAGCCATTTTGTGCGGTGTTGACAAAATCCGGCGCCGGCGCTTGTCCGCCTGAATTGAGTGCACGCAAAGCCGCTGCAGCCCGGTCGGTATTGCCTTTGGTGGTTTGGAAAACACTTTCCGAAAGCAGCAGATCGCCGGTTGCATCGAGATAATTGGCCTCCAGGGCCTGCGCAAGGCCGGTGAGACGTTGTTGATCGGCCGGCGGAATGGGTACGGATTGTCCCTGTGCGTTTTGGGTACGTACCTGGTTCAGCCAGCCGGTTGGATTGGCCAGCCAGGCTTTGAGCAGGGCCAGGCCGTCGAGGGAGGTCATGAGGGTGGTCTGTCCGGGCGGGCCTTCCATAGGTTTCAGGGGAAATACCTGCCGCAGGTCAAACCGGTACCGGTCCAATTGGCTTTCATGCAGGTTCCTTTCGAAATAATGGCCCAGTATTTCACCTAAAGACCCGCCGTTTTGCATGCCTTCCAGCAATTGAAGGGCTTGCCGCACACGGGGCGAATTCAGGTGAATGGACAGGACCTCCGTTTGGGTGTCGGCCCGGTGACCCAGGTAACCGGCGCGCAGGATGGCAGCGGCTGAGGCATGTGCAAGAGAGGGCATATGCAGATAGCCGTCGCTGTTGGGGTGGTTGGCGTCGGGTTCGGGTTCTACCCGGTCGGCGGGCCCGTTCAGGCGCAGGCGGGGGTTCGGATGGTCGCCGATGTAAAAAAACATCCGGTCGGTGTTTTCCACCGGATCTATACCCCATTGCCGGGCGCCAGGGCCGTGAATAACGGGTATGGCGGCCTTTTGGAAATTTTCCCGGTTTGCGGGCATATATTCGGGCTGTACTTCTACAATTGAAATGGCCCGCTGGGTATTGGGCTTCAGGCCCAGAAGATATCCAAAAGCCCCAAGGTGGATGCCTTCAGGCCTGGCCTGGCGCTGTTTTTCCAGCCGTTGATGGACCAACCCCAGCATCCAGGCGTCCAGACGATGGCTGCACAGATCCAGGTGTTCGGCAAAAAGGCGCTCCAGGCGGGCTGTGGGCATTTCACTGAACAATTCCAGGGCGGTTTTGACCTCGCTGAGTTCCGGCCGGTCTTCCAGCTTTTGGTCTTCCAGACCGGGTAAATATTCGCGCCGGTCGGGATTGAGTTGGAAGGGGGCGGAAAAATGGGACCGGTACGCGTCGATAACGGGTTGGTATTGTTGGTGCAAACGGTTATTGGGGTCAAGGGCATTTGGATCGATATGAATCAGTGGTGGATGGAGATGTTCCAGATCAAAATCCCTGGCTTTCAGCAACCAAAGGCCGGGGTTCGGTTCCATGTTCCGGAGCCCGGCCTCCAGTACGGCGCGCAGGGTGGCGTGGCGGGAGAGCAAGGCTAAGAGGGAGGTTGCGGCTGCGCTGCCGGCCGGTCCGTCGCCGGCGGGAGCACCCGACAGGTCGTTGTTCCAGATATCGGCCAGGCTGGCCCCAAGCAGCCATTGCAAATAATTCCATGTTTTACCGGGAAGCCGCTCCAATGGCCGGTCCCCGGAAAGCGGCAGACCGTCGATGGCCGGGCGGGACAAATCCTGCAAAAAGGAAACATACACACCGGCAAGATGATCGAACCATCCACTTTGAATGCCTGCCTGCTGGAGCAACGTCCTCAGATTATCCGGCGGGTTAACCCCTGCGTAGGCCGCCGATAATTCATTCCGCGCTTGCTGCAAGGCGTTTTTGTTGCCGATCAGGGCATCCCGTTCCTTTTTAAGGTCGTCCCTTCTCTTTTTTAATGCCGGAAGGGATTTATTCCGCGTGACAGCCCTTTTTTTCAGTTCATTGATCATCCGGATAATGGCTGCTTTGGATGGCCCTGCGAGTTGGTGGAGTTCGGCTTGCAGACTGGCGATCTCCTGTTGGATATTGCTCAGTTCGGCTTCTGACGCGATCACCTGGCTATTGGCAGCCGCATACTCATTTTCCACCCGGATGATCCTGTTCAGGTCGGCGTCTACTTCGGCCAGCAAGTCGGTCAGCAGGTCTTTCAACCCTTTGCCGGCCAGCCATTGGGTTTGAAACCGGGAAGCGGACGCGCTCTGAGCCAGCATATTCAAAAAGGATTCATCCAGCCGTTGGTTCGGCGTATCGTTGTTTGCGACCGATGGGATGGTCTGGATGAAGGTCCGCCATTGCGTGTTTAACCTGGAAAGAAAATCCGTCCATAATTTAGCCAGGAAGCTTTCATCCGGGTCGTTGCCGGAGTAAGACCAAAAGGCAAAAGCCGTTGCCGGAAGGATCCCGTATGGTTGGCGATTGACCTTCAGAACCGGCAAAAAACCCCTTCCGCTGACGTACTTTGAGAAAAAACGGCGGAGCTTTTCGCGTTTGGGTTCGCTCAGCGCAGGGGTAAAAAACTGCAAAAGGTAATACCCCCAGGTCGCATGCCATAAGAGGCCGTTCATCTGCAGCGCTTCTTCCAGATCGGTGCGTTCACCGCCCGGTAAACGGAAATCTCCGGGCAATCCCAAAATCCGGCGCAGACGAATTTCATCGGTTTCCAGACCGAAGGGATGGGGCTGTGCGGGCTGCCATTCCGAACGGAAATAAGCCAGCGAAGCAGCCTCCCGGCGATTGAAACCCGATTTTTGTTCGCCAAAATTATTGGTGGGCGTGCCCTGGGGTAAAACGGACATCCCCTCCTCTTTGTACAAACAGTTTTCAAAATGCCCGTTCAACATCCGGGCGGATTCGGACTCATCGGCCGAAAGTTTGGCGCCTAACACAAAGATCCGGTCAACGCCGTCCTGGTATTCCGGATGACTTTGCAAGTCAATGCGGATGGCCAGACCCATATTTTCTGCCGTTTCAAGGTCGTGTATCCACCGGAGGTATTCCGGGGCTGTCAATTGCGCCTTTTCGACGCTGAACGAGGCGGATGATTCCTGACCGCCAAACGGGTTGTCGGTCGGATCAAGGCCCAGGCGAAGGGGCTCCGGAATGGGACTTCCGGTAAACTCCTTGAATTGATCTCCTTTGTACAGCCTGACCACAAACCGGTCGGGTAAAAGGTGGGTCGCCGGGGGCAGGGTATACGCGCCGTCTTTGAGGGGCGGAGCGACGTCAAACTCCGGAATGGCGGGCAATGTACCGCCGGGCGGGTAGTTGACCGGGCGGGTGGCGCGAACGATCCAGGCGGCGCGGGCAGGCGGGATAGCCGCCGAAAAATTCATCCAGATGGTTTCCTCGGGTTCGGTTTTGGCACAAATTTTTTCCCAGAACGATTTCCCGGCCTCCCACTCGGCAGGCATCAGGCGGCGCTCGTGTCCTTCGATAAAGATTTCGTCGGGATAGATCCGGATGCAGAGTTCCTGCCGGTCCGGTTTGCGTTGGATATACTGGCCGCCGGCGGGCCGGAGTTGTTGTCCCCTGACGGCGTTGACAATCGAGGCATTGTTGGACAAATGTAATGCCTGCACCTGGTAGGCGGGCGCGCCCTCTTCATCGAATTCCAAACCGACCCGGCGGTATTGTTCCCCGCCCTGGATATTGCCCACATCGATCCAGTCTTCCGGCTTCAGGTTGCGCACTACATGCCTGAAGGTGATGTAACGCGCCTCCAGCCGCACGGGCAGGAGCAAAAACGGCAGGTCTGTGGGAATCTGCCGGATCATTTCCTGGGGCGTTTCATTTTGCGCAAGCAAATTGATGGCCGCTTGAAGGTTGAACCGGGCCTCCTCCCGTTCCTGATGTTTTTTCTGTACCTCCTCCAGCGCGAGCCCGCCCTGTTTTGCCAGGGAAAAAGCCTGCAGAGAATGGTAATAAGACGCATCCAATTGAGCAAAAGCGGCTCGTCTCTGACGGACGCGCTCCCGGAGTGTTTTCAAGTCTTCCATACGTTTTCAGGCGCCAGGCAAAAGCCGGCTTGCGTGGATAAATAACATAAATGGTTTCTGATACAGCATGGCGGCTAACCGGTCGGCGCGTTTACCGGACCTGGGCAGGTTGGCAAACCGCGTCGATTCCACGTCGACGCATTGGTTTTCCGAAATTTCTTCCAATGCTTCCCAAGAGGGGTCGGCATTGGTTTCGGCCTTTATATCAAGTCCAAAATTCACTTCTCCTGCGCGTTCCCGGATGACAAAAAACCAACCGGGGTCGCTACTGCTGCCACGCGCTTGCTGCGGGCTGAGGGCAAAACCCAGGAATTGGTAATCCGGCTCCAGCCGCGCCGAAAAAACAGGGCGAAGCAACAGAGGAGAGGTATTTGTCCATTGTTCCGGTTTGTCCGGGTTGAGCGATAACTGATGGCTGCCGGCCTGTTTATTTTTCCAACCGGCCTGCACCATAAAAATTTCGGTATTGGGGTATTTCCGCAGCAGGTCGCCCCGGATGACCACCACCAGCGGATCTTGCGGCGACGGACGGTGAGCCCCCAACGGCGTGTTTTGGCCCCAGTTCCTGACCGGAAGAATGTCAGGAGAGCCGGCTGATGCATTGCGCACATCCCAAAACTGCCGGAAAAAGGTCGCGTTCAGCGGCGCAGGAAATTCCCGCCACAGGAACTCCCGGGCCATTTCGTGGTTCAGGCCGGTCAGGTACGCTTCGATGAATAATTGGTTGGGGTTCAGGATGGCTACCCGGTTGGGCAGGATGCGGTCAAGGCCGGGCAATATAAAATCGCTTGAACGATCTGCGAGTTCTTTGTACATCGCCTCCGGAAAAACAGGGGCCTCCTGAGGCGGGGCGGCAGGGTTGGCGGTTGATGGGTAAGCAGCCTGAACCAGGGCCGAAAAACGTTTTTCAATGGCCATTTTGGGCTGCACTTCACTGCGGATCGCATTCAGCAAAAGCAGGGTATCGGGCGCCGGAGGGGTTGGTTTGAACCGCGGCCCCAGGTACGGCGGCCAGGCTCCAAAGGCTGTTTGGCAGGGTTCCAGGCCACCCAAACCTTTTTGCCGGAGATAGGGGTCAAGGTCATTGTTTTTACCCAGGTGGGCAACGATCGAATCCACTGCCTTTTTCAGGGGATTTGAAGGATTGGCAGCAAAAATGACATTCACCTTAAAAAAGGAGATCCCCTGCGGTTTTTGTTCGAACCGGCGCATGAGCGGTCCACCCTGGCGCGTAAGTTTGGTAAAAGACGACACATGCGTAGACGGCCAACGGGTTGCCTGCAGGCTGGAAACCATGCTGCTGGTTTGATTATTCTCATCACGGAGGACTATGGAAGCGTGCATGGGCGAAAAAAGGCCGACTGAACCGTAACTGGTTTCCGGTTGTGCATGGTCTGTCAGCAAGGGATCGAACCGTTTGGCAAAAAGGGTCTGGCTCACCTGGAGCGAAAATTCCCAGCGTCGGCTTGTTGCCTGGATCTCCGCGTAAACACTCCACTGGTCCCAGGCGCGGTCCATGTATTCTTCCTGGTTTTTTTGCACAACGCCTGTTCCCTGGGCAGCGGCGACCCGGTATACCGGATTCAGGTTCAACTGAGGGAACCAGTCCTGGGAGGCAGCAGTTTGCACCGTTTGGCCGGGCCGGTAAAAACTGCCGTAAAGCGGCGGGGCTACAATCGGGTCGTCTTCCAGGGTTGCATTCAGCGCCGGGTTGTTTTCATCCTGAAAATAGGGATGCAGGTTACTGTTTCCGCTGACCTGGTCAAGCGGCTGGACCCCGAGGTTGAGCAGGGGGGCCATTTTTTTGCGCAAGACTTTTTTGGTGTTTTCCTCTCCCTGGACCGGCGGCAAGGGAACGGGCAACTTCAATGCGCTTTCCATCCGCAGTGCGCCGCCCACATCTTTCACACCCCACCCTGGTTCGTTTACATCCAGGGTTTGGGCCGCGCCGGCCAACGCGTCCCTTTCTTCATCGGACATAGGGGCCAGTTTTCGCGCCAGGTCTTCAAAGTCTCCGGCGGTTGCGGTGGCGAATTCCCATTCGAAATAGATGGGGAAGGGGATTGATTCGATTGATTCGATTGGCCAGGCGGGTTGACCATTGGGGATAGCTGCGACCTCAGCTTCGGGTCGGCCAAGGCCTGCCAGGCGACCTTTCTCAAAAGCAGGGAGCAAAAAAGCCCGGTAGCGGGTCTGGGGTTTCAGGCGGCGGGGGCATAACAAGCGCGAACAACCGAGATTGGGGTTTTCGTCGAGTTGTTGTTGCACGTGGGCCGACAAAGCCTGGAGGTTGGCGCCTTCCGGTTCAAAATTCAGGTGGACATGCGCCCAGGCTGCGGTTGTGTCCGGAGGGGGAAAGGCATTGAGGATCGCATCCGGAAAAATTTCAATTGCAGGCAACTGTCCCGAAGCGGTTTTGATCCGCCGGTATTCCGTTTCTTCCAGAACGGTCAGCCAGATCCAGGGTTTCAAATTTCCGGTGGCGGCGTCAGGTAATGCAGGCGTATAGCGCCAGGGAAGATCTTCATCGTAAAATTCGATGGCCGCCAGGAAATTGGCTTCATAATCCCGGACGTTTGACCGGGGCACAGTCCGCACAATGGCCCGCCAGTCGATACCGCTGACGTCGCCCGGGCCGTAAACCTGAACGCGACGTTCTATGAGCACAGGGCTCTCTCCCTCGCCCCCTACCTTGAGCACGAGGGGCACGGCGAGCCGTTCCTTTTCTTCAGGGGCGTTTGCCAGGCGGATGATGCCGCGGCGGAGCCAGGGGAGGAAGGTGTAGTTGGGCATTATTTTAATTGATTCGATTGATTCGATTGATTCGATTGATTCGATTGATTCGCCACGCCTCGGCGTGATCGATTGGTTCGATTATGTCGATTGACCACCGTTATTGTTCAAGGATTTGCGGGTTGTCTTGATCGACGCAACAGTGATTGACAATAGTTCGTTGGCTTCTTTATGCAGCGGGATGATTTCTGAATGAAATTTGGAGGTTAGCTCTTCAACGAACTCGAGCCAAAACATGGTTTCATCCAGTTCTTCTTCCACAATTTTGAGCTTGTTTAAAAAGTCCTTCCCGGATTTTCGGCGGCAAGCTGCTCTGTAGTTAGCGGCCGCAGAAGGAGCAGATCGAACAATCTGCCGCTTAACAGCCTTAAAATCGTCCTCAAATGGAAATTTTCGGGTAAATAAAACTACGCTTACAGCCCAGGTTTTAGTGCGGTTTTTTAAATCTTCAGGTGTCATGTTTTTGGTTTTAGCGCGTTATTCAATCGTTCCAATCGTATCAATCGTTCCAATCGTATCAATCGTTCCAATCGTATCAATCGT
>CAZLEF010000017.1:73567-89518 GCA_964558465.1 uncultured Lewinella sp. | reverse complement strand
TCGTTCCAATCGTTCCAATCGTATCAATCGTATCAATCGTTCCAATCGTTCCAATAGTATCAATCGTATCAATCGTTCCAATCGTATCAATTCAAAATTTCCGCTTTCAGCAGTACAACAAGTTCCTTCTCCTTACCCGGGTCTTGGCGCACCAGATCGCGCAGGATCTGCCGCGCTTCGGCCTCGTTGTCCGTTTCGATAGCCTGGTAACTTTTCAGGTCTTTTTGCCAGGCCACCGCGTATTTTTCAGCCAGGGCTCCGGCCGGCGGTTTGGGTGTCTTTGGTTGCAGCCCGAACGCCGAATTGGCTACAGCATTGTTGCGCAGGCCGAACCCAAAATTGCCCGGTGTTTCCGCCATGATCTGTTTGCCGGCATCGGGCGCGTCCGGCACATCGACCGTCTTGTATTCGTATTCCACCGGTTGCACCGTTATGAAGGGACCGAACGATACCTCGTCCATGCCTTCAAAACCCAACCCCGATTCGAAGAGTTCGTAGGAAGGCGCCTGCAATTTTTGTTCATCGCTGAGGTTGACAAATTGTGCCGGCGCAAAGTGATTTTTAACGGGTGTTGCGGCCAGCGACACATTGTCCGGCCCGGAAAGTTCAAGGCTGAAATGGTTGGCGCCCGCCGGCCGGCGCTCGCCGAATTTATCGATCTTCAACCCCAGCGGGACCGTATTTTGCCGCACAATGACCAACTCGTTGGGATGCAGGAACAACTGCTCCGTTGCGGCCTCTTTCCGCTTGCGAAGGGAAACCAGCCCCCGCGTACGTCCTGTCCTGGTTTCCCAATTGGAAACAAGCCGCAGGTCGTCGGCCAGCAAAGGCAATACCCGCACCGATTCCAGGGCGCTTTCATCGTCCTCTCCCCAGGTTTCTTCGATATGGACGGTTTTGCTGAAGATCCAGACCTTCAGTTTCAGGCTGCCTTCCAGATGCCAGGGCGACGGGCCGGCAACCAGGCCGTCGATCTCAATGGCTGCAAATTCGTAGCCGTGCCAGGACGCCGACAACAGGAAATGTATACCCACCTCAAACCGGAAGGGGCTGAACTGGAACAAGGCGTCAAACGCCAGTTCCCCGCGGATCTTAACTCCCCATTTTTCAAACTTGAAAAGCCCGGCCACCCCAAACTGGAAGGTATTGGAAGTGACGGCCACATAAGCCGCCACGGTGATCGTAGGGTTGTCCGGTCGCAAAATAATTTGCAGCCGCCGGATCTGGGCCGGCAATTCCAGCGCAGGCGGTTGAAAATTGGGGTGAAATCCGCCCACCGTAACGGCAAAATCGGCGGATGGCCCGTACTTAACGCGCAGGGCCATATCGCCCTCGAGTTTCAAACCCAGCAGGCGGGACTCAAAAAGGGCGGCGTCGAAGCGGATAAATCGCTTTTCAAAATCAAAAATGCCCGCAAAGTTGACCTGTAATTGCAGAACCGTCCTTTCCTGGTCGCCGATCTTTTTGCGGACAACAGCGTTCAGCACGCCGATGATCGCCAGCCTCACCGGTTCGGGGAATTCCAGGATCAACCCCAGTTCGATGGTGACCAGCCCCTTCGGGCCCCAGGCGATTTGCCCCATCAGACCGACCACGTATTGTCCTTCCGCGGGTGGGAAAATGGCGTTGATCTTGTTGAGCAGTCCGTAAGGGTTCTCCAGCGGCGCCTTTGGAAAAAGGATATCGTCAAAGTTATTGGTGCGCAGCCCCTCGGTCAGTTTGGCTACATCGATCCGGCGGTGAATCCCCAGAAGCCCCCCTACCCCGGTGAGCTTGAAACCCAGCCCGATGGGAACCGGCGGAAATTCGGCGCTGATCATGAGCAGGAAGGAATACCCGGGCCGTCCGCCCGGCAATTTGGTCAGCAGGATGCCAAAAGCCTTGAGGTTGATCTTGTTTTTGAGGTTGAGTTGCGCCACCCCCATATACTCGCCCCGGGCGGGATCGCAGTACAGGTAGCCGCCGCCGGTGACCACTTTGGCGTTGATCTCGATGCCGATGCCGTCCGGGAATTTGAAGTCAAGACCGGCGTTTGCAAAACCCAGATTGGCCGTTTCGCCGTTTTCAGGCGGTGTGAGCAAGGCCCGAACGCCCATTTTTTCCACGTTCGCCGCAATGGGGCCAAGTTGCAGCCGGCCCGACAGCGAAGCGTACAACATCCAGCGCTGATCGCCTTCCAGTTTGCGGAAACCCAGTTGGATATCGGGCACCGTGACTGCTTTTCCGAATTTTTTGTTGAGCGGGATGACGATCTCCCCCCCAAGGCCGCCCTCCACATAAAAACCCCGGGCATTGGAATAACCGACGGCCAGGTCGAACGTGTTTTTAATACCGTCTTCCGGCAATATACTTTTCAGGAAACCATCGCCGTCGCCGGGGATCAGGTAGAGGCCGCAATGGGCGATCTTCAGTTCGAGGGCTGCGTCTTGCTTGCCGGCGTCCAGGTGCAGGGCTGTCGAAAAGGCAAATTGACCGATCTCGAGGCGGGTTCCCTCGTCCGGGCCGATCCGGAAGGCGGGTTCAAGGTCCGGTTCAGGCGTATCGCCACCGCGCCGACCGGAGATCTGAAGGTCCAGCGTTCCCGGGTTATCAGGCAGCGCAATACCGCCGGGACCAAAAGTAAAGGCGTTGAGAGAGCCATTCAGCAGGATATTCCATTGCCAGCCGAGACTGGTATTAAAGGATTTGTTTTGCAGGTCCTGGCCGGTCGCATTGCCGTCGATCTGCCCGTTTCCGCCGGTAAAATACAGCGCGGGCGCCACCTCGATCGCCGGCCTGCCGTCGGTGCGGGTAATCCGGCGCAGGCTGATGCCGGTTTCCAGGCCGTGCCCCAGCGGGAACCATAGGGACAAAGTTCGGGCGAATGCGTCGCGCTGGGCGTCGCTCAGGTCAAGTCCGTCCAGGTCTTTGTATCCGTATGCAGCATTGACGCCGGGGTGAAGGCTTTTCAGCCAGTCGCGCAGCCGGCGGAGGAGTTCGTCATCTTCCGGTTCGGCCAATACCCCGCGCGCCTGCTGCGCAGGAAAATATTTGTTGCGCATAGCTTCCAGCGGGTTCCGGAAGAAAGCGTCCAGGCCGTCTTTATTGAACCGGATGCCGCGGTACGGGTACCGGATCACGCTGCCGGAAGTATCGATTTCGGGTTGGGTCAGGTCGGGGTCGCGGGCCGGGTGCACCCAGTCGAGCAGGATATAAGTTTGCACCGCCGCCGGCGCCAGTTGCTGGTGGGTGCGCAGGGTCAGTTGTTCAAAGAGGTGCAGGAGGAAGGCGTCCCAATCCATATCCAGGCCTTCTTCCGAACCGGCCAGGTCAAAAACCGCTTTGATCTGTTTGTAGGAATCCCAGACCTGTTTGCCAAAAAAAAGACCCTTTTTGACGGCGTCCCAGGAGGTCCAGTCGCGGGGGATATTTTCCCGCACGCTTTCATACAGATTGCGGGTTTCGAGCGCCACGGCAAAGGCTTTATCGAGCGTGGTGGCGCCGGCCGGGACCGGCTTGTCCAGTTTGCCGAGGTCGTAACCCGTCATATAAAAAAAATCAATGAACAGGCGGGGTGTGGAATACATGAGGGTGAGCAGGTCAAAAAAGATCAGGAGTTCTTCATTGACGTTGCGCCGCGACACCAGTTTTTCGTCTGTTTTCATGGTCAGATCACATTGGGTGAAGGTTTGGCAAATTGGGGGTCGCCGGCATCGAGCGGTACTTTGAAACGGGTCAGTTTTTTCGGTTCATTATCGCCGGTTTCCGGAGGACGGTGGTTGATCCAGTGAAGTTGGTTGACCGACCGCCGGATGCGGACCGGATCGTTTGCAGCATGGGCGGCAGCCTGGGTATTGCCCCGGGCACGGCGCACGCGTTCAAATTTCACCTCGCCTTCCAGACCGGAAGCGGGCTGGGTGGCTTTTGATACATAAATGATCTCATCGCCGATACGGGCATAAAACGGCGCTTCCGGGAAGGGGTGGCCGGGTTTCAGCAGGACGTTGAAGCTTTTGTCGCCGGCGGCTAATTCCCCGGTCAGCGTCCCTTCGCCCGACCAGTCGAAGGTAACCGAAGCAAAGTTGTTCCGCCGGATGATCTCGGTGGAGGGTTTCTGGTTGCGGGCGTACAGGAGGTGGTTCATGCCGGTGATCTCGTTTATGCCCGGGACGTTGTCCACCTTTTCGCCCCGCATGAAGTCTACCCGGTACATCCACTCCGGGCGCGGCACTTTCACCTCCGGGTGGATTTTGTGGTAAGGCAGCACCAGGGGTTCTTCGAGGATCATTTGCGGGTAATAGTTGGGAAACCACCGGGTGCGGAGCATGATCTCGTTCTCTTTTTCTTTATTGAGGGCTTGCGGGCGTTTTGTGTATCCGATCATGGTTTCCGGCTCGGGCAATTGCTGGTCGCCGCCGCCGATATCGGCAAAATCGTAACCGAATTCATCCAGTTTCAGTTTTTTCCAGGCCCCGGCTTCGTTTTTAAAGCCGCTGGCGGTGAGGTGCGCCAGGGTCATTTCCTTGCGGTCGGTGGCAGAATTTTCATCCGCCCAATATACCATTCGTCCGGCATAACTGAAGTGCACATCACCGGACAGGATGAGTACGCGGCTTTGCCGGAGGTTTTCGGTTTCCCGTTTGAAGGCCCGCGCCGCCAGCCTTTTTACCAGGTATTCGAACACGGGCGATCCGATTTCCCAGGAATCCGCCTGGTCGGGGTCGTAGGCGGGCATCAGGAACCGTTTTTCCTTCCAGCGGGTGAAGATCTGCAAATGCGGCAGGGCGACCGCGGTCAGAAAATTCCTGAACAGAGGAATGGTGACCACGTTGCAGGGCGAGATCACGATGGTCAGCTCGGTTGGAGCCGCAGCGGCCGGCAATTGTGCGTCGATGGCTTTTTTGCTCAGGTGGTCGGCAGGGCGGTACAACGCCCCCGGAAAACTGCGGAAGGTGCGGGCGTCCAGGGCCAGAACCTCGTATTTGGGGTGTTCATACCGGAAATTCCAGGCCAGGGGTTTGTCAAAAATTTCGGGCAGCCCTTCGCCTTTGCCGATCTGCTGGAATTTGGCAACTTTTTCGTCGCCGTACGGAATTTTAAGCGCCAGGGCGATTTTTTCCTCGGCAATCGCATCCTTGCATTGGTGTTCGATCCAGGTTTTCAGGTCGTCGAGGAATTGCCCGCCCGGTTGGCCGGGTTCAAACCTTTCAGGGGTATTGCCCCAGGCCTGAAAAACGGCAAAAGCGGATAACGCATTCTGCATCACCCGGCGGCCCATCGGCAGGCTGTATGCGCGGTGCACCCATTCGCGGGTGAGGTGCCAGTCGTCGGTCACCTCATGGTCGTCGAACATCATGTACGTGGCAATATTGGCCAGCGCCCTGCGCACCCTGGCAAGCCCCTGCGCGAAGTGCATCCGGTTGAGGATGGCGAACGGAAGTTTAATTTTCTGAATGATCGTGGCGGCTAAGGAAGCTGCATTTTTGAATTTGACCTGTTCTTCTCCTTTGCTTTTGTCGCGTTTTTCGGCCAGTTTTGATTTTAGCTGGTTCAGGAGCCCAATTTCCGGGGAGGAGAGGGCATCGCCGGGCAGTTTGACGTCTTTGATGATCTGGGTGATCTCGCTTTCGGGCTGCATCAGCGCGTCCGGGTTGAGCAGCAGGCGGAACGACTGGATATCGTCCCAGTGGGCGCTCAACACCTCATAGATATAAATCCAGTAGCCGCCCTTGTCCGTGTCGGTGGCGCTGTTGTATCCCTCGGTCCGGGTGGGGTCTTTGACCTGTTCGATCAGCCTTTTTTTGAGGTCGGCCGGCTGGCCGTTTTTATCCTTGACGGGCCCTTTGTAAAATGCCGGCCAAAGAATATCGGACCAGGAATGGAGGTAAGAGGAAAAAAATTCGGCCAGGGTGAACAAGTGGTAATTGGTGTTGGCCGTAAAGCCGCAGTCCTCATGAATAAAGGAATGTGTTTCGTCGTTGTCCTCGCCGCCGCCACGTGTTCCCAATTCTATGCGCTGCGCGGGCGGCCATACCTGACCAGAACTATTGTTGATCTTTTCTTCCCAAAAATCACCCGAACCGGACACCCCTCCGAGCAGCATATTGCCGGCCTGGGTGATGAGGTGTTCGGTGATGGTACTGCCTTCATCGGCGTAGATCTGGTCGCCGGTCAGGAACAATTGTTGCGGACGGTTGGCGTTCCAGGTTTCCGACAGGAGGGTATCGAGCGCAACCATAGCATCTTCACCGGTACCGGTCATTTCCCGGCAGGAGCCGTGTACGATATGGAGTTGGGATACCTCCTCCGGCGGGAGCTTCAAGGCCGGCAACTCGTAACCCGGGTAAGTGATAACGGCGCCATTTAAAACCCCATCCGCTTTCAAATCGCCCAGTGCGCCGAACTCAATATTATAGAGGTAAGATTTGCCGTATTCCAGTTTGCCGGCGCCCACCGGTTTGGCGATAAGGGTGCAGGCGTAAAAATTTTTGCCCAACCGGAGCGGAAAGGCCGTGCCGGCGAGCAGGGGCTCGCCTGATTTTTTCCCGTTGTCATCGGTATATACTGACAATTCCAGAAAGGAAATAGCTGCTTTGAGGACCAGCCAGACAGTAACGGATTCGGGTGTGCAGCGGCGGAGGATGGGCCCGCAGAGGACCAGCGGCAGGCTTTCGATATCGCTTTGTTTCCAGGCAACCGTGTCTTTAAACGCCTGGCTGATAGCAGAATCGCCAAATAGTTTTTGGGCCAATACGGTTTCGGAGTATTCGCTGTAAATCATAGGTCAGGGGGGTCGGATGGGTTTACGGTGATTGAACGTTACACAAATATGGCAAAATTTTGGAGGATTTGCAAATTTTTGATTCCGCGCAGGACGTGGAATGTTGTTAAAGCCTGCGCATCCGGACGAATACCTGAAAAACCGTATCTTCGCCAAAACCTCCGATCATGTCAAAACCCAAGATCCTCATCGGATCCGACCACGCCGGTTTTTTCTACAAACAATTGATCATCAAACAATTGTTGGAAGAACACTATCATTTCACCGATATCGGTACGGAAAACGACGACGCGGCGGACTACCCCGACATCGCTGAAAAACTGGCCCTGGAAATGCACACGGGCCAATACGCCAAAGGCGTCCTCATCTGCGGCAGCGGGGTTGGGGTCTGCGTGGCGGCCAATAAGTTCCGGGGCATCCGGGCCGGGGTTTGCCACGACACCTATTCGGCCCACCAGGGTGTCGAACACGACGATATGAATGTGCTCTGCATCGGACAGCGCATCATCGGCATCGAACTGGCCCTGGAAATTGTGTCCCGGTTCCTGGAAGCAGAATTTTCCGGAGAAGAACGGCACCGCCGAAGGCTGGAAAAAGTGCTGCGGATTGAACAGGGACAGATGGGGGGTGTTTAGTTTGGGGATTGGCCCGCCTGCGCCGAAGCTGCGGCGGGTAAAGGTTTGGGGGTTATTTGGTTTATGATTGTTCATGATTGTTATGCTGCCGCTACCCCAACAACAATGAACCCTCCTCCGCCGCTTAGGCGGCTACGGCGGGCGAAGCAACAATGAACAACCATAAACAATACCAAACTGTCACTTCAAACCCCGGCAACTATTTTTTTGAACACACAACCCGCAAACATCAACCATGACCGGTAAAAAATACGAACTCGGCCTGATCGGCCTCGGCGTGATGGGCCGCAACCTCCTCCTCAATATGGCCGACAGCGGCTTTGCTGTCGCGGGATACGACAAGGACGCCGCCAAAGTGGACGCGCTGGCGCAGGAGGCGGAAAAACACGAGATCCTCGGCGCCGGGGACCTGGTTCAATTCACCCGGGCGTTGAAGTCGCCGCGCGCCATCTTGCTGCTGGTGCCGGCCGGCAAGATCGTCGATGCCGTGATCAGCGACCTGCTGCCCCACCTTGCCCCGGGCGACCTCATCATCGACGGCGGCAATTCTTATTTTTTGGATACGGACCGGCGGCGCCGGTCGCTCACTGAAAAAGGCATTCATTTTATGGGCATGGGCGTTTCCGGCGGATCAAAAGGCGCGCGCATCGGCCCCAGCATGATGCCGGGCGGCGATCCAAAAGCCTTCGCCCAGGTGCAAAACCTGCTGGAGCCGGTGGCTGCCAGGGCCGACGGCGAGCCTTGTGTCGCATGGGTCGGAAACGGTTCCGCAGGGCATTACGTCAAGATGGTCCACAACGGCATCGAATACGGCATGATGGAACTCATCGCCGAAACCTACGACCTGATGAAACGGGTTTTGCACCTGGACAACGCCGCCATCGCCGCCGTTTTTGAAGCCTGGAACCGCGGCAAACTGGCGTCTTTCCTCGTCGAGATCACCGCCAGAATTTTCACCCGGAAAGACCCGGATACCGGCTTCCATATCGTGGATCTGATCCAGGACGCCTCCCGGCAAAAGGGAACCGGCAAGTGGACCTCGCAGGATGCCATGAACCTGCAGGCCCCCATCCCGATCATCGATATGGCGGTGGTGATGCGCCACCTTTCCGGGTACAAGGAAGAACGGGTGGCGGCGCATCAAATCCTGGGGGCCACAGAACCAAAAGATACCATTCAGGATCAAAAGGCATTTTTAAATACCCTGGAAAACGCCCTTTATTTCGGTTTTCTGACCGTCTACGCCCAGGGCTTCGACCTGATGCGCAAGGCTTCGGCGGAATACGGTTTTGATCTGAATATGCAGACCATCGCGCGGATCTGGCGGGGCGGGTGCATCATTCGCGCTGCCATGCTCGAAACGTTTCGGGGCGCATTTCACCGCAACCCTGATTTGCCCAATCTGCTGGTGGATGAAGCCGTTGCCAGAGTAGCGCTCGAGGTTCATACCGACGCGCGGTCGGCAGTCAAAACCGCCCTGGATGCCGGCATCCCGGCGCCCGGGCTGATGGCGGCCGTCGCTTATTTTGACGCGTACCGCAGCGACCGCCTTCCGGCCAACCTGATCCAGGCGCAACGGGATTTTTTTGGGTCGCATACCTATGAACGGACAGACCGGGCAGGGACGTTCCATACGGAGTGGGAGGAGTGATGTTGGTTGTTTGGGGTGGTTTGGGGTGGTTTGGGGTGGTTTGGGGTGGTTTGGGGTGGTTTGGATTCCTCGATTCCTCCGCGCCTTCTGCGCGGCACGCACTTCCTCGATTCTTCCCCAAAGGGGTCCTTTGGACGATTCCTCAATTTGAGGCTTGGGGATCGGCATTTTTTATACATCCGGGTTTAATAACCGGCATTCTACGACCGTTGGCCGCCATTATAAACAATTATAAACCATAAACCATCATAAACTACTATAAACCGTCCATCCATCCATGCAAAATAACAACCGGCCTGTGCCCACCATCATCACCATTTTCGGCGGCAGCGGCGACCTGACCAAACGCAAGCTCGTGCCCGCTTTTTATAACCTTTTTCTGGACCGTCACATGCCCGAAAAATTTGCGGTGATCGGCCTGGGACGGACCCCGTTATCCGACGACGAATTCCGTGACCAACTGAAAGAGGGCATCAATGCTTTCAGCCGGCGCGGCGCAACATCGGAAGAGGACTGGCGGCAATTTGCACCGTGGCTTTCCTACCTTCCATCCGATATCAACGACGAAAGATCGTACAGTGAACTGGCTGAAAAAATCGCCGGGATTCAAAAAGCCTGGGGCGAAAAAGCCAATCTGGTCTTTTATCTCGCCATTGCGCCGGAATTGATCGAACCCGTCGCCGTAAAACTGGGTCAATCCGGGGTGTGTAAAAATATCCGGCATTCCAGAATCGTGGTTGAAAAACCCTTTGGGCGCGACCTGGAAAGCGCCCGCCAACTGAACAAGGTCCTCACCGGCATCTTCGACGAAAGCCAGATCTACCGGATCGACCACTACCTGGGCAAGGAAGCCGTACAGAATATGCTGGTCTTCAGGTTTGCGAATGTGCTGTTCGAACCGATCTGGAACCGGAAATACATCGAACACGTGCAGATCACCGCCTCAGAAACGGTGGGGGTGGAAGACCGGGGCGGTTATTTTGACGGGGCAGGCACCCTGCGGGATATGATCCAGAACCACGTCCTGCAACTTCTCTGTTTTGTGGCTATGGAACCGCCCATTGCCTTCTCCGCCGACGAGATCCGGAACCGGAAGGTGGACGTGCTGCGGGCCATCCGGCGGCGCCAGGGCAAGGAAATCTTTGAAAATTCGGCCCGCGGGCAATACGGCGGCGGCTGGGTGCAGGGCCAACAGGTAAAGGGGTACCGGGACGAACCCAAAGTGAAACCAAATTCCGGAACAGACACTTTCGCGGCCCTTAAACTCCATATCGACAACTGGCGTTGGCAGGGTGTGCCGTTTTATGTGCGCAGCGGCAAACGGATGCCGCATAAAATGTCGGTCATTACCGTACAGTTCAGGCCCGTTCCCCACCAGGTTTTTCCGTCCGGTGTGGCTGAAAACCTGCAACCCAACCGGATCATCATCAGCATTACGCCTGAAACAGGCATCCGGCTGCGTTTCCAGGCCAAACAAGTCGGCCTCGATATGCGGCTCAGCCCCGCTGATCTCGTGTTCAATTATAGCCAAACCTACCTTGAGCAACCACCGGAGGCTTACGAAACCCTGTTGCACGACGTGATGACCGGCGACGCCACGCTCTTTATGCGCTCCGATGAAGTGGAGGCTGCCTGGTCGGTAGTCATGCCCATCATTGAAGCCTGGGAACAACACCCGCCGGGGGATTTTCCCAATTATCAGGCGGATAGCTGGGGCCCGGAGTCGGCAGAACGGTTGATCGCAGCGGATGGGTTTCACTGGATTGCGATGCCGGTTTGAAGACGAGGATGCGAGGATTTGAGGATCTGAGGATAGGAGGATTCGACATGGAGCGCTCGCATCCTCGCATCTTCACATCCTCGCATCCTCGCTTTAATATGCAAATTTCAACCATCGAATCAATATGTCAAACCACCTTTATATTTCGGCGGACGCCGGGGAAATGAGCCGTGTTGCGGCTGATTTTTTTATGGAGACGGCTAAAAAGGCCGTGGCCGGGCGGGGAAGGTTTGTTGTCAGTTTGTCGGGTGGAAGTACGCCGGAGGCGTTGTTTCGGTTGCTGGCAGGACCGCCATGGTCGCAGCAAATTGATTGGCCGAAGGTCCATGTTTTTTGGGGTGATGAGCGCTGCGTGCCGCCGGATTCCCCTGACAGCAACAGCCGGATGGCCCGGTTGGCTTTGCTCGATCAGGCGCCGGTTCCGGAGTCCCAGGTTTACCCGATCGATGGAACGCTTCCGCCGGAGGCTGCGGCAGCGTTGTACGATATCCAGTTGCGGGAGTTTTTTGACTGGAGCGCCCCGGTTTTCGACCTGGTCCTGCTGGGCCTTGGCGACGACGGACATACGGCTTCCCTTTTTCCCCACACGCCCGTCCTGACAGAAAAAAAGCGCTGGGCCAAAGAAGTATTGGTGGAAAAACTGAACAGTTGGCGGGTTACGCTGACGGCGCCGGTCATTACGGCCGCGACCTGCATCGCTTTTCTGGCGGCCGGTGAAAAGAAGGCCGGCGTTTTGAAGGAAGTCCTCGTAGGTCCCTACCGGCCGGAGGAATTACCCGCGCAACTGGTAGCCCGGAGCGGGGCGGAGGTGCATTGGTTTTTGGATGAAAAGGCTGCAGGAAAAATGGAGGATGTGAATAAAATTAAATGAATTTGGTTGTTATAACGGCCAAATTTAGTTAAATTTGGCCGTTATAACAACTAAAAAATATGATTGACCGCATCGTGACACCCCGAATTTATGAAAGGATCGGCCGTAAAAAAGCCATTTTGATCCTGGGTCCCCGGCAGACCGGCAAAACCACTCTGGTAAAAATGATTTTGGCTAAACACCCTGCCGGAGGTATATACATGAATGCCGACGAACCTTTTGATCGCCAACGCTTGACGAATGTATCCTCAGAGCAATTGCGGCAGCTGGCCGGTAACAGCGAACTGGTGGTGATTGACGAAGCTCAAAGGATACCCAATATTGGTCTGACTTTAAAATTGCTGGTTGATCAGTTGCCGGATAAACAGGTTATAGCTACAGGCTCTTCCTCGCTGGATCTTGCTAATACGATTCACGAACCGCTGACGGGCAGGCTCTTTACATTTTATCTCCTGCCTGTTTCCTGGCAAGAATGGGCCGCAAATATTGGAATTCTGGAGGCGACCCGTGCTCTGGAACAACGCCTTATCTACGGTTCATACCCTGATGTGTTGAATAACCCTGGCGACGAGCCCGCAATGTTGTCCAGTATCGCAGCCGGTTATCTTTACAAGGATCTTTTTGCTTTCGGCAACATCCGTCGTCCGGAAATCCTGGATAAATTATTGCAGGCGCTGGCCTTGCAATTGGGCAACGAAGTCTCGTACAATGAGTTGGCCAATCTGCTCAAAGTGAGTAAGGAGACGGTCAGCGGCTATATTGAAATGCTGGAAAAATCATTTATCATTTTTCGTCTTCCGCCCTTTAGCCGCAACCTGCGGAAAGAAATTTCAACCTCCAGAAAAATATATTTTTATGACACTGGCATCCGGAATATGCTGATCAATAATTTTAATCCGCTTTCCTTGCGGTCGGACCAGGGCGCGCTTTGGGAAAATTTTTTGATCAGCGAACGCAAGAAAAGAAACCTTTATGCCATGCATCTCCACAATGCCTATTTTTGGCGCACCCATGATGGCCAGGAAATTGATTATTTGGAAGATGCACAGGGGAGATTGTCTGCTTTTGAATTCAAATGGAATCCGGCCAGAAACGCCAAAATGCCCCGTATTTTTGCCGAAACCTACCCTGGGTCGGATTGGTCTGTTATTCATCCTGAGAACTTTTATGATTTTCTGGACCCGGCGCCTCTTTCCAACCAGGATAAACCCTGATAAACAATTCGCCACGCCAAAAATTCATCTTCACACCGCAGAGGTTTTTTGAACGTTCCAGCGCCAACCTGCCCTTACTGCCGCTTCACCCGCACCTCGCAGGTCTGCAACTGAAACACGCCCGTCCGGCTATCGCTCCAGGCCAGGTGAAAGGCGCCGTCGGGTTTGGCGGCCAGGGCCAGGTAATGGCCGCCTGCAGGGAATTTATTGGCCACGTCGTCGTTTTGCGGGGTCCGGGGATTGGTGGTGGCATCTGTAATGCGGACGGGCGGCTGGAAGGTTTCGCCGCCGTCGGCAGAGACGGCGAAGTACAGGTCGTTGCCGGCGCCGGTCTGGTCGTCCACCCAGGAAATGCCGATCAGGCCTTCGCGGTTGACGGCGGCAGAAGGCACAAGCGCACGGCAGCGGGCCGGATTTTCAAACCGGTCAACCCGGATATCTTTCGACCAGGTTTTGCCCTTGTCAGCGGAATAGTTGAGCCAGATGCCTTGATAGCTGGTGTCGTACCCCGTAGCGCGGACGTAGTAGATCCGGTCTTTGAACGAGGCAGATCCGCTGTCGTCTGAGACGAACTGATGGTATCCTTTGGCGCCGCCCAGCCGGTTGGAAATGGATACGGGTGGTTGGAAAGTTTGTCCGCCGTCGGCAGAAATATGGGCGCGCGCTTCCTGATCAAAAACCACGGAGGGTACAACGATCGTACCATCCGAAAGGACAACGGGTTGGGCAAAGTTGAGGCGCTGGTTTTCGCCGTCAATCAGCGTGGGCGGAAGAAAACCGGTGGCGCCCGGGTTTTTCGCAAAATAAATATCCACCGATGCGTGGCCTTTAAATTTGACGGAGGTGAACAGCACGGTATTCGTTTTTTTGTCGAGGGTCATTTTGGTCCCGTCGTATTCGCCTTCCAGGGTTTGCACCTCGTCGTTCCAGGTTTTGCCGCCGTCGGGAGAAGTAAAAACCTGGACGGGCGTGCGATTGAAAACGCCGCGGACGCCGAGCCAGGTCATCACGGCTTTACCGTCGGGCAGGATGACCGTCCAGGGGTCGTAACCCTGGTATTCTGAGTCCGTCTGGGCCCAGGAACGTCCGTTATCCTCCGACACAAAACTGACCAGCCGTGAGGTTTCGTAGGGGTTGGTTTTGTCCTGCACAACCATCGCTGCCAGCAGCAGGTGGGCCGGATTGCCGGGGTGGACGGACAAATGGGGCTCCACCACGGGCAGGTGGGGAAGCGCAAAAGGAACAGGCAGGTTTTTACCCGCTTCGGGCGTCCAGCCTGAACGAATAACTTCAGTTGACGGAGGCCGGACTGCCGGCTGACAGGTTGAAAAAACACCAAGGCCCGCAAGCGGTAATAAAAGGATTGTTCTCATAAAACTTATTTTGGGCAGTTGTAAATTTCATTCCTGATTCACTTCAAATGAAAGCAGGCAAGTCTGGGCTTTTTTCTCAAGAACTTGCACTTTAATCTTCCAGTTATTTTCATGGGTAATCCGGTAAACAATCGCCTGATCCGTTTGAGAGAACAATTTCCCGCCTTTTGCATCCATTATCTGGAATCCTATTAAATTCAATAATTTGCGGGCAGAAAGGGAGGTTGAAATTTCTATTTTCGCTTTCCAATGGTCTTCATCTCCGGCATACAAAACGGTCCTGGGGTTAAATTGATTCAGGATAGAACCGATACCCTGCAAATATTGGTCGGCGAGGTTGGCTCTTACGTACCGGCCTTCTACGTCCCAGTTGTATTCGAGGTTGGTGGCCAGTTGCTGGGTTCTGCCCATTCCAAGTTCTTCGGCTACGACATGCAGGGCGGCGTCGATGCCCGATGAAAGCCCGGCGGAAGTAACGATTTTACCATCATGGGTAAATCGTTTGGTGGTGAGGACGTTTGCCCGGGGGGCTATATTTTTTAATCCGGGAATCAGGGAGGCGAAGGTGGTCGCCTCTTTACCGTCGAGCAAACCGGATGCGCCCAGGAAATAAGCGCCGTTGCAAACCGACATGGTCAATGACGATTGTTGGTCGGCTTTCAATATCCATTCGATGATTTTTCTATCCTCATGGTCCACATTGCCTCCGGGCAATAAAATAATATCCGCAGGCGGCATATTTTCAAAATTGTAATCCGGGATAATATTCATTCCCATGGAGGTCCTCAGGGGCTCGGTGGAATGGGATACGGTAAAGACCCGCATCCCGGCCTGGCCGAATACTTCCCAAGGTCCCGTAAAATCAATGATTTGAACACCCGGGAAAATCA
This sequence comes from uncultured Lewinella sp., assembly GCA_964558465.1. GTDB lineage: Bacteria > Bacteroidota > Bacteroidia > Chitinophagales > Saprospiraceae > JACJYC01. The sequence goes on along the minus strand of CAZLEF010000017.1, from coordinate 74,344 downwards.
GAATGGCCACCGTTTTCGAAGAAAATCCCGTACTGCTATGCATATTATGGGTGTTCGGCAGGCTTTTATAGGACGGGTACAAAGCCATGTTGCAGACATGACAAATCCCTTTTTCCTTGAAAACAAGGGTATCACAGTGAGAAGCGCAAGGTGGGCACCTGAATATGATCGGGTCATCATCCTGGCCAAAACAGCAAAAAGAAAACAACAGCGCGCTAACTACAATCCAAGCTTTTTTCATAAACCTTTCTTTTTTGAAAGGTCAAAGCTATGGCGAATACAAATCGTTTTCTTGTACGTTATTGCTGAATTTTCTGAAAGTTTTTTGGGGTGGTTCCCACGATCTTCATAAAGTTTTTATGAAAATGGCTTTGGTCGTAAAAACCGACCTCTACGGCCACATTGGCCAGGGAAGCGGATTTTTTCAGCATTTTTTTGGCTTGTTCAATTCTGAAGTTGCGCAAATATTGATAGGGAGATAACCCGGTATAGCGTTTGAATTGCCGGATCAGGTGAAAACTGCTGATGGAAACCTCCCGGCTCAACTCGGCCAGGCTAAAATTTCGCCTGAAATGATCTTCGATGTAGTATTTGATTTTCTGGATCTGAAGCGGACTAACTTTTGCCTTGGGGCCGTTTTCCGGTTGATGGCGGTTAAGGCATTCAAAAAACAGGTCCAGATTTTCATCGATTTCAAGCTGGTTTTCGGAGGTTCTTACTTGCATTAAATTTTTGAATCGATTAATCACCTGACTATGTTGGTTGATCAATTGTGTA
>CAZLEF010000017.1:0-73557 GCA_964558465.1 uncultured Lewinella sp. | reverse complement strand
GTATACGAGGGTAATTCATTTTTGAAAAATTCCTTTTCTAAGTATATCCCATTGTAAATCAGGGGAAGATTGTCCGGGGAATGGCCGGTATGGATTTCTCCCGGATTAATGACCAGCATTTCATTGGATTTTACCTCGTAGGTTTTTTTCTGACAGACCCCTCTGTTAACCCCTTTTTCCACCGTCTGTATGACGTAATGATCGTGAAAATGCGGTTCATAACGGTGGTCCGTATAACTGCTTCTTACAAAAACAATATGAGGTATCCGCTGATTTTTTGCGAGTTCAAGGCAGAACATCCTTCTTTTTTCGGGTGAATTCATATTCCCGGCAGCCGCTCCGTGGCAGGCAGCAGCTACCGGGGAAATTTCTCCGATAAAGTTACAATTTTTCCAGGGTCATCTCAAAAAACGGCATCCAGTTTTGTCCGTCGCGGCTCATGACGCCGGATTCCACCCATTTACCGTCTTTTACCCGGATCGTGTATCGTATTTGCCCGGCCATCGGGTGGGTGAACCCCCATTCCATTGAACCGTCGGCCAGCGCTTTAAAGTCGGCATCTACGTAGTTGCCGTCGGCCCGAAAGGCGCGCATCAGGTATTTCCCGGTCTGCTGGTCGAATGAGATCACGCCAAAAGCCTGATGGATGACCTGGGTGGAGTCGGCGGCATTCCGGCCGAGTCCGTCGATGACCACAACGGCGCCGTTGCTTTTCACCAGAACGGATTCGGTCTGCCGGAATTCATGCCGTTGCGGCCCCATCCGGATCCAGCCGGCGCCTTTCCATTGGCCTTCCATAACGCGGACCGGTTTCATGGCCTCCAGGATTGTTGGGGATGGCTGGAGGCTTGGTTGGGCGAAGACGCCGATAAACGGAAAAAAGCAAATCAGGAGAAAAAGAAATGATTTTTGCATGGTGGTGTGGTTTGGATGGTTTGGAGTTTGGAGTTTGGGGTTGTTTGGCCACGCCGCGGCGTGGTTTGGGGTTGTTCGGTTCCTCAGTTCCTCGGTTCTTCAGTTCCTCATTTTTTGTTTGGGGGTTTGGGATTAAAGTAAGTTTTCAGGTCGCTGTAAAAGGATTCGAACGCTTCGATGCCCTTTGGCGTCAGTTTGCAGAGGGTATGCGGGTAATTATCTTTGAAGGTCTTTTCAACGTCGATGTAACCGGCTTCCTGCAATTTGGCGATCTGCGCGCTCAGGTTGCCGGCGGTGGCCCCGGTATGGTCCTTCAGCGCGTTGAACCCCGCTTCCCGCGCCACCATGAGGTACGACATGACGGCCAGCCGGAGCTGGGACAGCAGCAGGGGGTCCAGGTCCTTATACATGGCTTTTCCGGACTTTGGCGTTGAGCATATACCCCGGCACAATATATCCTAACCCGGTGGCGCCGGCCTGTACCAGGGTGTGCATTTCAAAGGGCAGGAAAATGCAGAGCGCCGCCCCGGCCCACAACACCGCGCCCCCTGCGACCAGCGGGTTGAACCGCAAAAGAATACCGGATAAAAAGGTGGCAAACCCGGCCTGGATCAGGATCAGCGGGATCGGGGAGATCTGGCTCCTGACCGCCAGCATAATGCTCAGGATCAGGGCAAAAGCGAATCCCAGCCAGACAAGGCCGTACCATTGCCCGACGATGTTGGCGCCGTGCCGCCGCCGGTCTTTGCGCCATTCGTAAATCAGCGCAACCGGTACTCCGATAAAGGGCATCACGATCCAGGCCATATTGGCTTTCTGGTAATCGTAACCTTTGACCATCAGGTAATAATTGACCAGGCTGGCCAATACCACCAGCCAACCCCACAACAGGAAATGGAAACCGTTGTCGCGTACCTTATTTTTGGCAAGGTCGATGGTTTCGCGGATCAGGCGCAGGCTTTCTTCCGGATTGAGGCTTTTTTCTTCTTGATCTTTCATGGTGAATTTGGTTTACGATCTGAATTTATTTACAAATATAAAGTAGTTTATAAAATAAACCAAATTTTTCTGCGAAAGGCATCTGTTCCTGGATGAAAAGCCGGATTTGAAGTTGCGAACTTCAAATAGCGGGGGAATGCGCAAGTCGGAGACTTGGGGGTACCCGCATCGGGACACAGTCCCTCGCGAACAGGGATTTGAAGTTGCAAACTCAAATAACGGTGTAAAAAATCATTTTTCTTTCGGCTTCGCCCAATCCGCGAAATGCTTGGCCGCGCTCGAAAATTCGGAAGGAATCAGGATAATGGTTGTGGTATTGTTGTCGATCCCGATCTCCGATAACATTTGCATGCGTCGTAGTTCCAGCGATATGGGGCTTTCGGCCATCTTTTCGGCGCCCTGGGTCAATTTGATGGAAGCTTCCAGTTCCGCTTCGGCCTTGATGATCCTGGCGCGTTTTTCACGGATGGCTTCGGCCTCGCGCGCCATGGCGCGTTGCATGGCTTCGGGGATTTCGACATCTTTCATTTCCACCATTTCGATCTTGATCCCCCAGGGTTCGGTGGCGTCGTCCACAATTTTCTGAAGGGTGGTATTGATCTGTTCTCTTTCTTTCAAAACCTCATCGAGAAGGTGTTGCCCGATGATGTTTCGCAGCGCAGTGACTGAAAACTGGTACACAGCGCTGTTGTAGTCTGAAACCTTGATAATCGCCTTTTCAGGATCGGTAATCCTGAACCAAAGGACGGCATTCACCTTGATGGTAACGCTGTCTTTGGTAATGGTTTCCTGCTGCTCCAGGTCAACGGTTCGGGTACGGATATCGACGAATTGTGTACGTTCAATGACGGGAATGATCCAGAAAATGCCCGGGCCTTTGATCGCCCTGAATCGCCCGAGCCGGAACAGAATGGCCCGCTGGTATTCCTGAGCAATCCGGATACCGGATAACAGGATCAAAACAACTACTAAAACAGGAATGAGATTTGCCATTTTTATCATTTTATCGGGCATAAAACCCGGGTCAAAGTTTGTTAGTCGCGGTAATTTTTAATCGACACCCCCTCCAGTATCTTCCCCGGGTCGTAAACCGCCCCGTCCTTGATCACCCATTTCACCTTTCGGATATCCGACATATTTTTTAACGGGTTTCCGTCGATCAGTACAAAGTTGGCGCGTTTGCCGGGTTCTATGGAACCGATTTCCTTTTGTTTGCCCAGGATGGTCGCGTTGCCGAGGGTGGCGATTTTCAGGACTTCCCCGGCGGGGATGCCGGCTTTGACGTAGTTTTCGAGTTCCTGGTGCAGGGAAAACCCGGCCATGTTGTCGGTGCCGGCCACGATGGGGATCCGGTGGTCGTATAATACCTTCACCATTTTCAGCAGGGCGTCCGCCGAGCGGTTGTAGGTTTCGTCCATTCCTTCGGGCACGGGCAATCCGCCGCCGGCGCGGAACGCCCGTTGAACGCTCAGCGGAAACCGGTCGATGATGTTTTCAAAACCAGTGGAGATCTTCCCCGGGCGGTCTTTGAACATGCCGATAAATATGCTCACGGTGGGGTCCACCACGACGTTTTTATCCTTCAGCAGTTTCAGGAAGGCCTTGCATTCCGGCGAATCAAAATCAAAAGCCGCGGCCCTCTGCGCCGGAATGGTGAACCGGTTGGGCGAGCGGGTGTCGATGGTGTCGCCGTAAAAGTTGAGGAACAACATGTTCATATGCTGGATCTCGTCGTAACCTGCGCTCACTGCCTGCTCCGCCGTCATAAATGCCGGGATATGCCCGCTGACCCGCAGTCCCAGGCCATGTGCTTTCCGGGTAATGGCAGGGACCCATTCGGGCCGGATGGAACTGTAGATCTTCACCTGCTGGAAACCCCGCCGGGCGAAGGTATCCACCCAGGCAAGCGCTTCGGCTTCCGAGCCGGCCAGCGCGGGCGTAGGACCGGCAAACGGCCCCTTGCCATCCAGCAATCCGGCGAGGCTTTCGAGATCGGGGCCGAGGATTTCGCCGCGCCGGATCTGGTCGCGGCTTTCCAATACGCCGAAGTTGTTGCCCAGATCGCGCGCGCCGGTTACCCCGTTGGCCAGGTGCAGGGCGCCGTCGAAATTGCCCTGGAAATGTACGTGCATATCGATCAGCCCGGGGATCAGAGTCATGCCCTTGCCGTCGATGATCCGGGTTCCTTTGGGCGGGCGGATCTTTTTGGGGGTCACCCGCATGATCATACCGTTTTCCACCCAGACGGAAGATCGGGGTACGGTTTCGCCGGTCCGGGCGTCGAAGAGGAGAACATTCCGGATCAGGAGACCTTCCGGTTTTTCAACCGCCTGTTCGCGGATTTTCCGGTAAATTTTTGCTTCTTCTTCGTTTTGGATCTCCAGCAGTTCGGGGCCCAGGTTTTCATAGCCTTCCAGGATGATATTGGCCCAGGGGCTGACATAACCCAGGAGTTCATCCTGCTCATCGAGCCAGGCATAATTGGGCGTAAACCCAAGGCCTTTTATCCCGACCAGGCGGTATTTTGCGGTTGAACCGGCCGGAGTGTGTTCACCCAACCGCTCGAGGGTGGCCGTTCCGTAAGGCAGCAAGTCCAAGCGGTTGTTGTTGGCCAGCAAGGCCTGGATGATATCGCCGCCTATGCTCATCAGGGAGATATATTGGGCTTCTTTTTCGAGCTTGCGGTTTCCTTTTTCCGATTCGCTCTCCCAGGACGCCATGCCGTTTTTCAGGGAAAAGGTTTCCCGGACCCGGTTCTTGAAATAATCGTGCCCGGTGATCTCCAGTTCGGTCAATATGTTGTTGGCATTGACCCGCCAGACTGCGTGCAGGCTGTCGCCGCGCCCCCGGTCGTTGACTTGGTAATATTCCTTATAAAGCCCGTCCGGAAGTTTTTCAACCCGGAACACGCCGGCTTTATTTCCGTTGAGCACAATGGAGTAGTTCTGGGTCTGCCCTGCGAGGGAAAAGGCCGCCAGGCAAAAAAGGGACAGGAGGGGGGTCAGCGTTGTTAACGGTAGTTTTATCATGGCGGTTGGTTTAATGACGGTGAATTGAGGAAGTGCGTGCCGCGCAGAAGGCGCGGAGGAACTGCCGGATTTTTTCATGGAACATTTTCCCGGATCACCGCCATCACCTTTTCCTGTATGGCTTCCCATTCCAGGGCGGTATGCGGATCGAACAGCGGGTCGTTGCGTTTGACGGTTTCGATCAGGGTACCGATGAAATGCTCAAAATCGGCCGGGCTGTATTTCCTGTGTTTTTCATTGCCCAGGATATTCATCAGTTGTTCTTTGCGCGTGTCTGAGTCGAGCAGGACGTCGACGGCCATTTGCAACATGCCCAACTGGCGTTTTTTTGCCAGGGGGTCGAAGTCCTTTTGCACGTCGGGCATTTTTTTAAAAAAGGCCTTGTAAAAATCCTGGATAAATTCCTTGTTGACCGACAGGCACCGCCGGTAGCTGTTCTGGGCCAGGTTTCCGCCCTGGTGTTCGACACGGGTAAAGGGGTGGAGGGCCCGCAACACCTGGTGGAGGTCTGCAAAGCGGTGGGCCGGGTCCTCTTCCAGTAGTTTACAGAGGATACTGTTGAGGCTGACCTTTTTTTTCCCGACCTGGCAATAGCTGTCGGGCGGCAATTCCGCCAGGCGGCGTTTCCGGTAGGCTTTATCCTGGGCGAACCGGTTGCGGCTGTCCATCACCTCACGGGCGGTTAAACCTTCGATCAGGTCTTTGCCGGTCAGGATCTTGAAGGCGATCAAACCGAGGCTGTACTGGTCGGAAATGCACATTTTCCGGAGGAGTTCGTCCTCCAGATGGTCCTCCTTTTGTTCGAACCAGGGTAACTTTTCATGGAAATCGAGTAAAGCTTCCGGGCTTCCGTACCGGCAAATATCGAGAAACCGGTTGTAGGAGGCTTCCCCCGTGCTGATGCTTTTCAGGTCGAAGGGAGAAAGCATGAGCTGCCATTCGTCGTCCACATAGATCTTGGACGGCCGCACGTTGGTATGGAAAATACGTTTGTGGCGGAGGTAATCCAGGCTGTCGGCGATCTGGTAAAGCCAGTCGACCGCTTGCGAGACCGGCCGCGGCCCGGTGGTTTCCACAGCCTTGAGCAGGGTCACGCCGTAGATATATTCGGTGATGACCATGTAGGGGAAGGCCGTCAGGTCATGGTCGATGATCTTGATGATATTGCGGTGTTTGAGGTCGGCCAGACGATCGATCTCCTGGATGGTTCCTTCTGCGATCTTGGGCAGTTTGAGCACAAGAGCGACGGCGTGGCGGTTGAGGGAGTGGTTGATCACCCGGTAAACGATGGAAGAATTGCCCTCGGTGAGCCGCTCATCCATCTGATAGTTTTTGGCGCGCAGGCGCAGGTCGAGTATTTCGTTGAAAACGATGTCGCGGTCGGCGATCTGCCGGAGGAACTGTTCCCGGTCGCTGATGTCAAAAAAACCGGCCAACACCTCCCGGCGGAATTTGCGCACGTTATTGACAAAATCGTACAGGATCTTGTTGTATTCAAAGGAGTTGCCTTCACCCAGCCCCAGCGATTCGTTCTGGTTGAATCTGGAAAAGCGGGCCTGACTGGACAACAAGGCTTCCTTTTCCTCTTCGCATTGATGCAGGAATTCGGAGAAACGGGCGAGCGCTTCCTGGAGGTTGCCGGCGGCGATCAGGGTTTCGATGCGTTTGTCCTGGTTGGTGTTTTGGTTTGGCATTTGTTTTAACCACTAAGTTCACTAAGGACACTAAGTTCACTAAGGAAATTTGTATCCGGGATTAAAAGTACGGTTTTTGTGGCAGGGTTCTCCAAAGGTAGCTTTTTTATGAACAGAACAATCTTTCGGCGTTCAAGGATATTTTTATCAGCCAATACCAGTTTGCTGTGGAGAATTATTTTTTATAAAACCGCCACGAGCTCTCGAAATCTTTTCCCAAAGCCTGATTGGTCACAATCGCCCGCACCATCTCTACGGGCATGGCGTTTTCCTGCATCACGGCGTCGTGAAATTGTTTGAAAGTCATCTTCCCACTGTCCACCAGCTCTTTTTTGAGGGCGTAGAACTGCATGCCGCCGGTCATATAAGCGATCTGGTACAGGGGCCCGTAATTGGCGGTAAAGGAACGCCTGACCTCACCCTCGGCGTTGGCGCGTTCGTGGCCGACGCGGTCCACCAGGAAGTCGATGCATTGCTGCGGGGTCCATTTGCCCTGGTGGTAATTCAGGGAAAAAATGATGCGCGCGCACCGGTGCATGCGCCAGAACAACATGCCGATCCGGTCTTCCGGCGAGCGGGGAAAATCCATGTCCCAAAGGATCAATTCCCAATACAAGGCCCAGCCTTCGGTCCAGAAAGGCGTGCCGAATCCGCGGCGGTAGGGTTTGTGACGGTTGTTCATAAACCCTTGCAGGTGGTGCCCTGCGATCAGTTCGTGGTGTACGGTGGCGCGGGAAAAATGCGGGTTATTGCCGCGCATGCTCATGAGTTTGTCTTCGTGCGCCATTTCATCCGTCGGGTAGGAGATCTGGAGGGTTTCGCCACCCAGAAAAAACGGACTGATGCGTTGGCGTTCGGGGGAGATCATACTCATACGCCAGGTTTCTTCTGCCAGGGGCGGGATGGTGATCAGGTCGTGTTTTTTCAAAAAATCAATCGACTGTTCGTACAGGTCCAGCATAGCTTCGGGCTGATACCCTTCCGGCACGTAGGCTTGTTTGACCTTTTCCTGGGCTGCTTTCCAGTTGTCGCCGAAGCCCATTTCGCGGGAAGCCTTCAGCAATTCGGCATCGCACCAGGCAAATTCCTTGTTGGCGATCTCCACCAGTTCTTCCGGAGAATAGGGGATCATTTCGTATTGCAGGAGCCGGATCAGCTCTTCTCGTCCGATAGGGTTTCCGATGATTCCGCTGCCGTCGTCTTTGGGCAGGGTGGCGGGGTCGACCTTGTCTTTCAGGGTTTTGGCGTATTCTTCCAGCAGGCCGATCAATTCCTGACAGGGTTTGGAGGCCCACCAGGTGAATTGGGGGTCGTAGTCCTTGTAAAATTCAAAAACGCTTTTGAGGGCTTCTTTTTGCCCATCGACGATGCCCGCTGCCCGGTTGGCCAGGTCCCGGGTTACATTGGGTTCCTTGTCCAGTGTTTTCATCCGGGCGCGGATATCTTTGGTTACCTGATTCAGTTGTTCGGCTACTTTGGGGGCGTCCAGGTGTTTGCCGCGGCGGCGCAGTTTTTCCAGTTCATAGATGGGGTCGCCGAGTTTTACCCAGTTTTGTACCGGCGCGGATTCTTTTTCCTCCACAGACAGGCGATGCAGGCCTTCGTTCAACTGGCGGCGGAACAGCAGGTAGTCTACTCTGCCACCCGTTGAGAGGTTGTCAAATGGCGTTTGGTCGAGCCGGGCCAGGTAGCCGGTATAAAAGGCTTTGAACCGCTCCCGCCTTTCCGGGGAATTTTCCACAAAATAAAACCGGTTGAGGCTGCCGAAATCGGCCTGGTATTGGGTGAGTAGCTGGTACATTTCCGTCACCGGTGGTTGAGCGCCGGCGTCCAGTTGGGCGGAAGCAAGCCAGGGCAGGGTCAGGAAGGCGGTTACAATCCAGGAGATTTTAAGGTTGAAGTTGGTTTTCATGTATTTTGTTTTGTTGAATTCAAAAGGGCTCAGTCATGGTAATGATGATGCCTTTCCAGGTGTTGTTTTAACACATTGAACGCCGGGTTTGCAGTGCAAGATAGATATTTCACAAAACAAACTTTGCGGTTAAACTTCAATCCCGATATTTTACCGCAGAGTTTCGCTAAGTTTACCGCAGAGTTACACGAAGCAAACTCTGTGAAACTTTGCGGATTACTCTGCGCTGCTTTGCGGTTAAACCCTTTGTGGTTAAATAAAGATTTATATTCCATTTGCCACTCTTTTAATTCCATCTTTCAAGCTCCTTACATTAAAATTTATCAATAATCCTACTTTGCAGCCTGATAGCTTTAAGTAAGTAAGCACCTGCGCCAAATGCACGTCATTAAACGCATCCACCGCTTTTATTTCAACCACTACCTTATTTTCTACCAATAAATCAATTCTGTAACCTGCATCCAACTTCACCTCATAATAAACCAATGGCAACGCCTTTTGCTTACTCACTTGTAACCCTGCTTGTTGTAATTCAAAAAACAAACATTCTTCATAGGCATTTTCTAAAAGTCCCGGGCCAAGTTCAGTATGCACTTTCATCGCACATCCAATAATTTTATGGCTCAATTCATTTTCTGTCATAGTCAATTATTTATTTTACCGCAGAGTACCACAAAGAAAACTCTTTGAAACTTTGCGGATTACTTTGCGCTGCTTTGCGGTTAAACTTCAATTTTTTACCGCAGAGTTTCGCTAAGTTTACCGCAGAGTTACACGAAGAAAACTCTGTGAAACTTTGCGGATTACTTTGCGCTGCTTTGCGGTTAAACTATGGATCATCTCAGGCCTGCTCAAAATTACGTTTTACGTTGAGCTTGACCAATTAATTTTGCCCAAAGCCAGGATTAAAGGAATTTCGCCAGGACTTCTACTGCTCGTTTTGTCTTAACATCTTTTTCAAATTCAAGGAAATTCCTTGGCGCCGGAAGAAACTCATTAATTTCGGCGATGGCTTTCTCAATATCCTCAAGCCACACTTTGATTTCTTCTTGCATAAACGAGCAATTTTTGCTTATTGACTAAATTCTCAAATGTTTTGTTTCTTAATGCTTTTTGCTCAAGTAAATCAATTTTACGCTTGAATATCCTTTCCAATTCGAACTTCAGTTCAAAATAGGCAGACCAATGCCTGATATTCATTCCAAAGGCAAAGTCGGGCAAAAAGAAATAAAAAAACGGGAACCAGCGAGCGTACCCACCGGTTCCCTGCTTGAATTCTGAAACGTATACTAATTCAAACCTGCGATGATTAATCTGCGCCGTCGCTTTTTGCCACATCGATGGTGTACTGCGCTATATTTTCACCTTGTTCGATGCCTACCTCTGCGTCGAACCGGTAATGTATGCCGCCATAAACCCTGGATAAGGCTGCTTCCTCGGCCCAGGCCCTGCATATCTGGGCCTCTGCCGGGAAAATATAGGCCAAAACTTCGGCTGCTGCCGATGAAAAAACACTGTGCCCCGAAGTATAACTCGGAAAATTCGGCGTACCCAGTATGGTCTTGAACCCGGGAATGGTTTGTATCGGCCGGGGGTAATGGTAATAATACTTCGTGTCCCAGCAACTGATGCCGCCGTCCATAATGGCCATGTTCATATAGGCAAAAACCCGGGCGGAGCGCAAGGGGTTCATTTTGTATTTGATGATGAACTCTTTGGCAAACCGGTTCCAGTGGCCGGGTGGGGTGTAGGAGCCCAGGCCGTCCTGCCACCAGTTGGCGATGCGCCTTCTTTCTTCCGTCATATTGTCGGCGATATCCTTGAGTTCTTCTACATCTGCCAGGAATTGAGGCGACCCCGGGGCTGGAGGCGGCCCTGGGCGGACTATTTCCACATTGGGCACATTCCACATTTTAACCTTGCCAAAAAGCGGGGCGAGGCCGACCGGTCGAACCGGCGTCTCCTGGTTGTCCCATTGCCAGCCAAACCGGTTGAAGGCGGCGGTTTTGATCGAATCGGAAACAGGTTTTGGCGCCTGCGCTTTTTTCATGCCGTCGTTGGCTGCGCGCTGCAGGGCAATTTTGGCGACCTCCGACCCCAGAAAAACGCCGGCGGTTACGTCGCTTTCCACATTAACGCCAGCCCATACCAGGCTGGCCAGGTGTTCTTCAGCTTTGGCCGCCAGGTAATCTTTTTCCAGCGGGAACATGGCCGACAGAATATTCCGGGACGCCGAAGCGATTACCGCGCCGTCGGACGGATAAGACGGCAGGTTGCTTTTTACATACCCTGGCGTGATGCTGTTGTCGGTCTGATAAGGCGCCGGCCGGTTGAAGGCATATTTGTAATGCCAGGCGGCGATCAAGCCGTCAAACTGCGCGACGCTGAGGTAAGCCAGCATCCGGCAGGTATAAGCCGGGTGTGCAAACGGAAAGTTGGGTATATTACCCGGGTTGGCGGGATCCGGAAGGGTATAGGTCCCGTCCGGGTTGGGGCCGGGGATGAGGTTGTACTTGGCTGCAAGTTCCAGTGCGATCTCATTCCAGCGCAGTACAGGGTTATTGGTCCAGTATTCAACTGATTTGGTTTGGTCAGAGCTGAGGCCGGCAACCGCCGATTTGACGGCGGCCAGTTCGGCCAGGTAGGCGGGCGAATTCACGGCCTCCGGCGCAGGGATATTGATCTGGTCGGGAGCAGACAAAAGGACGAGGTTCCAGGAACCGCCATCCTCATCCAGGCCGGCAAAATCGTAATCCGTGTATTCGGCCCTGACCGGCAGGTCCTTTTCGCATGCCGGCAAGAACAGCATACAAATGGCGGAACAAACAGCGAGTATGAATGGGTAATATTTTTTCATGGCACGTTTTAATTTTGGTTTTTGTTAAAGATTTTAAACTGGTAAGTGAGGCCGAAACCCAGGTTGGTGAATTTGCCCATGTTCCGTCCGTTGATCATCTGCGAGTAGTAGGCCAGCACGCCGAGTCCTTTGATCTTTTTGAAGTAATACTGCGCGAAAAAACCGGCCTGCTCCACTTCGACCTTGTTGGTGGGCTGAGGCGCGTTGTACTTGCGGATGTCGTCGCCGGAGGTGGATTTCAGACCCATATAACTGGCTTCCAGCTTGAGCGAATTGCCGAATAGCCAGACTCCTGCGACGGCGTTGTAATTCCAGGCGTTGGGCACGTCCATCAGGTTGGTGTAATAACTGCCGTTGTTGTAGTAATAATCCCGTTCCACTTCGGTTTGCCCTCGCCAGAGATGGGCCAGCGCCCCCCGGACATAGATGCCGTTGTCGAGCCGGTATTGCAGGATGCCCCTCAGGTTCAATTCCGGGGCGCCGAAACCCAGGCTGAACGGCATATAATCAGAGAGGTAGTTGGTCAGAGGCGTTGAAAACCCCAGGGTGGAAAGAAAGGAGACTTTGCCTTTGCCCGCCTGTTTGTTGAAGAATTCGTATTTCAATGACAGGCTCAGGTCCTGAATGCCTTCAACGCCTGTCTGCTGGCCCCCGCTGGCCTCCGTCTGTACATAAGCAGCCCCGACATGCATATTGAGTTTGTCGATAATGCCGTAAGCGATCATTGGGCCCAGGGTGTTCCGCGAAAGGGTGCCGATATTGGCATTGGTCCGAAGGGTGGGCCCCTCCCAATATTCATCCCAGGCGCCGTCGTCGTACATCAGGGCGATACAGATTTCTCCTTTTTTCATCATTAGGTCGTCCGATGGCGTTTGTGCCGGGAGGACGCCCGCAAACCCCAGAACGACCGCCAGGCATAAACCCGGCCAAATCCGTTTTTTCATGTTTTAAAGTATTATCAGGTTAAAAAAATTCAGTGTCTTGCAGTCGATGGATGAAACGTCCGCCAACTATGCCAATACTCCTGGTACGCATTGATTTTTTTCAGATCCGGTTTCAAGGGGTCGAGTGAGGCGCCGACGAAATTGTACCGGGTTTGACCGTCCGACAACGTGTCCCGGTTGATGGTGAACCGCTGGTTTTCGTCCGTACGGCGCAGGGCCACAAAACTCTTGTTGTCGCCGGCCAGGACCACTGCAACAGGCTGGTTGCCGATGACATCGTGAATGATGCGCTCTTTTTCCAGGTCGATCCAGTCAAAAGCCTTGCTTTCATTGCCCAGGGCAACCCCGACCACCCAGGATTTGTCCATCCAGGGAAGGGTGTCTCTCCGGGTCAGCCTTCCTGTCCGGTTTCCTGCTTCGTAGTTGCTGAGGCTGTCGTAGATAGCGGCAAATTCAGGGTCGGGCTGCATGATCAGGCTGTTGGGATACAACCGGAGCCATTGATTTAATTCCATTTGGGCGCCGGCGATTTCCGGTAAAAACTGACCTTTTAATTTTCCGGCAATGGCTTCACCGGTGACTTGCCGCCACCAGCTTTTGGTGGTTTTGTCCTCAAACATGGCGTTGAAATGGTCCATGCCGACCAGTCTGAAACTTTCCGTTTTACCGTTTACGGTGGGTTCAAAAACGCGCCCCGTCCGGCAAACCGTACAATAAGTGACCATGACCGGCTGATCCGCGAGGGTATCGAATACCTGGTGATGATAACCAAGGTATTGTATGGGATAGGCCTTGGCTTGCCCGTTGCGTTCGATGCCGATCACGATCCGGCTGGTGTCGACATGGCTGTCGGCTGCAGTTTTGAACTTCAGGTTTTTTGGCTGAAGAAACATCGCGTCTGCGGCCATCCTGAAATTGGCGAAGTATCCAACCGCAACTGCTGCGACCAGGAAAAACAGGGAGAAAAACTTCGATCCCCGGAACGCAGGCCGAAAACCCGTCAGCAGGAGCGCTCCGAAAACCAGGCGGAAGATCCAACGCCAGGAATACAGGAAATAAGCCAGGCCGATGCTGTTCATTTCCTGGCTGCCGGGCATGGGCATGATGAAGTAGACGTTGGCTATTTCAAAGAGTATCAGGCCCAATGCCCCGAAATAAAATAGTTTTTTCATCGTCCTTTATTTATTCAGGTCAAAATGAAGATACCCTTCCTCTGCCCGCATTTTGCCCCTTTTGATGTAAAATTCGCGGTCCGGATTGGCCGATGTGCCCAACCCGTCGACGTACCTGTTGCACATGCAGAACATGGCTGATATCAGTACGGTATCATGTATTTCCTTATCCGTTGCGCCGCAATTTTTTGCCTTTTCGACCTGACCGGGCGTTACGTATTTCCCTCCTTTCTGGACACTCCCTGCGATGCTCAGCAGGCTTTTCATTTTTTCAGAGATCGGCATGGTTTCATAATCCGCCAGTAAAGCATCCATATAGTTGAGGTCGCATTGCAGGTAGTGTTGCGCAATTCCCCCATGTGCATTTTGGCAGAAGAAACAATCGTTCAGGTGGGAAACATAGGTAGCGATCAGTTCGCGTTCACCCCTTGTCAGGGAATTGTCGTCGTTTCTCAGCAGGATTTCCGCCAGCGCATTGATCGGCCCGGCGGTTTCCGGGCTGAACGCCATCAATCCGCGAATGCCAGGTAAATGATCGGGTACATCGATATAAGCCATATATGAAGGTTTATTGAAATAATTTTTTTTCTTTCACGCTTAAGGTGATCAAAAAGCCGATCAGAAAAACAAAAGAAAAAGCAGTCACCGCATTTCCATAACCACCCAATACCTGGACAAGCCATCCGACAAAAAACACGGCTGCGGCCGTAAAGACCCGGCCGATATTAAAACAAAACCCGGTGGCCGAAGAACGGATGCCGGTTGGGAATAATGCCGGAATATAAAAATTCAACACTCCCTGGCTGATGCCGAAGAACAGTGCGATCAAAGCCATTTCCAGATAACCGATAATCGTTAGTCGGGGATTCAACTGGAACAATGCAACGCTCAGTAAAAAGGTGGAAGCAAAACAAATGAGCATCGTTTTTTTCAGGCCCAACAGGTTGCCGATCCAGCCCGATGAAAAACCGCCGGCCAATCCGCCAATGGCAAAAAGCATCATGCTGACGCCCCGTTCCTTTTGCCCGTCCGAATTTTGAACGATCGTTTGCACCCAGGTGGGAAGCCAGGAAAGCACTGCCCATAATCCGATAAGCATGGCCCCGTAAAGGATGCTCCCATACAAGAGGTCAGGGCCGTTTACCCTGGAAAAAACGGGAACGGAAGATTTTTGCCGACTGATCTGCGTTCGCCGGTCTTCCTTCCATTTTTCACTTTCTTTAATGAAAAATTGAGCAATAACCGCCAATAAAAGCGGTAAAACGCCGATTAAAAACCCGCTGCGCCAGCCTGGAAAAAAATAAGTGATCAGCCCTGCAGAGAAAATTCCGACCGGGATCGTGATGGATAAAATACCCAGGGCAATATTCCTTTTCAGATCGGTCCATTCTTCAGCAATAATAATGGTGGAACTGACCAATACCCCGCCAACGCCGAATCCGGAAAAAAACCGGAATGCCACGATCAGCTTCCAATCGTTGACCAACGCTGTCAGCGAGGTGAACAGTCCGATGCAAAGGATGGATAGGAGCACCCCTTTTTTTCTTCCGAAACGATCGGAAAAATAACCGGTCAACAGGCCGCCAAAGGTCATACCAAACAGGAAAACAGCATTAATCACCGCGCTCACCTGTTCCATTTTCTGTTGGTCGGCCATTCCGATAATTTCCCTCACCACGTCCGGCAAATAGGCCGACATCAAAGTAGAGGAAATTCCGCCGAACACGCCGCCCAGGAAACAAATGGCGAAGAGCAAGTTCAGGTAGGCCTTATTTTGGTTTGGGTTTTCCGGGATCGGCAAATCAATTCCCATTTTTATTCTTTTTTAAATGGTCGTATCCTTGCGGAGGGCGGTAATAACCTGTTGTTTTCAACCGTTCTGCCAGTCCGGCGTAATAAGCGGGGTCGGTCGGCGCAATCGTGCCTAAACCGTCAACATACCGGTTATAAAAGCTAAAAAGGGCGGCGATCATTACCGTATCATGCAATTCCATATCCGTTGCCCCTGCGTTTTTCGCTTTGTCTATGGCTTCCTGCGTTACACTTTTACCGCTCTCCTGCACCTGGGCGGCAATCGTCAGCAAGGCTTTCATCTTTTCGCTCAGCGGTGCGGACAAAATGTCATTCTTCACCATTTCGGCGGTTTCATTCTCCCCCAGGTAAATATTGGCTGCGGCGGTATGCGAGGTGGTACAATAAACACATGCGTTCCGGTGTGAAACAACAGACGCAATCAATTCCCTTTCCGCTTCACTCAGGGAATTCGGCCCGCGCAACAGCAATTGCGTAAGTTCCCGCAGCGGTGCGGCCGTATCTTTCCGGTATTCCAGCAGGCCCGTAACGCCTGGCAGGTGTTCTTCCAGTAAAATATAGGGCATCTTCGTTGATTTAAATGAAGGGATAAATGGAGGGCAACCGGCATCTGTATGGCCGGCTGCCCTCCGCAGTTTCAAACGGAATTAATGGAGGTATTAAAGAGGCTGCAACAATTTCTTCAGAACCGGTACGCGTAATTGACCGAGATCAGGTAGTCGGCAAATGCAGCGTCGCCATGCCTTTGGCCGGTTGGGTCCTGTCTGTCCGGCCAGCTCTTGATCCGGTTGCGATATAAGGCCACGGGTACTGAAAACCCTAAAGTATGGGAAGTGGAATTCCAGATCACGCCGGGTTCTGCCGAAATAATATACCCTGGTCTCCGGGATCCTTCGCTGCTGCCAAAAGCGTCGATTGCGGGCAACCCTTCAATGCGGCCGCCCAAATTGAAGGTGATGCCGGCGTTTGCGAATGCGGCGTAGGAAAAGCCGATACGGGCTGCATATTGATCGGGAACCGACAAGTTGGCGTCGTTGACGCCCTTTGGGCTGAACAGGTAAAACCCGTTGTAATACAAGGACAGTTTGTCGATCAGCGATTGATACCCCTGAAGTTCAAGACTGGCGCCCCAGCCGCCGTCGCCCAGTTGGATGGACTGGTCGACAAACCGGGTGATGACGGAGTCGCGTCCGTCGCTGGTCCGTTTATGAAATTCGTCCCGAACCGTTGATTTGCCCGTTGGGGCTTTTATGCCCAGGCCGATGGCAAAGTTGCCATGCATATGTTTGGCCGGGTCCAGCACCCACCAGGTAGCAGAAACCCGGAGGTCGCCGATACCTTTCGAACCGGTGTGAAATCTTTTGCGTTCGGGGTTGGCGGTTTCCGAATTGCCGTAATGTTCGTAGAGGGAGGACCGGTCGTTGAAGTTGATGGGTAAATTGACGCTGAAACTCCAGCGCTCGTTCAGGGTGTAATTCAACCCTACGTCAAACGAATGCGAATCGTTGATCACCTGGGTGCCTTCCGCTACGCGGTTGGCTTCCTCATGGTCGCCTCTGAAGTGCCGGAAAGAATGGAAAAAGCGGTATGCGGTGGTCAGTTGAAACTGCCCGGGATGGGTCATGGATGCAACGCTGTTCGGGTTTCCGGAGGTGCAGGCCATGTTCCGGATGGCGATACACCCCTGGGCGTACAGACCCTGACCTGCGAATACAACAAAGATGCCAATTAAAATATATTGAGTAAATGTTCTCATGGTTGAAAGATTAAAATAGTGGAAAATTGAACCGACGGTTTAGAGCATACCAGATCAAACACAGGTATGTTATGACGATACCGTTAAGTTAAGGCCGGATTAAAGTAAATGTAAAATGTAAAATTCAAAATGTAAAATTCAAAAGCAGAAGCCGTTATTAACTTAACGACAAAGCCTGCCGGGGAGGGGGGGCAGGAGTAGAAATGTTGGAAACATCATTCAGGTGAGCAGTCCTGAAAATCTTTTTATGGAAGAAAATATCCTTAGTGAGGGAAACATGGGGGACATCGAAACAAAAGTCTGAAAACAACCGGTCCAGGCGGTCTTTTCGGGCAGACCGGTCTTCCTGGTCTTGCTGGTCGCGGACCTGATATTGGTATTGAATCAATTCGACTGAAGCCTGATCAACTGTAAAGTAGCTGGTTTCGCCGTTTTCTTCGGCAGTAAAAATATAAGGAGCGCCGTACCCCAGTTTGTGGAGCGCTTCCATTTGGGCTTCATCCCGGATCTCGACCCGGGCGGTTATCCCGATCTCGGCTTTCATTTTGTCGGCGATGGCTTTTTCCTGATCGTCCATTTCCGATCTCACTTCAACAGCAAAAACTGCATTGATATAGATGCGCCCGCCCACCCACTGCAGGAGCAACAGCAGGATCAGCGCCCAGGCGCATGCAGGTCTGATAAACTGTTTGTGAGTGTTCAAAATATTTTTTTTGCCGTTGGACGCACAAAGGCGTCGCCGGCCAGGTCAATGGGGCGCAAGTTCGGAAATATTTCTGGAGAATGCAAAAAAATGTACTGAATCCTGTCGATGACTCATGAAAGGGTTCGCTTTTTTAACGATGGATGGCGCCGCTATTGCTTCACAAATCGCACCGGCGCCGTTTGTGACCAGCCGTTTGCGCCATGTGCGTCCTCCCGGGAGAACGTGCACCAATAAACGCCGTTTTCAAGGTAGGCGACATTGAATACTTCTTCCACCTGGTTACCCGACAAAAAGCCGGTTTGCCGCCCTACTTCCCGGCCTAACACATTATAAATTATGAGCCGGTAGTTTCCCGGGGCGATGTCGTTTGCCCGGATGTATAACTTTTCTCCCGCCGGATTAGGAAATAAGGAAAAGTGGACGGCTGCCCGCGCCGGATCTTTTACGCCGGTCGAAGTATTGAGGTTTTTGAATTGGACATTGGTTACTTGCGAAAGTTCGTTATTCATCGTACAAATGGCAATGGGTTCCTTGGACTGGTTATTCAAAAAATGGAACGCAACCGTGGTGTCAACCCCGAGGGTGCTGAGATTAAACGCCTGGATGGCCACATCCGTAATATCCAGCCATCCGAGCGGAGGCACTTTAGCATCGAGCCGGGTTTCGCGGTATTCCGTTCTTTTTTCGCGCAGCACTTCA
This sequence comes from uncultured Lewinella sp., assembly GCA_964558465.1. Lineage (GTDB taxonomy): Bacteria > Bacteroidota > Bacteroidia > Chitinophagales > Saprospiraceae > JACJYC01. The sequence continues at coordinate 55,062 of CAZLEF010000017.1, read as the reverse complement.
AAGGTTCCACCAGGTATGGTCAGGTTTCCCCACCCGTCTACAACGTCAAGCCGGTTAATGGCGATTCGGATGCGCAGAGAATCCGGCGTAACGGGCAATTGATTGAGGAGTTCGGCCGGTAATTCGTTGGCAGAAAAGGGCAACAGAAGCCCGGAAGAAATTTGTTTGATGTCGAAAAAATTGACCGGCTGCCGGCTTTGAATGATCGGCGGATTATAATTCGAAACCAGGTCGAGGCCCAGCCCGATCGGGTCATCGCCGTAAAACCCCAACAAGGAAACGTTATTCCCCGACACATTCAGGTAGGCTTCCACGTCGGTATTCAGGGGGTTGTACATTAAGGTAGCCGCCGGAAAAGCAGAATGGCCTGCCCCGCTTTGGGGGCTTTTAAAAATTTGTTCCCAGGTCAGGGACGCCTGGAGGCTGCTGAAATCCCATTGCTGGTTGCCGCCGGGCGGTGTAAATGGATTGACAGAACCGGCCGGCTGATTGTCAAAGGCATAATGAAGGGTATCCCCCACCGCGGGAAAAACAGCGCCGGTGATCGTGATCTGGGACTGAACCGGAAGCGCAAGTCCGATCAATAAAATTAAACACAAGTAAAAGTTTCTCATAGGTGATTCAAATTTTGGCCAAAATGATAAAGATAATCCATCTAATATTCAGATATCTCGATTTTCCTGAAATCGATGGGATGGCTGTTCGATTGAATGGAAATAAACCCTGACCGGACGACATCATTCCCGTTCAGAATAAAGGCCTTGCCGAGGTCATGATCAGCGCGGAAGCGGGGGTTTTCAAATTCCAGGATCATTTCTCCGTTGATCCAGTGTTGGCATTTTCCGTCCCGGACATCGATCTCGAGGATGGCCCACTGGTCGCCGTGGATCGTCCTTTTGACGGTGGCCGGCGTGCAATAGGATTCGTTCTTCTTTCCTGCGATCTCGACGGACATACCCGATGCGCAGATCTCGCCGACGGGCCGTTCGTCCGTTCCGTTGCCGCCGTGCAGGTTGTATTCCAGGCAAACGGGGAAGGGCTGGTCAAGACCCATCGACCGGGGGTCCTGGCAATGATACTGCACCCCGCTGTCGCGGAAACCCCAGGAGGGGCCGCCCGGCGCGGTTTCGCCGACAAACCGGTATTCCGCCTTCAGGCGATAATTTGTGAATTTTTTGTCGAAATACAGGGCGCCGAATTTGTTATCGAAACTGCCGTACTGGTCGTACCGCACCGATAAAATGCCGTTTTCAACCCGGAAGGTATTGCCGTAATTTTCACCCGCGGGATAGCCGGCGATCTTCATGGTCCAGCCGTCCAGGTTTTTACCGTTGAAGAGGCTGGTCCATTTTTTGTTCCCTGCCGTTTGGGGAGTGTTGCAGGAGAAAACGAGGACGAGGGTTGTGAAGCAGATCAGGTTTCGGAACATGGTTTAATTGATTTGATTGATTCGATCGGTCCGATTGATTGGATTGATTCGATTGAAACGCCACTCCTCGGCGTGGTCAAATAAACAAATAAACGAATAAACAAATCAACAATTGATTGTCCATAGGACTCCTTTGGAGGATTGTTTTCAAAATCGAATCATTCGTTCCAATCGTTAAATCGGATCAATTCCTTTCATCTTCGGTTGATTTCATTTATTCGAAAAAACCAGGTAATCCCATGCTTTCAGTTTAAGGGGCATGCCTTCGGTAAGGTCAATTTGTTCGTTGGTAAAGACATTGGAATAACGGCCGGCAAATCCGGTTCCGTTCAGTTTGAATTCCTGAGCGGCAGCGGATAAATTGATGACCACCACTACTTTATCGCCGTCTTTTTCGCGGAGGAAGGCGTAAATGTTTTCGTCTTTCCCGGTGGGTATTTTGACGAGTGGGCCGCCATCTTTTCCGTTCCAGAGCGCTTTGTTGCGGTCTTTCAAATCAAAAAGGGTTTTGTAAAATCCGGCGTATTTGTAGTCGCCCCAGGGTACGCTGTCCTTTTCAAAAAAGACCAGTTGTTTGTCCATTGCCGATTCCTGGCCGGTATAGATCAGGGGCATGCCGTCGAAGGTGGCGGTCAGTACGGCGAATGCTTTATGGCCTTCGCCCAGGCGTTTAAATTCAGTAGCCGACCAGGAGTTTTCGTCGTGGTTGGAGGTAAACTGCATGAAATAGCCTTGGGTATATTCGGCTGCTTTTTCCGCCATCAGCCGATCGATGTCCAGGGCGTTTTTCTTTTCCGTTTTGGCGGTTGTCTGGACGGGGTTGCCTTGCGAGAGTTTGGCGGTTTTATCCTTGGTAGCGCCCTGCGAACTGGCGATATCATTGAGGAGGTGGTGCATTTCCCAGCCGTAGTCCATTACAAAAGCGCCGTTGTTGCGGATGGCGGGCACTTCTGCTTCGGCCAGCATGAACAGCGGTTTGATGGCGTACAGGGAATCGGAACACGTGGCCCAGAAGTCGACGGGCACGTTGTGGGCCACATCTACCCGGAAACCGTCAATTCCGGTTTCTTCGACCCAGAACTGCATGGCGTCGATCATGCCCTGGCGCAATCCGGGGTTATCGTAATTGAGGTCGGCCACGTCGGTCCAACCCCAGGATTTGCCGGTGGCGGGGTCGATGGGGTCGATCACATTGCCGAGGGAATCCTGGGTGTACCAGTCTTTGTGTTCGGTGATCCATTTATGATCCCATCCGGTGTGGTTGGGCACCCAGTCGATGATGCAATACATGCCGGCATCGTGGATGGCCTTCACGAGGTTTTTGAAATCATCCATAGTCCCGTAATCGGGGTTAGCGGCATAAAAATCGGCAACGGCATACGGGCTGCCCAGGCTGCCTTTGCGGTTTTTGACACTCACCGGGTGGATGGGCATGAGCCAGAGGATATCGACGCCCATTTCAGCGAGCCGCGGAAGGTGGGTTTCAAAAGCTTTGAAGGTGCCTTCGGGGGTATATTGCCGGAGGTTGACCTCGTAAATGACGGCGTTTTTATGCCAGTCGGGCGCCCGCGGTTTTTCAATGGCGACCACCGGCGGCTCAACAACCTCGGCGGGTTTGTTTTTGCATGCCGGAAGAAAAGCGGCAAATAGGGCCAGTAGCCCTGAAAGGACAAGGATCATATGATTTTTCACGTCGCTTAAGTTTAAAATTGATAGATGTTGAGCAAAGTTATTCATTTTTTTTTAAACCCCTGAGAGTCCTGAAGACGCCAAGGACATTAAACCCCGGATGGCAGACAGAACATGTTCAAGATAAATAACCGGATCTTTTTTCATGCAGCATAAATGATTTGCAAATCCTTGTCAATATATGCTTTAAGTCTGGGTTGAAGGTATTTATAGGTTACCAGATCAACTTTCCTTCCCAGCAACTCTTCCAAATCCTGTTTATACCGAACATAGTCAAATAAGCTGATTTTTATCCCCTTTTTAAAATGAACAACAATATCTATATCACTGTCTTTTTTCATCTCATTACGTGCAAATGAGCCAAATATTCCTGCCCATTCTACAGGCTGGTGAGCCATATATTTTTGGATGATTGCAATGACTTCCTCTTTTTTCATGGTGGCGGATGGTTTGATATGCAAAGTTAACAATCCCTGATTCAAATTGATAAGGGTTGAGGCTACCCGGAGCAGCACGCGAAAAAACAGCCGGCTGCAAAGGGCGGCGGTCGTTGTGGGATCGGCGGTGCGGGTGGGATCAACGTTTATGGGTGAATATCCGGTTTATCTTTTGAGCGATTCCAGCATCCTGAAAAAATCCTCCCTGTATTTGGCGCCGATCGAGATCTTGCGCTGAGCTGTAAACACGTGATTATCTTCAATTTTGTCAATCCATTGCAAGGCGACGATAAATGACCGGTGTACCTGGACGAACCTGCCTGCGGGCAAACCTTCCAGGCTTTCCCGGATGGAAGACCGGACCAGTATCCTGCCTGCTCCGGTAAAATAGCTGACATAATTGCCCTCCCCTTCGACATACAGGATATCGCTGTAATCGATCCGCCGCCGCTGGTTGCCGGTTTGCACAAAAAAGAAATCGTTGGCAGGTGGCGGGGCTTTGGCCAGCCGTTCCTTCGCCCGGGTAGCCGCCAATAAAAAACGGGGAAAATCGAAAGGTTTCAGCAGGTAATCCACCGCTTCCACTTCATAACCGGCCAGGGCGTATTCGCTGTGCGCCGTAGTAAAAATGATGAGGGGCCTGCGGATGAAATTTTTCAACAATTGCAGGCCGTTAATATGCGGCATGTTGATATCGAGAAACACCAGATCGACAGGGTTTTCATTCAAATAATTGACCGCCTGAACGGGGTCCGTGAAAGTCCCCTCAAGCGTCAGGAACGGCACACTGGAAATATGGTTTTTGATGATTTCCAGGGCTTTGGGTTCGTCGTCTATGGCGATGGTGCGGAGCATGTTAATTGAGGAATTGAGGATGCGAGGAAGTGCGTGCCACGCCACAGGCGTGGAGGAATTGAGGAATTGAAAATTGCATTCTCCACACCTTCTGCGTGGCACGCCCACCCTCGAAATTATTATCGTTGCAAATTGATTTGCAGTCTCGCATAAAAAATACTGTTTTTTTCTTCCAATAATAGTTGATGGCGGTCGGGATAGAGGATGTTGAGCCGGTTTTTGACATTTTCGAGCCCTACCCCGCTTCCGGGTCCGGCGGTCGGTTTTTCAACGATGGTATTTTCAACCGTCAGGTTCAGAACACCTTCCTTCAGGGTGATCCTGATGCGGATAGAGGTCTCCAATACCGGGCTTAATCCGTATTTAAAGGCATTTTCAATAAAAGGGATCAGCAGCATCGGGGCAATTTTTTCGCCGCGGCGGCTTTCGTCCCGGATCTGCGCTAAAAAATCGATCCGGGTTTTATCTGTCGTTCGCAAACGTTGCAGGGCAATGAATTTTTCAATATAATCGATCTCCTTTTCCAATAAAATAAAATCCGCCTGCGAATCGTGCAGGTTATAACGCATCAGCGTGCTCAGTTTTATAATGCCGTCCGCTGTACAGTGGGCTTTTTCTTCCAGGGCTGCCGCGTAAAGGCTGTTCAGCGTATTGAACAAAAAATGGGGGTCGACCTGAGATTTGAGGAAAGCCAGTTCGGCTGATAATTTTTCGGTTTTGAGTTTTTCGATCAGACTCAGGTTAACGATCCAGTCTCTGGCAAAAACATAAGCCAATGACAACAGAAATCCGTTCACTACGGCGCCCAGGCAATGTTTATAACTCAAAAATTCTTTTGACCATGCCTCAACAAATCCGTGTTTAACTTCGTCGTTCAGGGAAAGGAACAAAACGGACCGGGCGCCTTCGGTCAACAGGGCGAAGGCCAGGGAAAATACCGCGTAACGCCCCCATTTCCTTTTTTTGAGATACCCCGGGATTAACCATAAAACATTGGTATAAAAAACAAGTGGAAAGATCAAGGCCGAAAACGGATGGATGGCGGTTTTATGGTGTTCCCAATCCCCCCAGTCCGATTGCCAGGCAACATTGATGCTGGTAAAAAACCATAAAAGTCCCAAAAAATGGAGGATGATTTCGCCGTTTTTCCGGAAAAATGTCTCAATATTTACCGTGAAAATCACTTGATTTTTATTTTTTGCCGGTTGTCTTTAATATCGGCATCGATCAGTCTGATGAAGGGATCAATGCCCGCTTCTGCCGGCAACTGGTCTACAATGATACGCACTTTATTGTGGATAGCGGTCACCTTGTGCCTTTCCAGATAAAGTTCGGTTGGACTTTCCCGTCCATCGGACGTTGTTTTTCCAAAGATACCAATCTCAATGTAATCCTCCAGGGGCAGGGAGGCCAGGTTGGGTTGCCGGCCGCCGGCCTGGTAAACCATCGAACCTGCAGACGAGTCGGCAAAAAGCCGGTTACCCTTGCCGTCGCTCCGGTATTTGGACACCAGAATTTCGAGGTCCACCTGGTATTTCCCATCCGGCAAAGGTGCAACAACAGCGGCCATCATCCGGTTATCGTACAACGTAATGGTTTCGAACAGATCGCGGATCAGGTATTGGAGGGTGTCGGGGGTTTGCTGGCGGAGTTGGGTGAGGAGAGATTGGGAGACGGGGAGACTGGAGGATGGGGAGATACCACGCAGAGCGGCATTGAAGCGGGTTTCACCGATATAATCACTCAGCAGGTAAAAGGCCAGGGCAGCTTTCCGGTAATTGATATAATCCTGATGGGATTTGGAAAAAAGAAGCGGCATTTCTTCCCCGGTTTCTTCCGTCCTGCCTTTCAGGTACAGGTCCAGGTCTTGCCGGAGGAAATTGTACGCTGCGGGTTTGCCGTATGCATTTTCGAGCGTTTTCAGGGCTACATATTCGGCCAGGCCTTCGGTGAACATTTTGGCGCCCGGTATTTCCCCGGGATCTGCAAGGCCGCCCCACCAATGGTGCGCGATTTCGTGGGCGGTTATGTAAAATGGATAATCGATGGCTTCCTCCGTTTCATCATCCACATCGGTAATAAAATAGCTTTCCGACATGGGAATGGTATTGGCCTGCAGGGTTGCGTAGGTCCCTTCCCGGATCGGGAACGCTACGATCCTGATCTCGCGATAGGAATACGGGCTGAAATGGCGGGTACAATAATCCAGAGAGGCCTTCAGACCGGCCAGGATGCGGCCGAGGTTGTAGGGATGGTCTTTGTGGTAATAGATTTGCAGTGAAACGTCCTTCCATTTGTCCCGTTTGACGGCGTACCGGCCGGAATGGACGGCATAGCGAGGTTTTATGCCGGTGTCCGTTTTGTAGTGGAAATACCGGCGCCCGCCTTCGGTCCAGGCCCTTTGCAAATAGCCGGGAGCAACGGCGGTTTGGTCGGCGGAAGTACTGACGATGGCTTCAAAATCTATGGCAACGGTATCTTCAGGGGTAGGCAAAAGGGCAGTCTTCCGGGCCGGTAATCCGTATTTTTTGCGTTTGACGGGGTCGGTGAGTTCCACGGGCCGGTAGCCCATTACCGGAAAAACCGACCGGTGCAGGAAGGTCCCGTTTCCGTTTATCCGGGAATGTTCCTGAAAAAGGGCGACCGGCTGGTTCCAGACCCTGAATCGGAGCAGCAGGCTATCGCCCGGCAAAAGGCCTTGCCGGAGGAGCAAAACGTTGGTTTTGACAAAGGTGTCGCGGCTTAACCAATTAAAAGGCCGGTTGATCCCGAACGCTGTATTTTCGCCGTAAGCCGTGGAGACGACCAGGGTATCGATGGTTTTTCCCGACCGGTTGACCAGCGTGTATTCGCCCCCGGCTTTAAACAGGCGGGGTTCCGGGTACAAGTCGATATGTAACCGTACGGCAACTACCTGCGGTTGGACGGCAGATTCAAATTTTTTGAAACCCTTTTCGTTTGCTGCGGCCCAAAGGTTCTGCGTTTCGGAGAAAAACCGTTTCAATTGGGGATGATTTTCTTCTCGCCGTATAAAAAAGCCAGTACCCAGGAAGGACATAAACAACAGCGCGATTCCGGTTGCAACGCCGGCGTTCAGGCGCGAACGGGCAATCTGCAATCGTTCGTAAAAGGATTGGGGCAGGCCGCGTACCCAAAAAAGGCCGGCAAAACACAAGAGGATCAATCCAAAAAACAGCCAGTACAATTTATAGATGAAGTACCGGGCCAGGCCGGGCCCGTGTCCGTCCAGATCGGAATAAGTTCTGCTTAACCCGGCCGAGGGTTCATTGAACCGGCAGATATCCCCCGTGATCCCGAAATTTTCCGATGATTTGATGGCCAGCATGCCTGCGACCAAAAAAAACAGGCCCAAAAACGGATTGGTAAACAGAGTTTGGACAAAAACTGCGGCAAGGGCCCAGATCGCAAAATGGATCCACTGTATGACATATAGTTCAAAGAGATAATGCCCGGGGTCAAACTGGTAAAAACCCTGGTATATCTGGGTCAGTATGCCGCCGATCAGGATAAAAAAGAGCAGCAGCGCCTGCATTTTCAGCAAAGCCGTCCATTTGGAAACCAGCAACACCCAGTCGGGAACGGGGGTAACATCCACCAATTGGTCGATCCGCGCCGACCTGGACCGCTGCGCCAACATGCCTGCGTATAAAAAAGTGAGCAAGTGGATGACGCCTGAAAAAAAGAAAGTCGGGAAACGAAGCACCTGCCACGTAAGGGGCAGGGTTTTGCCCGCGGACGGCGGATCCATCGCCAGCAAGATCACCGTAACCGTGATGCCGCCGCCGGTCACCAGGCTGATAAACGACCAATTGGCGATGATAAACCTGAATTCGAAAACGGATAATTTCCAGGCGGTCCGCAGATGGTGCAGGAAGGAATGATCGAATCGGGGTAAATGCGCCTCGGTACTCAATCTGCCTGAAGGCGTATTCTTACTTTTCTTGTTTTTGAAGGACTGCACCCATTGTAAAAACCGGGGGAACGGAGACAACCCGTTTTGGCTGAAGGAGAAATATTTTAATACCCCTCCAAAAATAAAAAACGAGACCAAAAGCCATAACAACCGGTTGAGCAGGACAACCCCATTGACGGGCAATAACAAGGTGTTGGATTCCGCCGCCGTCCAATACCGGGTGGCATATCCGACGGCGGTTTCGCCCGTGGGGTCCAGCAACGCAGCGAAATAAACCTGGTCCGGGCTTTTCAATAAACCGCCGGTGAGGATTTGCGCCATCAATAAAAGCAGGACGGCGATAAATCCTGTATAAATATTGCGGCTAAGCGCCACTGTTGCAAATACGACCGCGCTGTAAAACAATAAATTCGGCAAAACAAAAACGAAGTATAACTGTCCGTACTCCGAAAAACGGGTAGGGCCAACCAGGGACGGGTTAACAGCCGGGAGGTTTTCACCGATAATAAATCCCGCTCCGATGGCCAGCCCCAGGATCAAGACAACGGAAAACGAACTGATGAATTTGGCCCATAAATAATCTGCTTTTTGAAGGGGAAAAACAAACAGCAGGGTATGGACATTGTGCCGGAAGTCCCGGTAAACCGACATGCCGATGATGCCCGGAAGTAAAATGGCCAGTAACAGGTTAAAGCGGCTGAACACCTGGAAAATTTTTATAGGGGAATTCAGGATCTCTGTGGAAACATTTGCGGCCGAATGGGCGTCAAACGCCCCGGCGGCGCCGGCCATGCCTAAAAAGGCCGCGCCGAACAGGAAGGCGAAATAGAGGTAAAGGCCGGGTTGACGGCGCCAGTAGTTGAGTTCGTATTTCAGGATGGTTGAGAACATGAATTCAATTGGCCGATTGGTTGGATTGGTTCGATTGATACGATTGATACGATTGATTGGAATGATTCGATTAATTGGCCGCCTTCAAATCAACAAATCCTCAGTTCCTCGGTTCCTCAGTTCCTCAGTCCCTCCACGCCATGCCCCCATGGGGCAGGTAAACCTGTGGCGCGGCACGCACTTCCTCCATCCCGGAGCGCAACAAAATAGGCGTCCTTCAGGTCGGGAGCAGCGGGGGTGAATTCCGGGCCGGGCCGATGAAGGGCGTGAATGCGGAGGAGAATGGAATTATCGGGGGTGTAACTGGTGGAGAGGAGGTTGAATGACGCCAACTTTGGATTTAAGACCGGGAGACCAGGTGATGGGGAGAAGGGGAGAAATCCTGCGTTGTCACCCACGCTCCCCGTCTCCAAGTCTCCAGGTCTTCCGAATGAAGATTTAATGTGGCCGATATCAGAAAGGCCGTTGTAACCCGATGCGTCGGATTCCAACTCCGCGCGAGAGACGGTTCGGGTCCAGATCTGGCCTTCAATTTTCCGGACGGCTTCGGCGGGGGTTGTTTTTTGCAGCAGCCGGCCGCCGTTTATGATTGCCATTTCGTGACATAGCTCCCGGACATCGTCGACGATATGGGTGGAAAAAAGGACGGTATGATCGGCGCCGATCTCCCGGAGGATGTTCAAAAACCGGTTTCTTTCTTCGGGGTCGAGGCCGGCGGTGGGTTCGTCGACGATGATGAGTCGGGGGTAGTTGAGCAACAATTGCGCAATGCCGAACCGCTGTTTCATGCCGCCTGAATAACCGCTGACATATTTTTTGCGCACCTCGTACAGGTTGGTCATTTCGAGCGCTTCCTGCACCCGTTTTTTGCGGTCGGACGCGGCGCGGATCCCTTTGAGCGCCGCAAAATAGTCGAGCAGGTTTTCGGCGGAAACCTTGGGATAAACGCCGAACTCCTGGGGCAGGTACCCCAATATTTTCCGGAGGCTGGTCGGGTCGGCCAGGACGTCGAGGTCGCCAAAACGGATGCTGCCCGAATCCGGTTTTTGCAGCGTGGCGATGGTGCGCATCAGGGTGGATTTGCCGGCGCCGTTGGGCCCAAGTAGCCCGAACATGCCGGGTTGGATCTCCAGGTCGAGGTTATCGAGGGCGGTTACGCCGTTGGGGTACTTTTTTTTGAGTTGGGAGATGGTTAGGGACATGGTTGGATGGTTTGGAGTTGTTTGGGGTTGCTTTGCCCGCCGGAGCCTTTGGCGCAGGAGGGTTTGGGGTTGCTTTGCCCGCCGGAGCCTTTGGCGTAGGAGGGTTTGGAATGGTTTGGAGTGGTTTGGGATTGTTTGGAGTTCTCGATTCCTCGATTCCTCATTCAAGGGTTTGGGGTTGTTTGTCCGTAGGACTCTCCGTAGGAGTTCCATGAACCTTTGGAGGGGTTGTTGGTGCAAGAATAGGGTGATTTATGCGGGTGAAAAAAAGAATGGGGTGAATGGTGGGGATTTTGGTATGGAGGGTGGCTAAACAGGTTTAGATCTCATTATCAGGTGCAAGGCAGAATGATCTATTGAAAAACCTGAACCCAAAGTAACCCCAGAACGCCAGCCCCGGCAATGACAAAAATGACCGTAAATGGGTTTTTAAACCAGTGAAGGGCAAATATAGAAGCCCCAAAAATCAGCAGGGAAAGCCCATCGTCGATAGTGGTCCTGAAAAGCTGGAGGGCCGTGACGGCGATGAGGCCGATCACGCCGGCGGTGACGCCGTCGAGGAAATGGTGGAGCGCCGGATTGGCGATGATCCGTTCCATGAACTGGTGTCCGATGAGTGTAAAGGAAAAGGCGGGCAGGAAAATGCCGGCGGTAATCAGGAGCGCGCCCGGCCAGCCGCCGCCGAAATAGCCGACGAATGTGGTGAAGATGACGAGGGGCGCGGGTAAAATGCCCGACAGGGCGATCCCGTCCAGAAATTGCTGGTTGGTCATCCAGGCGTTCTGGAATACTGCATCCTGTTGAATAAACGGAATCGCGGTATAGGCCCCGCCAAAGGTGAGCAGGCCGCCTTTTAATCCGGTCAGAAAAATCTGAAGCGGGGCGCCCTGCTGAAAACCGGATGCGGATGCGTAGTCGGCTGCCGGTTGGAGAATTTCCGGTGTAAAGGCATAAAACGTGTAAAGAAGCAGGGCAAATTCAACCATTGCTGCAAGGAACAGGTGATTGCGCATCCAGAAAATGTATGCCATTCCTGCCGCCATCAGAACCTGCAGAAAATGGGCGCCGAAAAATGTGGCAATGGCCGAAATACCGGCTATGATCCAAAGCCGGTGATTCGCCAGGGCGTGTTGCCCGATGCGGTGTACCGCCGAAACGATCAGGGCAATAACTGCTGCCTGAATGCCTGCAAACGCAGCCAGGAAAAGGGCGGAATGGATGCCGAATTCGAGGTAAAACCCTGTTAAGAGCAACATCAGGACAAAACCCGGGAGCATAAACCCCAGGCCTGCTAAAAAACCGCCCCAACGCCCACCGGCGATCATGCCAAAATAAACGCATAACTCGTGGGCTTCCGGGCCGGGAAGCGCCTGGTAAACGGCCAGGGCGCGGTTGAATTTTTCGGGCGTTACCCACTGCTCCTCGTCCACCAGTTCGCGTTTGATCATGGCGATCTGGGCGAAGGGGCCACCCCAGGCCAGGAAGCCGAACTTTAAAAAGCGAAAAAAGATCTGCGTTTTGGTCTGACGGATTATTCGCTCCGGTTCAATGGTTTCCATGTTTTCGATTTCGATCCAGCCAGCTGACGCAATTATTGCGCCAGGGCGTGACATCCTTGTTCATAGACTGCCGGCCGGCCGCCAATGCGCTAAAGCGGCAAAAATACCGGGATACGGCCAGACGCGCGCAGACCTTGGGCGGTCGGCCAGTTCACAGGTTAGGGTTCCAGGTATGCCGTTCGTCCGACACGTATTTGGCCCAACTGTACAGCGCATCGTAGATCTTCATGCCGACGGCCAGTTGCTCATGGTCATCCCTGAAATTATAGGATAATCCTGCGGAAATGGCCCATAAACCAGCCGCCTGGGGCGCCAGGTCAAACTGGTCGGTATCGGCGCCACGGACGATCCGGGCAATCTGCCGGACCGCCGGGTCGGTAATATCGTGTTTTTTGACAATATCGTCAAAAGTACACTGTTCCGCCTCGTGGGTATATTCGGCGCCCGGGAGGTCGTAGGCAATAGCGCCCAGTTCCCGGGCTTTGGCAAAAACCTGATCCCTGGGCACGTAAATAAATTCAGCATCCGGATCGACAAAATTTTTAATGAGCCAGGGGCAGGCGATTCGGTCGATCTTTGGGCGTTCGCGGGTGATCCATTTCATAAAAGACAGGTTAGTGATGAAATTAATATCATTATTTTGAAAAATCCAATTTCAATCCTGCGTCCGCTTCAACGGCTCTATTATAGACAAAGGCAGCCGCGGCGACATCCTGGAGCGCCGTTCCTGTGCTGTCAAAAATGATGATTTCGTCTTCCGAGGTTCTGCCGGTTTTTTGTCCGGCAATCACCTGCCCCAGTTCGGCATGGACGTCAGATTTTTTCATATACCCAATTTCCAGTGCATGGTGCAGTTCGCCCATCACAGCGCATTGGTCCAGGATATCCACTACTACTTTACTATTGGCGAGCAGGGCGGGTTCAATTTCTTGTTTGCGCTCATTATCGGCGCCGACAGCGGCTATAAAAATCCCCGGCATGACATGTTCGGGTCCCAGGAACGGTTGGTTGGACGGCGTACAGGTAATACAAATCCGGCTTTGCCGGACGGCTTCCCCGATATCTTTGACCGTTAGTACCGTAACCTGCAATTCCCGGCTTAACCCGGCGGCAAACTTTTTCGCCCGGGTTTCGTCAATATCAAAAACGAAGACTTTTTCGAGTGGACGGACCTTCATGAGCGCTCTGAGCGAAACCCTCCCCTGGTTGCCGCAACCAATGATGGAGGCGATCCGGGCATCCGGGCGGGCAAGGTATTTTGCAGCGACCGCCGTAGCGGCGCCGGTTCTTAAAATGGTAATTTCAATAGCGTCCATAAGCGCCAGCAAACGCCCGTTTTCGGCATTGCTGAGGGAAAGGATACCTTGAATGGCCGGCAAACCGGTCCGCCCGGGATTACCCGGAAAATTGGCATTCGTTTTTGCCACAAAAAAAGGTTCGTCTGAATTTTGGACGCAGGTTTTGATATGAAATACGCCCCCGGGGACATGGAGCCCAAGCACCCCTGGCGAGGGTATTTTCCCCGTCGCGTACAGCCTGAATGCCTCTTCCACCTCCCGGATACACGCTTCAAGCGGAAGCAGCCTTTTCACATCGGCGAGTGTCAGCAATAAAGTATCCGTTGAAATCATGCCTGGAATTTTTCAGACGAAGTTAGGGGTCGGAAGGCCTTCCGGAATAGAACGATATTTACCTTTTGTACGGGTTTTACTTTTCAGGCAAACTTTTTTTAAAGGCGGAGGGATTTTTGCCCGTATGTTTTTTGAAAACGCGGGTGAAATGGCTCTGGTCGGAAAAACCGGTAAGATAAGCGATTTCGGTCAGCGAATAAGGGGTTTCCCGCATCAGTTCGATCGCCTTTTCGACCCTGACCTTTCGCATATAATCGCCAAAGGAAAGGTTATCAAAGTATTTGGAAAATTCGCGTGAAAGGTAGGCTGGATGAACATCCAGCATTTGGGAAATTTCTTTCAGGCTGAATTGGGTGTCGATCTGGTCCTGGATGATCTGTTTTAATTCCCGCACCCATTGGGGCGTCTTTTTTGAACCGGATCCTTGTTGCAGGAATTTTTTGTACACATCGAGCAACAGGTTTTCCACCGGGTTTTGGGTATGTCTTTCCTGCTGAAGGTATTTGGCCCAGGCGTACATCGCGTCGTAGATCATCATCCCTTTTTCAAGCAACTCCTTGTCGTTTTTATGCAGGAAAGCCAACCCGGCGGATATGGCCCACAACCCCGAAGCCTGGCTGGCAATGTCGTGCCTTTCGGTATCGGCGCCCCGGACAATGGCGGCCAGGGTTTTTAATGCGGGGTCGTTGAGTTGGTATTTTTTGATAAAATAATCGAAGGTGCATTCATCACCGTAATGGGTAAATTCAACCTCCGGGACATCAAAAGGAATAGCGTCCAGCGCTGCCGCCAATGGTCTGACCTGGTCGAAGGGGGCGTAAATGATCTCCGCCTCCCGGTCGATGAAACGCCTGATGAGCCACGGGCAGGCGATGCGGTCGATCTTCGGGCGTTCGCGGGTGATCCATTTCATAGGGTTAAAACTTGTTTTTCCGTTTATCTTCTATGATCCGTTTGTACAATTTCCCCATTTTTTTATCCTTTTCCCTTTTTTCTCTGATGGAAATCTGGAAACGCTCCTGTTCCCTTTTCATTTTCAGGTAGTTTTCGAGAGCGGCGGGGTCCAGCTCTCCGTTTTCGATGGCCTCCAGCACCGCGCATCCTTCCTCAACGGTATGGGTGCAGTCGGAAAATTTGCACCGGCCAACCAGGTCGGCGATGGTATCAAAAGTAGCGTCGATACTGCTTTCATCGCCGGCTATACCGATTTCGCGCATACCGGGGGTGTCGATGAGGATGCCGCCGGTTGCAAGGACAAACAACTCGCGATGACTGGTGGTATGGCGGCCTTTGCCTGTGCTGGCGCTGATTCCGGCGGTTTTGAGGGTCTGTTCGCCGGTGAGGTTGTTGATCAGGGTTGATTTGCCGACGCCGGAAGACCCCAATATGCAATATGTTTTTCCCTTTTTCAACAGGGATCGGAACTGGTCGTACCCCTGCAGGGTTTCGTTACTCAGAAATAGAAAAGGGATTTTTTTTAGCCGTTTTTGCAAACTATCTGCCATCTGGCCGGCGGTTTCTGCATCGATCAGGTCCGATTTGGTCATCACCACCACAGGGTCGATGCGGCCGGCGCGGCAAATGGCGAAGTATCTTTCGAGGCGATTGAGGTTAAAATCCTGCTGGACGGCCTGGAGGATCAGGGCGCAATCGACGTTGGCGGCGATGATCTGTTTTTCGCCGTGTTTGCCCACGGCCTGGCGTTCGAGCGCGGTTTTGCGGGGATAGAGATGGAGAATCAAAGCTGCGTTCTGATCATAAACGGAAAGGGCAACCCAGTCGCCGACGGCTGGAAAATCAGCGCGGGAGGCAGCAGAATACCTCAGGTTGCCGGTCACTTCGGCGTCGTATTCTCCGGTTTCTGTTAGGACAACGTACCGTTCCTTATGCTCCTGAATGACGCGGCCGATTTCGGCGCCGCCCAGGTTCACGGATTCAAAATACCGGAGGATGGCGGGGTCGTACCCCAGATCTTCTTTGGTCATCTGCATCGCTTTGAAAGCTTCAACCAGGGCGCGTATGGCGGATACAAATAAAGGTACGCCGGAACGGCTTGACGTTCCGGCGCAGAACCTTCTGCAAATTACTCAGGTTGCAGATGAAAAACAAATATTTTAAAGGGTAAATAGTCAGCTTCCGCCGTGGTTGTCAGTTTTTTGTGGCCGGATAATCCGGAATATTCAACCCCAGTATGATGTTGTGTTCAGCCACCTGGAGGTCGCCTTGGGTGGTCACTGATAAAATGCCGCTTCCGCCGCGGTTGGGCAGTTTCCGGCGTTCGGCAGCGGTCAAAAACGGGTCATCGTCAAACACCCATTCATCGATATAATATTCGTTACCGATGTTGGGCTCTTTGACGGTGGGGTGTATATGGGACGGGATGCGGGCTTTGGGGTACGGCGCGGGCCGGAGGGTGTAGATGGCGTACTTTCCGTTCCGGTCTGATTTTACCCAGCCGCGGAGATGGCCGTGCCGTTCGGCTTTTTTATCCATTCCTGGCGCCGGCGAGTAGTACCCGCTGTTGTCGGTATGGTAGTAATAAAGGATCACGTCGGGGGCCGGGGTTTTCCCGTCGGGTTGGTAGATCGTCCCCCGGATCAGGAGTTTTTGCCCCGCCTCGTACCATCCGGCGGTCGTATCCGCGGAACTGATGGTTTTCGGCATGCCCACGTACATGAGTTCGCAGCCTTCGCAATAGCCGCCGACATGCTTTTGCGGGGCGGGTTTTTCGGTTTTGGCAGCCGGTTTGACGGCGTCGGCCTGCCCGCTGCAATGGGTGAAGGCGGGCAGCATGAGCAAGAGGATGGCGGATTTTGACAGTCGGTTCATGATTTGGTTGTATTTAGCATTTAGGAGATTTTGGTTGTATTGGGGTTGTTGAGCAGATATCCGCCGACCCGGAGGTTGAGGATATGGTTTTTCCGCCGACCGGAGGTCGACGGTACGATTGGTTATTTCCGGTTGAGGGTAAAACTGAAATCTCCGTTGCCGGTCAGCAGTTGCTTATTTTGATCCAGGAAAAAAAGAACATTCTCATCCGCAGCAAGGAAGGCCAGCGATGGGCCCGGTTTTTCAGGATCGAGCTGGTAAATGACGGCGCCTTCACTTTCAGCGGTTCCCCGGACAATCGCCCAATTCCCCTGGCCAACGGCCCGCTGGAACTGGATGCGGTTAATGGAATACCCCGCAGGGGCGCCGGTCTCAGGGTCCCGGTAAAGGGTAAGCCGCCACTTCAGTTTAATACAATCGCCTTCTACCGGCACTTTATATCGTTCGGCGATTTCCCGGCAGGGCGTCCGTCCGTCATAAATCACTTCAGCGGGGAATTTCCCTGAGACAACCATTGGATCGACAAATTGCGGAAGCGCTGCCGCATCGCCCGGGGTCGGGTTTTTCCGGTTCAGGGTATAACTCCATCCGCCGTTTCCGACCATCAGGGTATTATCCGGCGTCAGGATTTGAAAAAGGTTTTCGCTGATCTTGACAAATGAAAGCGCTGATTCCCATTGCACGCACTCAAGCCGGTAAATCGCGCCTTTGACGTTTTTATCCGGGTTTGGGCGGATTTCCCATTTTCCTTGCAACGACCTGGATTCGCCGCCGCCTTTAAACCCGAGGGTGTTGGGTTGTGAGACACCAAAACGGATCTTTAAGGAAAAGGTTCCGGCGTCTTGTTGCCCGGTTTTTAAGCTCAGATCCCATCGGATAAAATCGCAGAGGGTTTCATTGGGTATGCCAAGCAGGGATTTGATCAGGGAGTCGCCGGGGGTGCTGGCGGTAAGGGCAAGGTCTTCAGGCTGGGGGTTGTTGACCGACCGGAGGTCGGCTGTACAAGTCCAGAGGTCATTGCTATATACAAACTCGGTGTGCTCGGGTGTACCGCCGTATTTACCGCCGGTCATATAGATCTTTCCGCGGTGGACACAGGCGGCGATGCCTCCGCGGGGGCTCCAGGGGGCGTCCTTACCCGTCCAGTTTTTGCCGTCCGGGCTCACGAGCACCTGGCTGGTGAACTGCCCGTTCCGGTTGCACCCCAGCAGCCAGATCTGGCCGTCGTATACCAGAGCGGCGTATCCGAATATTCCTTCACCGGCTACGATCTCCGGGGTTTCCAGCACCCAGTTCAGGCCATCCGTTGACGACCAGACGTCGTTGTTGAGCATAAATATTTTGCCGTTGAGGAAAACGAACTGGCTGCCGCTTCGTTTGCCGAACGGGAGGTTGTCCTTCCGGCGGGTCCAATGGACGCCGTCGGGAGAATTCCAGATATCGGCGTATTGGGTCTGGCTGTCTTCTCCGCCGATGATCCAGATCTTGTTGTCAAAAACGAAGGGGTGGTAAAAAAAGCGGTGGGGCAGGTTGCTGTTTTCCGTCAGGGTTTGCCATTGTTTAAGGTCGGTAGTCCGGTAAACCGCCGGTTGGAAGTTGTATTTTTCGATATTCCCTTCAAAGTGCCCAAGGCCAAGAATGGATTGATTAAACTGGACATAATCGAGGAAGGCATAATTCCGGATGGCGTTAGGCAGGGTGGATTTTGTCCATTCCGTTCCGTCTTCCGAAAACCAGGCGCCTTCGGAGTGAAAAGCCCAAAGGGTATCGCGGTGGCTGAAGAGCTGGAAGTTGTAGCTTTTACTCCAGGGGGCGCTGTCCAGAAGCTGCGACCAGGCATAGGCGGTTTCCGGTTTCGGAGCGGAAGCGCCGGAACCGGCAGGGGACATTCTGCCGGAGCAGGCGAGGCCGAGGATCAGGAGGAGGATGGAGGTTTTGAAAGTGTGCAGCATGTTAAAATTAGTAGATGATTGAGGATTAGGGTCGACCGACGCTCCGCCGGCTTTTGCTGTGAATAAAGTTATCGTAATCCGAATCTACGTGGCGTAAAAGTAGATGAATGACAATGCCAGGGGGAGGAAAGGCGCCGAAAATGGGTTTTTGGGTTTAAATTTCAACCTAAAGGCTAATAAAAGGTATCTGGTGTTCCTCAATTCCAGTAACTTTGTCAATTATGATTTCAAAAGAAGATCTATTAGAATTGATCGAAGACATGGAAACCGATCGTACGGAAAAAACCGTGTCATTAACCAAAACGGACAAATTTGGAGAGGCTATATGTGCCTTCTCCAATGATCTGTCTGATCATCGGAAACCAGGATATTTGCTTATTGGAGTACGGGATGATGGCAGTTTAAGTGGTTTAAAAGTTGAAGAACAATTGTTACAGACCCTTTTAAGCTTTCAAACGGATGGTCGGATCGTCCCTCCTCCTTCCTTAAGTGTTCAAAAATTTGATTTTCAGAGTGGAGAAATAGCCGTTGTAGAAGTGATGCCTTCTTTTCAACCTCCTGTCCGATATAATGGTCGGGTATGGATCCGTAGCGGTCCTAGGCGGGACATGGCTACGGAGGTGGAAGAACGAAGGTTGAGTGAGAAACGATCTTCGTACGCCAAAACCTTCGACACCTTGCCTTGTATCGGAAGTACGCTTGCTGATTTGAGCATTGATCTTTTCAAACAAGGGTATTTGCCTAATGCTATTGATGAACAAACATTAATTGAAAATAACCGGGATTTGCGTCAACAGCTTTCTTCACTTAAATTTTACGATTTACTTAAAGATTGTCCAACACATGCGGGCATTTTGCTTTTTGGTCTTAACCCTCGTTTTTATTTATCAGGAGCATATATTCAATATGTTCGGTTTGTGGGTATCGATGAAACAAGTGATTTTGATGCGGAGAAGAGATTTGAAGGAGATCTCACAACCCAATTCAGAGTTGTCAGGGAGTTTATCAGACTTCAGGTCATTAAAACAGTGCAACCTGGACTGGGCGAGGCATACCTCCACAATTATCCCTCAGCCGCCATTGAAGAGTTGGTTTTTAATGCGATCATTCATCGGGATTATCAATCGAACGCCCCGATCAAATTCTATGAATATTCGGATCGAATTGAAATTACCAATCCAGGCGGGCTCTATGGAGACGCTCGACCTGAAAATTTCCCATTCAAAAACGACTACCGAAACCCAGCGATTGCCGAAGCGGCTAAAAATCTGGGATATGTCAATACTTTTAATGTTGGCGTTAAACGCGCCCAAAAAGCATTAGATAACAATGGAAATCCGGCTCCGGTATTTATTACCGATCAATTGACCAGTTTTGGGGTTAAAATATTCAAGCGACCATGAAGACCCTTCTTTTTTTCAATAACAAAGGAGGCGTAGGTAAAACGACGCTCGCCTACCATATAGCTTGGATGCTATCAGAACTTGGACATCGGTGCCTGGCTGTTGACCTTGATCCACAAGCCAATTTATCGTCCATGTTGCTTTCTGAAGAGGAAATGATAAAAATTTATTCGCCAGATACAGATCGCGCAACGCTACTAGCAGGTATCAAAAGATTAGACAAGAATACCGGCGATATTCAACAAGTGGCAATTCAAACCATAACCGATCGTATCGGACTATTAGCAGGCGATCTTGAACTTTCCTTGTTTGAGGATAAATTGAGCTATAATTGGAGTAGATGTCTGGATCGAGATGAGGCCGCATTTCGAATTACGACCGCCTTTTATCGGATCATTCAAGAAGCGGCAAACGAACATGGCGCCGACTATTGCGTAATTGACGTGGGGCCTAATTTTGGGGCCATTAACCGGGCTACTTTGTTGGCAGCTGATTATTTGATCGTACCTATGGCCGCTGACCTTTTTTCGTTACAAGGACTAAAAAACATTGGAAACAGGTTGGAGGCCTGGAAAATTGAATGGCAAGACCGTATAACCCGGAATCCTGCCCCTGAGCTGGATATGCCTTCAGGAGAAATGAAACCATTAGGTTATGTGGTTATGCAACATGGTATTAAAGAACGAAGGCCCGTGAAAGCCTACCTCAATTGGGCGAACAGGATTCCTGATGCCTTTGCTCAATTTGTAGAAGGCGCCAAGGCGAAACCAGGCATTTCAATTGAAAACGATGAAAATTGCCTGGCCTTACTGAAACATTACCACAGTCTGGTTCCTATGGCCATGGAAACCCGAAAACCCATATTTTTGCTCAAACCTGCCGATGGAGCTATCGGAGCCCATTTAGATGCTGTTCGCCAGGCTTATCGCGATTTCAATATCTTGGTAAATAAGATATTGAAGCGTATGTAAAGAACTCATAAAATACGCTTTGTAATGCTTTACGGTAACCCACCAAATAAATCCTTACCTTTGCCTCGTTAATTACCTTTAGCATGCAACCAACCCTTTACAGCCTCGCCCTGTTCATCCTCCTCTCCGGCTGCCAGGCCGAAAAACCCCCTAAAAAAGCCGTGTTCATCATCCTCGACGGCATCCCGGCCGACGTCCTGGAGCGGGTGGATACCCCGACCCTGGACGCCATCGCAGCGGAAGGCGGCTACACCCGCGCTTATGTGGGTGGCGACAAAGGGACCTACAACGAAACCCCCACGATTTCCGCCCCGGGGTACATGGACCTGATCACCGGCGCCTGGGCGCACAAACACAATGTCTGGGACAATGCACCCGATTCGACCAACTATAACTTCTGGAACCTTTTCCACATCGCAGAAAATGCGGACACCGCCTTGCATACCGCCATTTTCTCCACCTGGCTCGACAACCGCACCGTGCTCATCGGCGAAGGAAAACCTGGCGCCGGCGATTTCAGGCTGAACTATGCCTTTGACGGCTTCGAGCTGGATACCCTCCGCTTTCCGCACGATGAAGACAGCGGGTATATCCTGCAGATCGACGAAATGGTTGCAGCCGAAGCCGGAAATTATATTGCAGCCAACGGCCCTGACCTTTCGTGGGTTTACCTCCAGTTCACCGACGATATGGGCCACCATCACGGCGACAGCGAACCGTTTTACGACGCTGTGCGAAAAGCCGACAACCAGGTTAAGCGAATATGGGAAGCCGTGCAAAAAAGGCAGGCGCTTGGCGAAGACTGGTTGATCGTCATTACCACCGACCACGGCCGCGACCCGGAAACCGGCAAGAACCACGGCGGGCAGTCGGACCGCGAACGCACCACCTGGATCGTCACCAATGCAAAGGACCTGAACAGCCGTTTCACAAACTACGATCCGGCTGTGGTAGACATCGCACCTTCCATCCTGCGGCATATGGGCATCCAACCGCCGGAAGCCATTGCGGCCGAAATGGACGGCGTTCCCTTTACTGGCGATCTTTCTGTTCACAACCTCCAGGCGACCCTGAACGGCAATACCCTGCATGCCACCTGGGATGCCGCCCGGGAAGACGGCGAGGTTCAGGCCCTGATCGCGCTGACCAACCACTTTGACCTCGGCGGCCGGGATACTTACGAGATGCTCGGGAGTTTTCCCGTCAAACAACGTTTTCTGAATGTGGAACTAACGCCGGAACAATTGTTGAAACTGGAACAAAACGGGTTTGGAAAATTGGTACTGAAAGCGCCAAATAACCTGGCTTCGAGGTGGGTGGTAGCTAGCAACTAGATGCTGGCCACGCCTGTGGCGTGGTGGATGCTGGATGCTAGATCCGCTTCCCCGGCATTACCTGCCCGCCCTGGTACAACGTCAGGCTTTCCACTTTTCCGTCTGTTGAAGAGAAAGTGATCCGGGCTTCCACCACTTTGAGGTAAAACTCCGTTGTCGATTTGGCGAACAATTCAAATTTCCCCTGGCCGGTGGCCTGGCCGAACAGTTGGGCGCCTTCGCGGGTGACGACGATGTTGAAACCCGGCGCCAGTTCGTAGGTTCCGACGTAGGATTCCAGGACGGCTTCGTCCACTTTCACCGCCTCAGGGGAAAATTCCACCCCCATTTGGGCGAGCATCCGGACGGCGTTGTCGTTGCCGGGATTAAGCTCGAGCGATTTTTTATAGTTTTCAATGGCGGGTTCGTTCCTGCCGTCCTTCATCAGGGCTTCGCCATAGCTGTCGTATACATTTGAGGAGTTGGGATATTCTTCGACATTGATCTTGAATATGGAGATGGCTTCTTTGTTTTTGCCCGCTTGCAGATAGGCATACCCCAGCATATTGAGTTCATTTTCATTGAATTCGTAGGCGGCTGATTTGTCTTTTTTCAAATTTTCGTATGCTTTCCAGGCAGCCTCCGCTCCGCCCGAATCGGTGGCTTTTTTGATTTCCATTGTGGCCGGTTTTTTGACTTCGATCAGTTTGGCCTCCGGGTTGAGCAAACGAAAACCGATATCGTCGGCGCCTTTGGTGGAATTGGTCAGGACCACCACTCCCCTACCCGTTTCCTGCACAAACCCGGCGAAAGTACGGTAACCGCCTGTGCCGCCGTTGTGCCAGATCACGTCGCCGGCGGCGCCTTTGGAGATATGCCAGCCCAGGCCGACCCGGGTACCGCCCCCCGGTTTGTCGTGACGAACCTGATGCGAACGTTTCATAGCGGAATAAAGCTTGCTTTTGGTCAGCCCCGCATTGGCGCCGACGTACAACAACATATCGTGCAAAGAACTCCGGATCGCGCCCGCGCCCGCCAGCGTGGGAATATCCCAATTGGCCACTTGTACACCCTGATCGTGCCCCATAGCCAGATTCTGTTTCATCCGGTCGTCGAAAGTGATTTTGGTTTCATTCATGTGGAGCGGGGCGGCGATATTTTTCACCACCAATTCTTCGTAAGATTTTCCGGCCTTGAGGACCAGTATATGACCGAGCAAACCCTGCGCCAGGTTGGAATATTCGTAGGCTGAGCCGATATCCCGGGTCAGGGTACAGGACGACAGGAAGGCGTATAATTGTTCAACCGAATAGTCCGCATAGGGGTTGGCCTGGTCGGCTGGGGCCATATTGCCCGGCAATCGCGGCAGGGCGGAAGTATGGTCGGATAAATGCCCCAGGGTGATCTGCTGTCCGTTCCGGGTGGGCATCGTAACGCCGGCCGGCAGGTATTTTTGGGCCGGGTCGTCTTCTTTCATTTTCTTCCGGACCGCCATTTGTGCCAGCAGGATACCGGTAAAGGTTTTGGAAATAGAGCCAATCTCGTAGATGGTATGTTCGTCAACCGGTGTTCCGCCAATGGTTTTGGCGCCAAATGCATAGTATTGGGGGCCGTCCTTGTCTATAATGCCCACCACTATGCTGGGGCTATGGCCGTATTCTATCCGGGCCTGAATGCTTTTTAAAACGTCTTCCGGCAGGGTGTTCTGGGCGAAGACGGAGAAGGAGACAAAGAGCAGGAAAAAGATTGCCGGGTATTTCATGGCAGGTGATTTTTGACAAAGGTAAAAAATTCCGCGCCATCTCCTTCGACTTCACTCAGGAGCCTGACCGTGTACCCCGCCCAACCTAAGGGCCAGGCGGGTAAACGTCTACCGCAACACATCCCGGATCTCCTCCGTTTTTTTGAACACACTCATGGCAAACGGGCAAAGCGGCAGGATTTTGATCTGTTTTTCACGAGCGAACCGGACGGCTTCCATGACCATTTTTTGTCCTACGCCCTGGCCTGCAAAATCGGGGTTCACCTCGGTATGGTCGATGATCAATAATTGCGTGCCGGCCCAGGTATAGGTCATTCTGCCAGCCTCGAGGCCGTTTTCTTCCGCTTTAAAGTAACCTTTTTTATCTTCGTTGAATTGTTGTATGATCATTGGTTGTTTTTTTGGCCTGTGGGGTTGGTTTGGAGTTCAAAGGTAGTGAAAATTGTTTGGGGTTGTTTGGGTTGTTTGGGGTTGTTTGGGGTTTCAGTTCCTCGATTCTTCGGTTCCTCGATTCTTCAGTTTGGATGGTTTGGGGGTTGTTTGGCGCTTCGCGTTTGGGGTGGTTTGGGGTTGTTTGGGGTGGTTCCTGTCCTCGCATCCTCAGTTCCGGTTTGAGATTATTGACACCTTCCAAGGTTGAGCGACGGCGACTACTTTTGCATTTCACATTTTGCATTTTGCATTTTGCATTTTACATTTTCCATTTTCCATCGTAACTTTAGGCATGAACCCATTCGAAAACCTACCGCAAGACCTGGTCAATTTCCTGTTGGTAGCGTTATTTGCGCTGCTCATCGGGTTGGAACAACGGCGGTATCACGATCAGGAGAAAACCAGATACCGTTTCGGCACGGACCGCACCTTTGCGCTGGTCGGTGTTTTGGGATTTGTGACCTATGTGCTGGATAAAGAAGGCATGGTATGGTTTGCCTGCGGCGGAATTTTGCTGACTGTTTTTTTGGCCATCGCCTATGCCGGGCGGATCTGGAAAGAATCCGAATTCGGGATGACCACCGTGTTGATCGCGCTCATCACGTATTGCCTGACGCCCCTGGTGTATACCCAGCCTTACTGGTTGGTATTGCTGATCCTGATCACGGTGTTGATCCTGGTGGAGATCAAGGATTCGTTGATTGCCGTTTCTGCCAAATTCGACAAAGACGAGTTTGTGACCCTGGCCAAATTCATCGCCATTGTAGGCGTTATTTTGCCGATAACCCCCAAAGAGCCTATCTTCCCCGGCATAGCGGTAACCCCATATCAGTTCTGGTTGGCGGTTGTAGCCGTTTCCGTTATTTCCTATGTCAGTTATCTGCTGAAAAAATTCGTTTTTCCTTCGGCCGGCATGTTTTTGACCGGTGTGCTGGGCGGTTTGTACAGCAGCACGGCTACTGCGGTTTCGCTGACCGGTAAAACCAGGACAGCCGGTTATCCGCCTTTTCTGGCCGCTTCGGCTGTATTGATTTCGACGGCGGTCATGTACCTGCGCACCCTGACCCTGGCGTTCCTTTTCAACGCTCCGCTGGGCCAGAAACTGCTTGTACCCTTGCTGGTCCTATCAGGGGTAGCCGGGTTGGCCTCCCTTTATTTTCATTATCAGAACAAAACGAAAGAGCATGTTAAAGAGCAAGCTGAGGCGCCCCAGCGCAACCCCCTTGAGTTCAGCACAGCTTTGTTATTTGCCCTTCTGTTTGTGATCTTTGCGGTGCTGACGCATTTTGCGCTGCAATATTACGGCAGAAGCGGTTTGAATATTTTGTCCTTTATTGTCGGCGTGACGGATATTGACCCGTTCCTCATCAACCTCTTCCAGGGCAAACAGGCTTTTCCCGAACAACTGGTTGTCGTCGCCACGATCCAGGCCACCATCAGCAATAATCTCCTGAAAACAGCGCTTGGGGCCACAATCGGCACACCTGCCATGCGGCGGAATATGCTGCTGGGGTTCGGGGTGGTCATTGCTGCAAGTTTTTTGGTGCTGTTGTTGATTTAACCGTTTATGATGGTTTATGATCGTTGATTGCCGTTACGCAACCATGAACCTTCTACTCATAAAGCCGCAACCTGTTCTGCAGGCCGACGATCTGAGCCTGAAGCCGGTCCATTTTTTCCAATAAATGAAAAACAGCGCCGATCCCATCGATATTGATGCCCAGGTCATGGTGCAGGCGCACCATTTTTTCCAGACTGCTCACCTGTTCTGCGGGGATAAACCAACCCTGTCCGATAAGGGTCATTTCAATCAGGCCCGTTTCATGCAAAGCAGAGATAAATGAGAATTCGATCTCATGGTGCAGGCAAAATTGCCGGATCTCAATAAAATCCCCGGTTTTCATTGCGGTCTTAATTTTGATAATTCGGTGAATAATTGTTTTTCCCGCTCAGATAAATTTGTGGGTATTTTAATCTGGAAGGTGACAAACAGGTCGCCGGATTGTGTTTCGTTTTTGTAGACCGGAAAACCCTTGCCGGTCAATTTTATTTTTGCCCCGTTCGGGGTCTCCGGTTTTACCTTCAGTTTTACCTGGCCGTCGAGGGTATCGATGATGATCTCCCCGCCCAGGATGGCTTTGTAGAGGTCAAGGTCGACAGTGGTATAGAGGTGGTTCCCGTCTCTTTTGAATCTGGGGTGGCTGGAAATAGAAAAGGTGATGTAGAGGTCGCCGTTGGGGCCGCCGTTGACGCCGGGGCCGCCGTGGTCCCTGATCTTGATGGTTTGTCCGTTTTCAACGCCGGCGGGGATGGTCAGGCGAATGTTTTTGCCGTTGACATTCAGGGTTTGTTGATGGGTTTTGTAAACATCTTCCAGGTTGAGGTGCAGTTCGGCGTGAAAATCCTGGCCTTTGAAC
Organism: uncultured Lewinella sp.; assembly: GCA_964558465.1. Taxonomy (GTDB): domain Bacteria; phylum Bacteroidota; class Bacteroidia; order Chitinophagales; family Saprospiraceae; genus JACJYC01. The sequence continues at coordinate 28,356 of CAZLEF010000017.1, read as the reverse complement.
CGGGGTTGCCGACCCGTTCTTCCGCCTCCGAACTCGCTGCCGAACATAGCGTTGAAAAAATCCGAAAAATCTTCACCCTGAAATCCGCCGGGCGCCCCCTGGCTGCGGTAACCGCCGCGGGGTTGGCCCCGCTCGCGTTGCGCTTTTTCAATTTCGTCGGCATATTGCCAGTCTTTTCCGTACTTATCATATTTCTTGCGCTTTTCCGGATCGCTCAATACTTCGTTGGCTTCGTTGACCTCCTGGAATTTTTTTTTGGCGTTTTCGTCATTTTTATTGAGATCGGGATGGTATTTCCTCGCCAGGATCCGGTAGGCGTTTTTGATATCCTTTTCGGTTGCGGTTCGTTCGATGCCCAGGATCTTGTAGTAATCTATGTATTCCATTGTATTCGCCTTGATTGACTGCTCAAATTTATAACGCTCCTTTGATATCAGCAATGACAACGATCACCTGACGTTGATGTCAATCGCCCCTGATCCTTTTCACCAATCCGATGGCAACTTCGCGGTCCCATTTGGCAAACCGCCCCCTTTGAACGACGAGCCGGTTGCCCTCGGGATGTTCTACAAAAAAGTGGAAGACAAACCGTTCCCTGGGGTCCTGCCAACCGATGATCTGACCAAATCGCAAATCATTGAATACCAGCGTATCGCTCCAAAGTTCGGCGGTGTAAAACTGTTGGGAAAAGCGGATAAGCTTCTGGAGGCTCTCGTGGTCGGATACGTCCCGGAGCAAGGCGTCGTTTCGGGGGAAATATTGGAAATCAATATCTCTTTCCCGGTCGAACAGGGAGCGAAAACCGACATGATACCCATGGTCGGTTCCGGCAACTACATACCAGAGCCAGTTTTGAAGCGGGGCCGGCGTTGTGAAATACCTCGAATAGGCAATTTCCTGTTTTTGAAGGATTTCCCGCACGTCCGAATCTATTTTCCATTTATTCACAGTACAATACAGCAGGTACAAACCACCCATTGCCAGCCCGAACCGCCACCAGAAAACCCTTTTTGGATGTTTCTTCCTCAACAGGATCAATGCCGCGCATGCAATACCCGGCCAAACCGAAAAAAACGGATCGGCGACATAAATTGCATTAAAGGAAAGCCGTTGGTGGCTGAACGGCTCAAACCAGCCGACGCCGTAATTGTTGAACGCATCCAGAAATAAATGCACCAGGATCACTCCGCCAAAAAACAGGATCCATTTGCGCAGGGAAATATTGTGGGGCCGGTGCCACCGCTCTGCCAGGAGCGCCATAAAAGGGGTAATGACCAGGGCAAATAAAATGGAATGGGTAAACCCCCGGTGGGCCAGCAGGCTGCTTGGGGTGTCCATCCAGAAATGCGCGACAAAGTCAATGTCCGGCATACTTTGGGCCAGGGCGCCCCAGAGCATTGCCTTTCTTCCGACGGTTTTGCCGGCAAACGCTTCGCCCATGCAGGCGCCTATGGCGATATGGGTTAGAGAGTCCAAGGTGTATTTATTTTATTTCATTTTTGATTTGACATACATAATCAATTGTTCCAAGGTACGGATCTTACCATAATCTTCCTCCGGAATATCGATACCGAGTTTTTCATTCAGCGCTATCATAAACCGGAGAGCATCGAACGAATCGATCCCGAGCGTATCCCGGATATTGTCGCCGGGCTGCAAGGTGGAAGGTTCGGTATCGGGCGCAATCTGTTTGAGCAATTGGAAAATGATCTCCCTGATTTCTGTTGTTTTCATAACGTTTCCGGTTGTTGCAATTGATCTTTTAATGCAGTCAGAAAGCGGCTGCCGGTCAATCCGTCGGTGGCGCGGTGGTCGCCGGCCAGGGTAACGCGCAGCACGGGGCGCACCCCGATCAATCCGTTTTCCGCCACGGGTTGTTCGGTGATGCCGCCGAACCCGACGATGGCCACCTGCGGGGGATAGATCACGCCGAAGATGGTATCGGCCCCGCCGTCGCCGAGGTTGGTGAGGGTGATGGTGGAATCGCTCAGTTCGGAACTGCGCAGTTTCAGGGCCCGGGCTCTTGGAATCAGGTCGTTCAGCCGTTCCATGATCTCATCCACGCTTTTTTGGTCGGCGTGATGGATGGCCGGCGCCACTACCCCTCCGGTTCGCAAGGAGATAACAAAGCCGATATGGATGTCTTTTTTCCGCTGCAAACCGTTTTCCCACGTCGCATTCAGGTCGGGGAATCCGGTAAGCGATCTGGCCACGGCTTTGATCAGCAGGGCAACCGGCAGTAAACGTTTCTGCACCGGCCGTTGGCGGTTGGTTTCGGCCAGCCACGCCAAAGCCTTGCTCATATCCATTGCCATTTCCAGATAATAATGCGGGATCTCGCGGTTCGATTTGTCCATCGCAGCGGCTACGGCCTGGCGGATGTTTTCTGTGGAAGTTGCCGGAGGCGCCGGTTTTTTATCCCGTTCGGCCAGCGCTTTTTCGACGTCTTCCCGGGTAATGGCGCCGTTTTCGCCTGTTCCGTGTACGGCAGACAGGTCGAAGTTGTTTTCAGCGGCTATTCTTTTGGCCAGCGGCGAAGCTTTTATACCTGTGCGGATCGGCGGAGGGACGGTCACAGGGGGGCTTTCTTCTGTCGGCTGCATTTCAGCAGGTTTGGCGGCAGGCGTGGTTCCGGTTTCTTCTTTTGCAGGCTCGATCAGCGCCATGACCGTCCCTACCGGTACTTTTTCATCTTGTTTGACCAACAATTGCCGGACGACGCCTTCGTCAAACACTTCGATCTCGATGATGCCTTTCATGGTTTCAACTTCGGCGATGATATCGCCGCGTTTCACGGTGTCGCCGGGTTTCACCTTCCATTCCCGGAGGGTTCCGTCCTCCATGTCCGCCCCCAGGCTGGGCATTAAAAATTCAATCATGTTGCAACATTTTTTTGACCGCCTGAATGATATCGTCCTTTTGGGGCACGCTGGCCTCTTCGAGGTGTTTCGGATACGGGACCGGCACTTCGACTCCGCAAAGGCGCTGCACCGGCGCATCGAGTTCGTAAAAAGCTTTTTCCATGATCCGCGCTGAAATTTCAGCGGAGATGCTGACCGAACGCCAGGCCTCTTCCACCAACAGTGCACGATGGGTTTTGGCGACGGAAGCGATCACGGTGGCTTCGTCCAGGGGGCGCAAAACCCGCAGGTCCACCACTTCCGCCTGGATGCCCGCGGCAGCCAGTTCAGCAGCGGCTTCCAGGGCTTTGTACACCCCTGCGCCGTAGGTGATAATGGAAATGTCTTTTCCTTCCCGCCGCACCTTCGCACGCGTGATGTCCACAGCGCCGGCATCGGCAGGAAGTTCTCCTTCCATATTGAGCATAAAGGTGTATTCAAAAATGATCACCGGATCCGGGCTTTTTAATGCCGAAAGCAACATGCCCCGCGCATCTTCATGGACCCCGGCCGACAGCACAACCAAACCGGGGATATGGGCGTAGAGCGGCTCCCAACTGTGCGAATGCTGGGCCGCCAACTGCCGGCCGATGCCGCAACCCATCCGGATCACCAGCGGAACATTCAATTGCCCCCCCGACATATGCAGGAGGGTGGCGGCATTGTTGACGATCTGGTCCATGGCCAGCAAACTGAAATTGACCGTCATCACTTCCACGACCGGGCGCATGCCCGCGAGCGCCGCCCCGATACCCGCGCCGACAAATCCGGACTCAGACAACGGGACGTCCATAACGCGTTCAGGTCCGAATTCCTGCAGCAACCCCTTGCTCACCGCAAAAGCGCCGCCGTACCGGCCGACGTCTTCTCCCATCAGGAAGACCCGCTCGTCGGCCAGCAAGGCTTCGCGAATGGCTTGTTTCAATGCTTCGCGATAGGTGATTTTTATCATTTCCGCACTCATCTTTCCTGTTTTTCACTGTAAACGAACCGGGTAAGCTCATGCACGGGCTCCCACCTGCCGGCCTCGGCAAAGTCGACGGCTTTTTGCACTTCTGCCTCCACCTTCTTTTCCAGTTCCTGCACGTCCTGTTCCGTAATCGCTTTTTCCCGGATCAAATATTCCTGCAACCGCGCAACCGGGTCGCGTTTTTTCCATTCTTCCACTTCGCTTTTGTCGCGGTACAATTCCGCATCGAACATGGAATGCGCACGAAAACGATACGTATTGCAAACCAGGAAAAAGGGGTTGCCGCCGGTTCTGACCTTATGAACCGCTTCCCGCGCCGCGCGCTCCACCGCCAGGACGTCCATGCCGTCCACCACGGCCGTGTCGATACCATAGGCGGGCCCTTTCTTTTCCAGTTCCTGTACGGCATGGCTGTAGCGGAGGGCCGTTCCCATGGCGTAATAGTTGTTTTCACAGACAAACAAAACCGGCGCTTTCCAAAGGGCCGCCAGGTTCATGGCCTCGTGAAATTCGCCTTCCGCAGCGGCGCCTTCTCCAAAAAAGCAGCAGGCAATGTTGTTCCTGCGCTGTTTTTTGGAAGCCAGCGCCATACCCACCGCCATCGACAGGTGACCGCCGACAATGGCATTGCCGCCGTATATTTTTTTTCCTTCAAACAAGTGCATGGAGCCGCCGCGCCCCCGGCAGCAGCCTTCCTGTTTGCCGTACATTTCCGCCATAATGACCCCTGCATCGACGCCGCGCGCCAGAGCATGCCCGTGTTCGCGGTAGGTGGCCAGCACATAGTCGTCGGCCTCCAGTGCTTCCACCACGCCGACGGCTACCGCCTCTTCGCCGATGTACAGGTGCAAAAAACCGCGGATATTGGTTTTGGTATACATCTCGGCGGATTTCTCTTCGAACCGGCGGATGCGCAGCATCTGGTGGAGAAGGTGGAGGCCTTTTGAACGTTGCGATGCCATGTTTCTGTCTTTTTATGGTTACTTATCCCGCAAAATGCGCTTTGAGATCACCGGCTTTTCACGACTGCAAAATCAGGATGACAATTCCAACGTTGAGAGATCCCCCTCCGGCAAACCCAGTTCCCGCGCCTTCAGCAACCGCCGCAGTATTTTACCGCTTTTGGTTTTTGGGAGGCTTTCCACAAAGACCATTTCTTTGGGCGCCACAGCGGGCCCCATTTTTTTCCGGGCAAAGGCGATGATGTCCAGTTTCAGTTCTTCACCGGGCATATTGCCGGTTTTTAATACGACAAACGCTTTGACCAATTCTCCGATGACCGGATCGGGTTTCCCGATAACCGCAGCTTCTGCCACCGCCGGGTGGGTCATCAGGGTGCTTTCCACTTCAAAGGGGCCGACCATATGCCCGGAAGTTTTGATGATGTCGTCAGCGCGGCCGACAAACCAGAAATAGCCGTCGGCGTCTTTCCGGGCCAGGTCGCCGGTGATGTACCATTCTCCTCTGAAACATTTCCGGTACCGGTCTTCGTCGTTCAGGTAAGCGCGAAACATGGATGGAAATCCCTTTTTTAATACCAGCTGACCTTGTTTGCCGGGCTCGTCGATGATTTGTATTCCCGAATCCGTTAGTTCAGCGATAGCCGCCTCCACCCCCGGCAACGGTTTGCCCATCGAGCCGGGTTTGACCGGCATAGCGGCATAGTTGGCGATCATGATGCCGCCGGTTTCGGTCTGCCACCAGTTGTCGAGCACAGGCACGCCGAAGGTAAGCTGACACCAGATCACTGCATCCGCATGCAGGGGCTCGCCGACGCTGAGCATCTGGCGCAGGTGTTCCAGGTTGTATTGTTCCCGCGGCCGGATATCCAGGCGCATCAGACGCCGGATGGCCGTGGGCGCCGTGTACCAGACGTTTACTTTTTGGGATTCAAGGATGGAATACCAACGGGCGGCATCGAACTCTTCTTCATCGATGATATTGGTCACGCCATTCACCAAGGGCGCGATAATGCCGTAAGAAGTCCCGGTTACCCAACCCGGATCGGCGGTACACCAGAACACGTCGCCCTTGTGGAAGTCAAGTACATATTTTCCGGTCGTGAGGTGGGTGAGTGCCGCCTGATGCACGTGCAGGGCGCCTTTGGGCATTCCGGTGGTGCCGCTTGTAAAATGCAGCAGTGCAGGAGATTCAGGGTCCGTAGCCGGAATCATGAACTGATCGGAAGCTTGCCGCATCAGGGCAGGCAGCGATAAAATCCGTTCCGAAACCGGCGCTTCCGCATCTGTGAGGAGGATGTATTGAAGCGCAGGAAGGCGATCCAGGACCTGGTTTATGGTTTTGTTGAAAAGAGCAGTCGTGGTAACCAGCACTTTTGCATTTCCGCGGCTCATCCTTTGCCAGACCGGCTCGGGTCCGAATACGGAAAACAGCGGGCAGAAAACCGCGTTTTTTTTCAGGGCGCCCAGCGCTGCGATATAGAGTTCGGGGATCCGGCCGGCAAAGGAAAAAACAGCGTCTCCTTTTGTGATACCCAGGTTGTCGAGCAGGTTTGCAAACCGGGAGGTTTGGGCCTGCAGCCCTGCATAAGTGAGTTCGTATACGCTGTTGTCTTTCCGGATCCAGCGCATGGCAACGGTATTTTTCAGGCGACCCGCCGCGTGGCGTTCGACGGCTTCGAAAGCGATGTTGAGGCCCCTTCCCGCTTGTATGCCGGAAAGATCAAGCGCTTCGGCATCCCAGTTGAAAGACCGGCAGGTTGAATCGTAATCGCGCAGATTTGGCACTGTTTTCATAACAGCTATTGACCGGCAAAAAGACCCGGCGCCCGGGCCGGTTCATATATGCAAAAATACCTGTTTGCAGCATACTCAAACGGGACCAGGGTCACCGATCCGGGTGATTCTGGTCATCTGCCGCCATCCCCAACCACAGCAAACCCTTCAGGATCAGTTTATTCTGTCTTTTGCTGGAAAAAGTGGACGACAGGGTCCTGTTCGTTTTGTTCTCGTAATCGATGTCGTTGTGGCCCATATTCAGGTAGAGCATTCTGAATTTTTTGTGGGTCCATACCACCGGGTAATAACCGCTGTGCCAGACCTCGTCGGGTTTGGGGCCAGTGCCGAGCGGGAAGCTGGCCGGGTCGATGGAAAGGAGGATTTCCATATCCGGGTCGTTGCGCAGGTCGTGTTGCCAGCGGTACCATTCGCTGGGAGCGGAGCGGAAGGTTTTAGGCAGGCGACGGGTAACCGGGTGTTTGCGGTTTTCCACTCGTAAAACGGCGGAGGTGGGTCGCCAGGTATTGCTGACATATTCGCCTGCACCCAGGAACTGGTTGTGGTACCAGTCCCAGTTCTGGTTAAAATCGGAAGGGGTGAGGGCGAATCCGGCGAAGTGGAAACCCATCCACGCGCCGCCGCCTTCCATGTATTGCTGAAAAGCCGCCCTTTGCACGGGCATTTCGGGGCGCGTATCGAGAAAAACGACCACCTGATACCCGGACAGAAATCCGGGGTTGAGGTTATTCCAGTTGGAAGTGGTGTCGAAGGTGAATCCGTGTCTGGCGGCCATTTTTGGAAACCACACACAAGCCTCCCGGACGAAGCTGATATGGGCCTGGTCGTTGCGGCAGGTGAAGAAGGCGATGGATCTGAATGTCGGGATTTTGTTCTGGGCTTGGGCCGACAAATCGTTGGAAGGGAAGGAGAAATAAAATAGAATGAACAAGGCGATTGAGGTTTTCATTCATTGATTTTTTTATCTGAAAACAGGTTCCTTGTACCTGAAATTTATCGCCTGATAAAGAATTTTTCCGCCGACCAGAGGTCAGCGATACTAATCCCCAGCCACCAAAAACACCAGTTTCCAACCCTGACCCGGCGTTTTCCGAAAGCCGGCGCGGTAGCCGACGGGCGAACCCAGGAACTGGCCGAAGATGAAACCTTCGGTTCCGTCCGCCATTTTTACCTTGAACCAGGGGTGGGTATGGCCGTTGATGGTCTCCTGGGTGTCGCTCTGGCCGGTCAGTTTGACCATATCGTAGGAGATGGTTTTGACGATACGGCTGTTGAGACTGGCCGTTTCCCGGAGCCGGACGCCGCCGCCTGTGACGGCCAGGTATCCGAAGGCGTCCGTATCCTCGGGCCAGGTGGAGAAATAATAGGGCGCTACAAATTCATCCGGAGCGGTGAATACCCCGCCCATGGGCAGGATGCGCTCCAACACGTTCCAGATCTCCGATTTCTGCGCTTCTTCGGGAGAGGTCAGCCCCCAGGATTTCACAAATCCGGCAATACCCTCGGGGTCGCCGAAGCTGTATTTGATCTCCGGGTGTACCTGTTTCATCAGGCTGATGACGTCTTTCCTGGAAACCATGTCGATCAGTCCGGCGCGAAAAAGGAAAAAGAGGCTGTCTTTCGGGGCCTGGTCGACCGGATGGAGTTTGCCTGCTTCTTTGAACTGGTGGAGCGGCATGGGTTCCTTTACAGCGGCGATTTTTTGGGTGAATACGGCGCGAAGGGAATCGTTCATGACCGTTTCGCCGGCGGCAGGCGCGGGAGTTTCCGTCTGTTGTTGGGGGGTATTGGAGCAGGACACCCAGAAGAGGGCTGTAAAAAACAGGAACGATGGTTTCATGTTTGTTTGGCTTTTCGTTAAAATTCGACGTCATCCAGGATTTTTTCATTGTATTCATGAGGCTGAGGCGGGCGGGAAACACCCAGCAGAGAAACAGCGCCCAGGCAGAGTACGATCCAGAAAAGGGGATAACCCATTTTAACGGCGTCGGCCAGGGTGGCGCCGCTGCCCAACCCGGGAAATACCTGCACCGTAAGCAGGCTTAATGCAACCGGGGCGCCCAATGCGGCAAAAAGCCAAAAATAATAAGAAATCCCCGTTCTGGCAAGCCGGCGCTGGGTGGTGAGGTAAAAGGAACCGGCTGCCAGGGCCAGCAAGGCCGCCAGCATGAGGTATAACAAATTTGGTGAGATGGTCAGGACCGCCATCCCCCCGTAGAGCCCATAAAGAATATTGCGGGCAATCAGAAAAGCCACCACGCCGGAAAAAAAAAGTTCGACGGCTGAGATCCACAACCTCGGTCCCGTGACCTTGCCGATCAGAATGAAAGGCAACAAATAAGCCGACACCGCCAGTGCAACACCGGTATAGGCTGAATATTGGGGTTGCCACAACCAACTCAGCCCTTCCCATCCGGTCATCCAGATGACTTCGGCCAGCCAGAGGGTATTGGCCGTCCCGGCCAGGAACAGGATCAGGACAACGGTTTGTAAAACTTCCCGGGCGGTATTTTTCATTTTTGGTTCATTGGAATTTTTCAGGGCCTACCCGAAATAGATCAATGTTTGTCTTTCCTTTTTCCAAAACTCACCCTCGGGTCGGCCCAGGCATATAACAAATCGGCGATCAGAACCCCGATAACGGTTAATAACGCTCCGAGGAGTAAAATGATATAAACTACAGGCCAATCTTCACTGGTAATCGATTCGTACATCAGTTTGCCCATGCCGGGGATATTAAAAATGACCTCCAGCACCACCGAACCGGACAACGCGGCCGGAAAAACAGATGCCAGCAAGGTGATCATCGGAAAAAGGGCGTTGCGGAAGGCATGACGCCAGATCACCTGCTTTTCCGGCAGACCCTTGGCGCGGGCAGTGCGGATATAGTCTTCCTGCATTACCCGGAGCATGCTTCCGCGCATCTGCCGGGTAATAAAGGCCAGTGACCCGTAGGTGAGGCAAAAGACGGGTAAAAAAAGGTGATAGGTCCGGATCTTGAGGATGTCCCACCAATTGGCGCCGCCGGGGATCTCGCCTACGCCCATGGTAGGGAACAGGTCCATGCCGTATTCTCCGGTAGAAAAAAACACGATGAGAATGGTGGCTACCCAGAAACTGGGCAGCGCATAAAGGATAAAAAGGGTGACCGTTGCAGTCTTGTCAAAAAGGCCTCCGGGGGCCGAGGCTGAACGTACCCCCAGAAATATAGACAATCCGAACGCCAGGATCAGCGAGATCACGTTGATGATGACGGTCCATTTCATATGGGCCATGATCTTGACAAAAGCAGGTTGCCGGTCGCGATAAGAAATGCCGAAATCTCCGCGGAAGAAACCGGTGATCCAGAGGTGATATTGGGTATCCAACCCGTACCAGGTAAACCTTGGAATGTACAATCGATTGGGCGAGGCCTCGTCTTTTACCCGGGCATAGCCCTCGGCAAGGGCCGTCCAGGGGCCTTTCAAACGGGCCTGCACAACCGGATACGCGCCCAGGATATTTTCGATGCTGTCGAGCGTAAGCCGGATATGGGTATCGTGATATTGCAGGGGAAGGCGCCGGACAAAGGGCCTCAGCCGGGCTTTTGCAGCGCGCCCGATGGAATCGTGGGTTGCCTCCAGTTCCCTGTCGAAAAGGGAGGCCGCAGCAAGATAACCGGATATTAGCGGCCAGTTGCCGTATTGACCAATCAGTTTGCCGGCTGCCACCCGCCGGTCTTTAAACACGATTTTATAGAGGGTATCCGGATAAGGCGCCGGGGCAACGCGGAAGTAGAAGGCAGGTTTGTCGAGCCGCATTTCGGCCGCCTGGCGACGGTACATTTGTTCAAACAGATCGGATTTGGCCACATACCTGGAATCCTCGGAAGAGGGCAGAAAGCGCAAAACCGGATCCCCCGGGGTACAGCGGCTCAAACCGAACGCCAGCAAAGAAATGACGATCAGTGTGGGAATGAAGAGAAGCAATCGATTCAGGATGTATCTGAACATGAGCCTGGATGCTTGATGCCGGTCAGAATCCGGGGATAAAGATAGGGAAATATTGATTCGATTGATTCGATTGATTCGATTGATTCGATTGGTTCGATTGGTCTGATTTTGGAAATAATCGAATCAATCGTCCCAATCATTAAATCGAATCAATTCCTCCGTTCCTCAAAAACCCTCCGCCACACTAATAAAGCCTGCTCAACCGCAGGCGGAGCCAGTGGTCGGCAAGGGTAATGGCAGCCATAGCCTCCACGATGGGAACGGCGCGTGGCAGCACGCAAGGGTCGTGACGGCCTTTTCCGGCAACGGTTACGGGTTCGCCGGCCAGGTTGACGGAGGGTTGTTCGGGTACAATGGTGGCCACCGGTTTGAAAGCAGCCCTGAAATAAATATCCATCCCGTTGGAGATGCCGCCCTGGATGCCGCCGGAGAAATTGGTCCGGGTCCGGATGCGCCCTTCGTCATTAAAAAAGGCGTCGTTGTGTTCGGAGCCGCGCAGGGTAACGCCGGCGAAACCGGAGCCGTATTCAAAACCTTTGCAGGCGTTGATGCTGAGAATAGCCTTGCCGAGATCGGCATGGAGCTTGTCAAATACGGGTTCCCCCAGGCCGGCGGACACCCCCCGGATGACACAACTGACCACCCCGCCGATCGTATCGCCCGCCTTGCGCACCTCCCGGATCAATGCTTCCATTTCGGCTGCCATCGCCGGGTCGGGGCATCTGACCGGGTTGTTTTCGGTTTGTGAAAGGTCAAGTTCCATCCAGGTTTTCTCCAGAACCAAAGCGCCTACCTGGCTCACATAGGCGTTAATCACCATTCCTTCTTTTTGCAGCAACAACTTGGCAATAGCCCCTGCAGCTACCCTGGCTGCCGTTTCCCTGGCTGACGAACGGCCGCCGCCCCGGTAATCGCGGAAGCCGTATTTGGCCTGAAAAGTAAAATCGGCATGCGAAGGACGGAAGGCATCGGCGATATGGCTGTAGTCCTTCGACCGGGCATCTTCGTTGTAAATGGCCATCGCAATGGGCATGCCCGTCGTTTTTCCTTCAAATATACCCGACAAAATCTGGACTTTGTCCCCTTCTTTGCGCTGCGTCACAATGGCGGATTGCCCCGGACGGCGGCGATCCAGTTCGGATTGAATAAAATGCTCATCGATTTCCAGCCCCGCCGGGCAACCGTCGAGGATCACGCCGACCGCGGTTCCATGGGATTCTCCGAAAGTGGTGATGCGAAAGACCGATCCGAAAGTACTGCCTGCCAATTTGAGGTGGTTTTGAGGCGCTAAGGTAGGGATTTTTAAGGTTAAAGGTTAAAGGGTGAAGGAAAAGGGTGGAGGATAAAGACGGGCTCAACCATCAGACTTCAATAAACGGGAAGGGTTCGATGGGGACGCCGGGTTCGAGCGCTTTCCGGTAGGCGATATGCACCCGGTCGACCTCTACATTGAGGCGGCGGTAGAGCGCAATGATCTCGGCGTTGTGGGCCCGGATGGTGGTCAGATACATATATGGATATTTTTTAATATTATCCGAGCTGGCCAAAAATTCTATGATGAAGGGGAATACGCCCTTTGACTGGTAGTCGGGATGTACGCCGAAGCCAATACCCTTTGCATTGAAAGTCTTCGCCAGGGCTCTGCGCAGGAAAAAACCCGGCAGGGTGCGCCAATTAAGCCGGCCTTTGGCGTGTCTGAGCAGAAAGTTGACATCCGGGAAAAGAGCGCAAAAAGCAGCAGGGCGTCCTTCGTAGTAAGCGATACAGATGATACCGGGGTCGATAACCGCTTTGACCTGGTTCATCAGTTTGATGATCTGTGCCGGCTCGATCGGTTTGAAATGCTCAAAATGGGCAAAGGAAGCATTGTAAACCTCACAGAAGTCGCGGGCATATTGTTCGAGTTTTTCGGGGCGGTAACTTTCCACACGAATATCAGCGCCCTTGGCCCGGATCCGGTCGGAAATGCTCTTGAGCCGCGTCAGGTCCATTTCTGTGGATTTGCCCTTGAGGGTGAGGATCTGCTCGAAGGGTTGGTAGCCCCGGTTCTCAAAAAAAGCCCGGTACCAGGCCGGATGGTAATTTTCCTGGAACAAAGGCGGGTCGAACCCTTTGACCAGCAGGCCCCAGAATTTATCGCGTTCACCAAAATTGATGGGTGCGTCGACTGCATTGGCGCCTCTTTCTTTCAACCAGTCTTCGGCCTTTTCAAAAAGCGCCCTTGCAAAGCCGGCATTGTTGATGCACTCAAAAAAGCCGATCCCTCCAAGCGGGTAGGGCTGTTTTTTATTCCGGTCATGGTCGATAAAAGCAGCGATCCTGCCCGCAGGCCGGCCCTTTTCGTCGAGCAACACCCAAAGAGCGGCTTCCCCATCGGCAAAGGCCTTGTTTTCAGCCGGATTGAATATGCTGCGGATATCGCCTTCCAGCGGGCAAATCCAGTTCGGGTCATTGCGGTAAACGAGATGCGGTACTTTGTGAAACAGGCGCCATTCGTTTTGCGATTTGACTTCCAGTATCTGCATAATAAGTGCTTGCTTAAACCGGGCGCAAGATAGTATTTTTGGCCTGTTTTGGCCCGCTCCTGACAACTTTTTGCCCGCCCTGACCCACCGGAAGCGGGAGCCATTATAAAATCACCACCTGATCAAAGCCGACCCCCAGGTAAAGCCGCTGCCGAAGGCTGCAAGGCAAACCAGGGCGCCTTCCTTGACTGCGCCGGCCTCCACTGCTTCGCAGAGGGCGATCGGAATGGAAGCGGCGGTGGTATTGCCAAAACGTTGGATATTGTTCCAAACCTGGTGATCGCCGAGGCCCAGTTTTTTTTGTACAAACTGGCTGATGCGCAGGTTGGCCTGATGCGGGATGAGCATGTCGATGTCGGCCACCCGGAGCCCCGTTTTGGCGAGGGCTTCATGGATGACCTCCGGGAATTTCTGGATGGCCATTTTAAAAACAAACTGGCCTTCCATATTGGGAAAAATAAGGCCGTTATCGATCATATAGTTGTTGACAAACATTTCTCCAAATTCAACATCGGCGTAATGATAATCCACGGGTTCTTCCAGCCTGGCAACGTGATACCCTCCGTGCGCTCCAGGGTTGATAATAGCCAGTTTTTCGGCATAGGTCCCGTCGGAATGCAGGTGCGTGGTCAGGACACCTTTACCGGGCTCTTCGGTGGGTTGAAGCACCACCGCGCCGGCGCCGTCTCCAAAAATAACGGTTACGTTGCGGCCTCTTGTACTGAAATCGAGCCCCATGGAGTGCATTTCGCTTCCAATCAGGAGGATATTTTTATACATGCCGGTTTTGATGAACTGGTCGGCGATGGACAAGCCGTACACAAACCCGGAACATTGGTTGCGGATATCCAGGGCGCCGGCTTCTGAGGCGGTCATGCCCATTTCCCGCTGGACAAGCACGCCGCAGCCCGGGAAATAATAGTCGGGACTCAGAGTGGCAAAAATGATAAAATCAACCTCTTCCTTTCGGATCCCCGCCCGTTGAATTGCAATCTCAGCCGCCCGCGCCCCCATTGTGGTGGTCGTTTCTTTGTGTTTTTGGCCGTAACGGCGCTCCCGGATCCCGGTCCTTTCCTGAATCCATTCGTCGGTCGTGTCCATGAGTTGGGTCAGGTCGTTGTTGGTGACTACTTTTTCGGGCACGTAATAGCCTATTCCTGCAATTTTGGTATTGGGCATAATGTTTCGATTTGGTGATGATCAGCAAAAATAACAATTGTCGGGAAATAACCCCTTTCTCGGTCCCACGCACTTCCTCAATCCCCCCATTAATTAATTGGCATAGTCGACATTTTTACCTAGCTTAGCGTTCTATAAATAAATTCCATGATCAACCTCGCAATTATCGAGGATCAGCCCTTGGTGATCGACACGCTTGTTCAGTTTTTATCTTCACAGGAAGGCATTCAGGTGGTACATACATCCAATTCTGTAGAATCGTTTCTGGACAGCCACAAAGCCAAAGGGCCGATCGACCTGATCCTGCTCGATATCGGCTTGCCGGGCGGGATGTCGGGCATCGAAGGCATCCGGTACATCCGGCCCGAACTGCCTGACGCGGATATTATCATGCTCACGGCACACGACGACAATGAACGCATTTTTGAAGCGCTCCGGGCCGGCGCGGTGGCTTATATCAAAAAGACCAGCAATCTCACCGAGATCCGGGAAGCGCTGATGACCGTTTACAATGGGGGTTCGTATATGTCGCCTGCCATCGCACGTAAAATTGTCACTTTTTTCGGGCCCAAATATGTTGATCCCGAACACGCCCTGACCCCCAGACAGGAGGAAATTGTCCAGGGACTGGTAGACGGATTGAGCTATAAACTGATCGCCGACAAACTGGATATTTCGGTTGAAACTGTCCGGGACCACATTAAAAAAATCTATAAAAAGCTCAATGTCAATAGCAAAGGCGAGGTGATCAAGAAAAAAATGGATGGGGAAATTTGAAAATTTCCGGTGAAATTTATTTAATTTTATCCCGGATTGATCCTTAAACGGTACAACCCCAAATACGCCATGAACAACCTGACCAAACCGCTTCTGTTTTTTTCCTTCCTCTGTATTTTTCCGGCGGGAACAGCCTTTGCGCAAAGCAGGCTTGTTCAGCAAGCGGATTTTTTTGAACTCAATGAAGGCCTCTCCAACCGCCTCGTCAAAACCATCATCTCCGGAAGCGATCACCTGATCTGGATCGGAACCCAGAACGGATTGAACCGGTTTGACGGATATGAGTTCCTGGTGTTCAACTCCGATCAGGACAATACCCACCAGATCAACGGTTCCAATATCGCTTTGCTGGCAAAAGGAAAATCCAACCGGCTCGTTATTTTTTATGAAAAGATCCTGACCAATTTTGACTTGTTCGATCCCTTGACTTTCCAGGTTGAACGGGTCGACGTACAACCTAAAACCGGGGTATTGGGGCTGGTGCGCACCATCATCGTAGACCGGGAAGGCGAAATATTTGCTGCAGCCTTCCGCCAGGACCGCGAACTTCTGAGCATTTACCGGATGAACGCCGATCACCGGTTTTCACTTTTATTTGATGTGAAAGGCGGCGGATTCGGCCAGGGGCACGTCAACCTGGTCCACCTGGCAAACGGCGATTTTCTGATCAACGATACCCACAAGGGGCTGATGTTGCTGGCGCCCGACGGCCAGATCAGGCGCCTTTTCACCCAGGAAAATGATCCCTGCTCCGATGGTTTTTTCAAATACCCCGATCGCCCCAGGTTTATGCACCAGGACCGGCGCGGGCGGATTTGGATCGCGTGGTCCGGCACGCCCGGGGTCTTCCGGCTTTCTCCTGAAAAATTTTGTTTCGACCGCCCCCAGGAACTCCCCCAGGATTCTTATTATGTGCATGCATGGGAGGATGAAGCCGGAAATCTTTTATTTGGACAATCCAACCGGCTTTTGTCCCAGGATTACCCCGAACTCAGCCGGTTCAACTGCCTGACCCCGGAAAACAAGGCGGCGGATTTTTCTTTCCTGATCAACCCGAAGAATCTGGTCGTCTCCGCGTTCAGCCAGGATTTTTTCAAAACCATTTTTTTAGGGCTGGATACCGGCATGAAGGTCATCCGCAATAAAAGCCCGAATGTCAAAAACTTCCTCGACCAAAGTATCGACACCGATGAAAGAGGCGCCAGCATCCGCGGGATTACAAAGGGAGGGGACGGGAAGATCTACATTGCCCGCGAGGTCGATTACTGGTATGCCCTCGATCCGAATACCAACGTGCTGGATACGATCGTGTTTCAGGATGAACTGACCGGAAAACCCATCGAATTCAATTGCTCTTCCAATTTGTTCACGGTGGCAGATACCCTTATCTGGGGGTCCTCCTGCCTGGATGGAACCTTGGGGCAACTGCACCGGTACGACGTGGTCAACTGCACCGCAAAAACCTTCAAAACCCAATATCTCATTTCCGCTTTCACTATCCGCCGCGACGGCATCTTTCTTTTGTTGTGCACTTTGCCCAATTCGCTGGATGGTCTGTTCGTAGAATTTAATCCGGCAACCGGTGAGTTCAAACCGGTGGTTTTCCCGGGCGACGCCGACCCGTTGTACCAATGCGAACCCCGGTATATCCTGGAGAGCAGCGCCGGCGATTTCTGGGTAGCGACCCACCAGGGCGTATTTGTTTTTGACAAAAATTACAAGCTGCTCCGGCATTACGAATCCAATGCCAGGGACCCCGGCTTGAACCTGAGCCACAATGTTTGTTATGTCCTTTATGAAGATGGGGCGGGGCAAATGTTCCTCGGTACTGAGAACGGCCTGAACATCGTGGACCCCAAATCCGGAACCATCCGTTTTTACCGCAAAAAAGATGGCATTGCCAGCGATGTGGTCTGTGGCATCGCGCCCGATGAAAAGGGCAATTACTGGATCAGCACCTACTACGGGCTTTCTTATTTCGATACCAAGGGTCAGGATTTCCAGAATTTTTTTGTGGCGGATGGGTTGAGTCACAACGAATTCAACCGGTTTGCCTTTTTCAGGGATACGGCCGACGGGCGTTATTATTTCGGCGGGGTAAACGGCATCAATGCTTTTTATGGAAACGACTTCCGGGCCGAATCGGCCGCGCCGACCCCGCTCGTGACCAAAATCACCCGCTACGACGACGCCAAAGACCAGGTGGTGACCCAGGACACCGGCCTTTTGCACTTGCGCCGGTTGCTGATCAATCCGCAGGATCCCTATTTTATCCTGCAATTCGCTCTGCCGGAATTTTACCGGTCGCGGCACCATAAATTCTGGACCCGGCTTGACCCCGTTGATAAAGACTGGGTCTACCAGGGCGCCAACAACACCGTCCGTTACAACCGGCTATCGGCCGGCAAATACACCCTGCGGGTAGCCGGCGCATTGCCCAACGGGCTCCGCAGCCCAAATGAATATACGCTGGAGATCAAAGTAAAACAAGCCTTCTGGCTGAGGTGGTACATCATCCCGATCTGGGTTTGCGGGTTACTCCTGCTGGCCTTCGCCGTTTTCAAATACAGGCTCGAACAAAAACTGGAGGTGGAAAGGCTCCGGACCAAACTGGCCAGCGACCTGCACGACGAGGTCAGCGGCCTGCTCTCCGGTATGGCCATGCAGGCCGACGTATTGCAGACCATGCTCAACGGCGAGGAAAAAATCGACCGCGTGAAAACCATTGCAGAGGTCAGCCGGAAAGTGATGGATAAAATGAACGACGTCATCTGGTCGATCGACTCCCGCAAGGACCGGGTGGAAGACCTCATCAACCGCATGCAGGAACACGCCGACGAGGTGTTGCTCCCGCTGGGCATCCGTTATGAACTCCGCCTCGAAAAGATCAACCCGCAGGAAAAGATCCCTCCCTTCATCCGGCAAAATCTTTATTTTATCTTCAAGGAAACGATCAATAACGTCGCCAAACACTCCAGCGCCAATTTTGTAACGGTTTTCATGGCCAACAA
The DNA here is from genome assembly GCA_964558465.1 of uncultured Lewinella sp. Lineage (GTDB taxonomy): Bacteria > Bacteroidota > Bacteroidia > Chitinophagales > Saprospiraceae > JACJYC01. The sequence continues at coordinate 10,246 of CAZLEF010000017.1, read as the reverse complement.
GGGGAATATTTTTGAACTGGATATCCAGGACAACGGCAAGGCCCCGCCCGTCAATCACCTGGCCCAACACCGGAAAAAATCAGGACAGGGCCTCAACAACCTGCGCATGCGGGCCGAAAGGCTGAGAGCGGAGTTGAATATCAACCCAAACGGGGGGTATAAGGTGTCGCTGAAGATGAAGAAATTTGTATAGAAGGAAGGATTAACATAAATTTAACACTTTTAACCTCCAACCCCATTTTCATGGGGTTTCCCCGTTTTTCTTTTCTGCTTAGATTTGTCCCGTTATATCGTTTAAGATTATCATCCTTCCTATTCACTTATCAACAAGAAGCGTGTTTGATGATGGGACTTTCCGAACGGAAGTCCCACTTTTTTTTATTCGTGTTTCCTTCCCCGCTCCTGCCCGTTTTTAAACTGCACCTCAAGGTTTTCGATCTCGGTTTGTTCGGCCTTCGACAATGCGCCGGGCGTCAGCAGGTTCAGGTCCGGCTGTCCGGCGTCCACCCAGGCTGTATACCAGGAACTGCCGATGGCGTGAACGGCCTGCCGCATTCGGGCCTCCACCATGCCCTCCAGGCGGTTGCTGTATTCCCGGGCAAAGGCTTCGCACTGGGTGCGGACGGTCTGGTCCAGCCTTTCTTCAAAACAATATTGCCGGTCGGCGGGAAAGTTGCGGCGCAGGTCCATCTCGATGGTCAGCACGCTGTCTACCAGCAAGTGGCTCTCCAGAACGGTTTGCCAGAAAAACGCCTTGGGGTCTTCGATATATTCGGCGGGCCCTACCCAGAAATCGTATTCTTTGTCGGCATAGAGTTCCGGCAGGCGGCTTTCCCAGAAAGCGTGTATGCCCTCCTGGCCGGTCAACTGGCCGTTGTAATTTTCGGTGGTGTGCAAGGGCACGTGCGCGTCGCCCAGGTAATGGCCCATTTCGGCGGCCAGCCGGAGGATCCGGGGCGTGTTTTTAAGCCGGAACGCCTCTGTCAGGTCCCGTTGCATTTTCAGCAAATGGTAGGGCAGGATGCCGTATTCCGAAAAATGGTCGAGGGCGAATGCGCTGTTGCAGTCCAGGTTTTGGCCGGCCGGGCCAAACAGGGCCTTGAGGCTGTCGCAAGGAATGACCCATTCCTCCTCGTAATACAGCGGAAGGATATGGTCCTGGAAAAATTGCCGGTACCGCTGCGCCGATACCCCATAGGCATTCCCGTTCAGGGTATCCCGAAAGGTAAAAACGGGCTGGACACCGCCAAGGGTGTCTTTGGCGAAGGCAAGGGTGTCGCCCTTCCCGGTAATCACATGCAGGGAGGTGAATTTCATCAGGGCGTCCGTCCAGCCGCGGGGAACATCCGGGAAGGGGTGCTTGCCCCAGCGGTCGATATCGATATAATGCCGGACGGCTTCGTGCCGGGTGGCGTACCGCCTTTTATCCGGGTCGACGGCGTGTTCGGTGATGTATTCGATATGGCGCTTGAAAAAACCGCCCATGGCAGGAGGCAAGGTGAATACGGCCAGCCGGTTGATGCGGCGGTGGCCGAAGAAACCCCAGGGCGGCGGCTTGGCAGCTGCCAGGAACAATGAAACGATTATGAGGACGAAAAAAATTGTATACTTCACTTACTAATCGATAGTTATAATGGTTGTCCTGGTAATTTCAACTACAAAGTTGACTTCAATTTCGCCTAATATCCTATCCAAATTTCGATCAAAAAGTTGGATTAACTCCTCAGTGCTAATATTGCCCGTAGTCAGGTAAATTAATTTGTGAGGTTCCAATTTTCGGAAATACCGGTCATAAAAATCGGAATCTTTGGAAATAACTATCCTTTTTTCCCGAATTGACAATTCATTGATAAACTCATCGGAAGTTTTGTTTTTTTCAGGCAGATCAAGAGTATGAATAGCATCGAAACCTTTAGCAGAAAGCCACCTTGCTAAGATTTTCGGCAATTGCGCATCGACGATGAATTTCATGCCACCAACGATCCTATATGTTTAACTTTTGCCAGCCGCATTGCAAAGAACAGACACGCCTGAAGGTCTTCTTCCTCCAGATCTTCATAATCTGCCAGTATCTGGGCATGGGTCATCTTGGAAGCCAACAATTCCAGGATATTCTCAACGGGATATCTAAGGCCGCGCACAGTGGGTTTTCCATGGCAGATTTTGGGGTCGACCGTAATCCTTCTTAACAATTCTTCATTCATGATGACAATCATTTTCACAAATATATAAATATTAAAACACTCATTGAGCCATGGAAGTTCGGATTTTCTCTATTCGGATTTTGACTCTTTGATCCGGTCAACCAAGACTGAAATGAAACGGGGACATTTTAATAGAACATTCTGTCGTGGAATTATTCAAACGCCCGCCGCACAATATCCTCCTGCTGGCTGTCGTGCACCTTTTTGAATCCGGTAGCCGGCGAAGCGCTGCTTTTCCGGGCGATCAGGCGCAGTTTCACCGGGCCAAGGTCCAGGTTCTCATTGTGGAACATATTGTTGATATACAGCCATGCGCCCATATTGGAGGGTTCCTCCTGCACCCAGACCACTTCAGCCTGTTTGTATTTTTTGAAGATCGCCTGCAGTTGTTTGACCGGCAGCGGGAACAGTTGCTCAAGCCGGATAATGGGAATATCCTTCCGGTCGTGGGTGTTTTTGTATTGCATCAGATCGTAATACACCTTTCCCGAGCACATCAGCACGCGTGATACCTTTCCGGCGGCGGCGCCTTTAACGCCGTCTTCAAAAATTTCCTGGAAACGGGCGCCGGTTTCCAGTTCGGCGATATCCGAGACACAGTCGGGGTGCCGCAACAGGGACTTGGGCGACATGACCACCAGCGGTTTCCGGAATGGCCTGGCCAACTGCCGGCGGATCAGGTGGAAAAAGTTGGCCGGCGTCGTGACGTTGGCCACCGTCATATTGTATTCTGAACAAGCCTGCAGGAACCGCTCAAGGCGTGCGCTGGAGTGCTCGGGGCCCTGCCCTTCGTACCCGTGCGGCAAAAGGAGCACCAGGCCGCTCATCCGTTGCCACTTGCTTTCGCCGGCTGTGATGAACTGGTCGATGATGGTTTGGGCGCCGTTGACAAAATCGCCGAACTGCGCTTCCCAGAGCACCAGCGCATCGGGTGTGGCCAGCGAATACCCGTATTCAAAACCCAGCACCCCGAATTCGGAGAGCAGCGAATTAAAAATGCGGAATTTCCCCTGGCTGGGGGCGATGTTGTCCAGGCGGTTGAGCGGGGTATATTTTTCCGCGTCGTAAATAACGGCCAGGCGGTGGGAAAAGGTGCCTCTTTTGACGTCCTGACCGCTCATGCGGATGTCACGGCCTTCGAGCAAGATGGCGCCGTAGGCCAGCAGTTCGCCCATGGCCCAGTCGAGTTTGCCTTCTTCCAGCATTTTTTGTTTGCCTTTCAACACCCGCTCCACTTTGGGCAGGGGTGTGAAACCCTTGGCGGGGTGCATCAGGTGGTTGATCAGGTGGTCGATGGTTTTGCGGTCGACGCCGGTAGCGGGCGAGTTTTCGTAATCCGAAGCGTCCGTTTTTTTCTTGAGCTGGCGCCAGGCCTGTTCCGGTTCCTGGTATTCGTAGGGGAGCGGGTTCTGGCGGACCAGATCGAGTCGTTCCTGAAGGTGATCCCAGAAGGCCTTCTCCATTTCATCAGCCAGTTTGGCCTCAACGTCGCCGCGTTCGATCAGTTTTTTGGAATAGATCATCCGGGGGTCGTCGTGTCCGGAAATGAATTTGTACATCTCCGGTTGGGTGAATTGGGGATCGTCCCCTTCGTTGTGGCCATGACGGCGGTAACAAACCATGTCGATGAACACGTCGATGTTGAATTCCTGGCGGTAGGCCACCGCCATTTCGACGGCAAAGAGGACGGCTTCAGGGTCGTCGCCGTTGACGTGAAACACCGGCGCCTGCACCACGCCTGCCACCCCCGTACAATAGGTTGAGGAGCGGGCGTCGTCAAAATCCGTGGTGAAACCTACCTGGTTATTGATCACAAAATGGATAGTACCCCCGGTGTAATAGCCTTCCAACTGGCTCATCTGCACGGTTTCATATACGATGCCCTGGCCGGCGATGGAGGCGTCGCCGTGGATGAGGATGGGCAGGATGCGGTCATAATCGCTGCCGTACAGAATATCGGCTTTGGCCCTGGCGAAACCTTCGACAACCGGGTTAACGGCTTCAAGGTGGCTGGGGTTGGGCACCAGTTTCAGGTAAACGGTTTTGCCGCCGGTGGTTTGCACCTGGGAGGAAAAGCCGAGGTGGTATTTGACGTCCCCGTCGCCGAAACTGAGATCGGGTACGGCTGTACCTTCAAATTCGTTGAAGATCTGGGCATAGGTTTTGCCCATAATATTGGCCAGCACGTTGAGCCGGCCGCGGTGGGCCATACCGATGAGGATCTCCTCTACCCGGTCGTCGGCTGCGGTGTTGATGATCGCGTCGAGGGCGACAATGGCGTTTTCGCCGCCTTCCAGGGAAAATCGTTTCTGGCCGACGTATTTGGTGTGGAGGAAACGCTCGAACATGACAGCGCCGTTGAGTTTTTCAAGGATCCGGCGCTTTTTCACCATAGTGATCCCGAAGGAGTTTTGCGGATCCATATTCTCGATCCGCTGCCGGAACCACCGGCGCCGGTTGCGGTCGTTGATATGGTGGTATTCGAAGCCGATATTGCCGCAATAGACCCTGCGCAGTTTGTCGATGATCTGCTGCAGGGTAGCGGTTTCCAGGCCGATCTCCCGGCCGACAAAAAAAGGCGTATTCAGGTCGGCTTCCGTAAGGTCAAAATCTTCGATATTGACGGTAGGCCGCCGGTCGCGGCGTTTCCGGATCGGGTTGGTGGTAGACAAAAGGTGCCCCCTATCGCGGTAACCTTTGATAAGGGACAGCACCCGCAACTCCCTGACCAGGTGATCGGTAGCGGTCGCAGCGCCGTTGCCGGAATGCCCGTTTTCGGTTTTGGCAAATTCGAACCCGCTGAAAAAAGCCCTCCAGCTCGACTCCACCTGCTCGGGGTTGGCCTGGTACTGGTCATAGAGCGATTCGATATAAGATGGATGCGCGTTGGCTATAAAAGAAAAATCCGTCATTTCAGATATAATTTTGCGGTACAAAGTTATGCCGTCTTTACATTAGATGCTCAGAAAAAGCGAACAATTTTAGAGAGCCGGCAATTGCCGTCCTAAACGCAATTGGGTGGTGGATTGTTGTTGTTCAATGTTGTTCAATGGCCGCCAACCAAAATGAACTACCGCAAAAGGAAAAAACATGAAAGGGAAAGCCTTATTATATCTAAAGCTTGAAATCATCTGGTGGATCATCACCCTCGCTATCATGACCGGGATCTTATGGCCCATCCGGGCGAATATTCCGGGGTTCCCGTTTTTCAGGATGAACGCCATTTTTATCGTAGTATTCATCACGCTGACGCGGTACACCTTTTTATTGCCCTATACTTTTCTGACCCATCTGCAATGGTTGAAGATAACCCTGGTCTTCCTGAGCATACCCGCTGTTTTTCTGTTGATCCAGGAGGTGAATTTTTTCCAGATCTTTCTGGATGAAAGGGGCCCCGGGGCGCTGGTCGGGGCGTCGCATTACGAAGAACAGCGGAAATGGATCATGTACGTCCGCACGGAATACCTGCTGTTTGGTGTGGGGAGTGTGATTGCGGGAGTTTTGTTTCCGGTGCGGCTGATCGTGTCGGTCTGGCGGCGTTGGAATCTGGGGCGGGAGTAGTTGCAGACTTGGAGGATGCGAAACGGGGTCCTCGCATCCTCCACGCCTGTGGCGTGGCACGCGCATCCTCGCATCCTCGCATCCTCGCATCCTCCACGCCGGCGGCGTGGCAGGCAGCATCCTCGATTCCTCCCAAAAGGGGTCCTTTGGACAATTCCTCATCTACTTAAACGTAGGCGGTGCGCTATACTTCAGCACAAACGCCCGCATATCGTCCACCATATCGGGCGAGCCGATGGCGATGGTAGCCCGTTGGTGCAGGTGGTCGACCGGCAGGTCGAGAATGCGTTCGAGCTGACAGGTCATGGCCTTGCCCCCGGCTTGTTCGACGATGAAGGACAAGGGGTTGCATTCGTACACCAGGCGCAGTTTGCCCAGCGCATATTTCCGGGTATTGGGGTACAGGAAAATGCCGCCCTGAAACAAGATGCGGTGGATGTCGGACACCATGGAGCCGATGTACCGCAGGCGCAGGTTCAGGTCGGAGCAGTGATCGATATACCGGCGCATTTCCACATCAAATTTGAGGTAATACCCCTGGTTGACGGAGTAATAATTGCCGCGGGCGGGGATCTGGATGTCTTTGTGCGACAGGCAGAACTCGCCGATGGTGGGGTCGAGGGTAAATACGTTGACACCCCTGCCGGTAGAGTACACCAGGAGCGTGGAAGTGCCGTAGAGCACATAACCGGCGGCGGCGAGTTCGGTCCCTTTCTGCAGAAAATCCTCCACTGTACAAGGCCCGGCAGGGTCGCTGACACGCCGGTAGATGCCGAAGATCGTACCGACGGAGACGTTCACATCGATATTGGAGGAGCCGTCGAGCGGATCAAAGACAACTACGTATTTGGAGGTTTTGCCGTCGGTCGACGGAAAGGAAATGAAGTCTTCCGCTTCTTCCGAGGCGACGCCGGCGCATTCGCCGCTGTTCTTGAGGCAGTCGATCAGTTTTTCATTCGCGTAAAGGTCCAGTTTTTGCACTTCGTCGCCGGTGACGTTTTGCTGGTCGGCCCGGCCCAATATCGGCAACAGCCCCGCTTTGTTGACTTCGCGGTTGACGATCTTGGCGGCAACGCCGATATCCCGAAGCAATCCCGTCAGCTCGCCGCTGGCAAACGGGAAATCTTTCTGGCGCCTGAGAATAAATTCATCCAGGGTGATGATCCGGTCCATATTTGATTTGGTTAGGCGCCACAAAGGTAGCGGATTCCGCATTATGCAGTTTGCTTTTTCCGGGGAAGAGGCTGAGATTAAAATCTGCAAAAACGAACCTGATATCCTAAAAAACCGTTATCTTTGCGGCGCTTTTTCAGAAAGGCCTGTTTTTTGCGGGTGTGGCGAAATTGGTAGACGTACTAGACTTAGGATCTAGCGCCGCAAGGCATGGGGGTTCGAGTCCCTCCACCCGCACTTATTTAGTTGAGGAACCGAGGAACCGAGGAATTGAGGAATCGAGGAATTGAGGAATTTTAACCGCCTTTTGGGCGGTCGAGGGCAGATTAAATTGCATCCTCGCATCCTCTTTGGGGTTTTGAAAACGGACTGACAGCCAGTCAAAAATCAATTCCTCGATTCTTCAATTCCTCAAGTATTATGCTTCTCTAATATATTTTTTATCCAAACGATCGCCACATTATGCCACAGGTTGTCAGAAAAGATATTGACAATTTAAATGTCTCTTTAACCGTCACTATCGAAAAAAGCGACTACGAACAAGATTTTCGTCAGGAGCTGGATAAATACCGCAAAAAAGCCCAATTGAAGGGTTTCCGCAAAGGCAAAACGCCTGCCAGCGTGATCCGCAAATTTTATGGTAAACCGCTGTTGGCGGATATCATCGAGAAGTTGCTTCAAAAAGAGTTGAACACGTTTCTGACCCAGCAAAACCTGGAAACGCTGGGTTATCCGCTGGCCAGCGAGAACCAGGACCTGCATGAACTGGACACCAGCGAGCTTTCGGACCTGGAGTTCAAATTCGACCTGGGCGTCGCGCCTCAATTTGAACTCCGGGGCGTTTCTCCCCAGGACGAATACGAATGGCTGGCGATCGATATACCCGAGAGCGATATTGATGCGGAACTGGAAGGTCTCCGTGATCGCCAGGGCAAACAAGTCCAGGTTGAAACGGATATTCAGGCCAACGACATTGTCCGTTTAAAGATCCGGGAACTGGAAGACGGAAAACCGAAGGACGGCGGCCGTACCAACGAATTTGAGATCCTGGTGGAAAGGCTCGAGGACAGCGTCAAATCCGAATTCCTGAAACACAAATCCGGCGATACCCTGGAAATTGACGTTTTCAACCTGGAAGAAGGAGCGACCGAAGCATACGTCCGCAAGCATTTCCTGGGTCTGGAGGAAGGTGATGACCAAACGGCAGGACACCATTACGAAGCGACCATCCTGGAGGTCAAACGATTTGAAAAAGCGGACCTGGACGCCGAATTGTTCCAGAAGGTCTTCGGAGAAGAAGTAACGACCGAGGAACAGGCCCGGCGCGCCATCCGGGAAGATATCGAGCGGTATTTCAATTCACAGTCCGATGTGGTTTTCTACCGCAAGGCCCAGGATGCCCTGATCGAAAAAAATGATCTGCCGCTGCCCGATGATTTTTTAAAAAGATGGCTCCTGGCAGACATGAAAAAAACCAGGCCGCACGACTTTGAGCATCAATATTACCATTTTGCCGAAAATTTGAGGTGGACCCTGATCCGGGAAAAACTGATGGACCGCCTTGATGTGGAGGTGACGGAAGCACAACTGCTCGAAGTGTATAAAAACCGGTTCCGGCAATACCTGCAGGATGAAACGATGCTGGAGACCCTGGCCCACCGGTTCATGGAAACCGACCGGGAAAAGGGCAACAACCAGGTGTACGAAGAAGCGGTGGCGTCCGCCATTACCGCTGCCCTCAAGGGGCATGTCAAACTCGTGGAACGGCGGGTTAGCGCGGAAGAATTCAACCAGATCCGGACCGAGCTGAGCGGCCATCATCACCACCATCATCACGAGCATTTCCACGACGAAGAGGAATAAAAATGTTTTCTTTTGCGGGCCTTTCAACCTGGACAGGAAAGATTTGTTAATAAGGAGGAATCTTCCCGAATACGATTCTGTTTAACCAAACACCAAATATGTTCAATCAAGACGAATTTATGAAATATGCTGTCAACCATTTGGGTATGAGCAGCATGCACCTGGAAAGATACGCGCAGAAATCCATGACCGGTTACACCAATATTCAGGCGTTCACACCCAATGTGATCGAGGAGCGGCAGATGAACATTGTCGGCCTGGATGTTTTTTCGCGCCTGATGATGGACCGGATCATCTTCATGGGTGTCCCGGTTAACGATTATGTAGCGAATGTGATCCAGGCCCAATTATTGTTCCTGGAATCCGCCGACCCCAAGCGGGACGTTCAGTTGTTCATCAACAGCCCCGGCGGTTCTGTTATTGCAGGCCTGGGCATTTATGATACCATGCAATATGTTTCTCCGGATGTGGCCACGATCTGTACGGGGCTTGCCGCTTCCATGGCCGCCGTACTGCTGGCTTCCGGCCTGAAAGGCAAACGCACCTGCCTGCACCACAGCCGGGTGATGATCCACCAGCCCCACGGCGGTCTGCAGGGCCAGGTTTCCGATATGGAGATCTACTATAAGCTGATCAAGGAACACCAGAAGGAATTGTATGATATCCTGAGCTTCCATACCGGTAAACCTTACGACCAGATTGAAAAAGATTGTGACCGCGACAACTGGCTCACCTCGCAGGAAGCCAAGGAATACGGCCTGGTAGACGAAGTGCTTGACCGGAAGAATCCCAGGAAAGCCAGCCTTTAATTTGGCTTGCCACGCGGTACGCGTGGTTGATGTGTTGAAGTGTTGATTTGTTGATTTGAGGACTGTCGTTTCAAATCAACAAATCAACAAATCAACGAATCAACAGCAATGAAAAAATGATCCGATGGGAATGCGAAAAGGTAAACAAAATTTCCGATGCTCATTTTGCGGAAGAGACAAATCGGAAGCCCTCATCCTGGTAACAGGTGTGGAAGGCCATATTTGTGAGGTTTGTGTGGAGCAGGCCGGAGAAATTGTTCAGGAAGAACTATACGGCAAACGAAAAGAAAAGCCGCGTGAAAAATTTTTCCTGCCGGACCGGCTTACGCCCAAAGACATCAAAGGCCATCTCGACCAATATGTGATCGGTCAGGACGAAGCCAAAAAGGTTTTGTCGGTTGCCGTATATAACCATTACAAACGCCTCGGTCAGCAAAAACAGGACGAAGTGGAGATTGAAAAATCCAATATCCTGTTTGTCGGCCAGACCGGAACGGGCAAAACCCTGCTGGCCAAAACCATCGCCAAGTTTCTGAATGTGCCGTTCGCGATCGTGGACGCAACCGTGTTTACGGAAGCAGGCTACGTCGGGGAAGACGTGGAAAGCATCCTGAGTCGTTTGCTCCAGGTTTGCAA
>CAZLEF010000016.1:0-102089 GCA_964558465.1 uncultured Lewinella sp. | reverse complement strand
CGTCTCATGTTTTGGTTGCTTTTTCAGGGCAACCTATTCCGGGACAGGACAAGTCCACAGTTCACAGTCCACAGTCTGCAGTCTGCAGTCCACATTCTACCGTCCACAGTCTTCCGTCCACCGTCCACCGTCCACCGTCCACCGTCCGACGAAGCTTCAGCGTAGTCGGACACCGTCTACCATACTACCGTCCCATACATTTTCCCCTGTCCGGTCATTTTGATCAGGTAATTCAGGCGCTTTTGGGCTTCGTCCATTCGGTTGGCGCCACATTCCTTGATCCAGCCTATTTTGAGGCGTTTGTACAGGTTGGGGAATTCCTTGAAATTGGCCCATACTTCGGGGTTCACCCTGAGTTGCTCAGCGATCCAGCCGGGGATTTCCCAGGGTTCGTCCGGCGATCCGATCTGGGTGCTGATGGGTTCGATGCCGGCCTGCGTCATCAGCCCCGATTGCTGGAGTTTCCAAACCCGTTGACGGTTCAATTCGGATAAAAAGCTTTTTTCCCTCCGCGGGGTGATGCGCTGTACCCTGCTATCTTCGTCGTATTTTTTGACTACACCGTCGATCCAGCCGAAACAGAGGCATTCCTCTACCAGGTCATCGTAGGAGATAGAGGGCTGTCCGGTTGCTTTACTGAAAGTCCGGAGCCAGATTTCTGTTTTGGCCATATGATGGGTTTCCAGCCAGGTCCGCCACTCACTCCGGAGGCGCGGGTAAAAAACTTCTCCGATTTCCATACGCAGGTTTTATCCGACTTATTCAATTTTCATGATCAAAAGGCGCCGGGAGTGCTTGCTTTCATACAGGTCAGGTTTTCCCGCAGCAATGTTTGTATTTTTTCCCGCTGCCGCAGGGGCAAGGTTCGTTTCTGCCAACTTTGGGGTCACTCGCTTCGCAAAGAATTAACCGGATTGGCCATCGCAGCCTTGATGCTCTGGTAACTCACGGTGATAAAAGCAATGGCCAGCGCCAGCCCGCCCGCCGCCAGGAAGATCCACCAACCGATGTCGACCCGGTAGGCAAAATCCTGCAGCCAGTTGTTCATGATCCAGTAGGTGAGCGGGGTAGCGATCAGCATGGCCAGCCCGACCAGGAGGAGAAAATCCCGGGCCAGCAAAGCGGTCACTCCGCCCACGGTGGCGCCCAACACCTTCCGGATGCCGATCTCTTTGGTCCGCTGGGCTGTGGTATAGGCCGAAAGGCCGAACAACCCCAGGCAACCGATGATGATGGCCAGAACGGCAAAAGTGGTGAACAGTTTCCCGAATTTCCGCTCGTTTTCGTATTGCCGGTTGAAATACTCATCCAGGAAAAAATATTCGAAGGGGTTGCCGGGAAAAGCCTTGGCCCAGGATGTTTGCACATGGTCGAGGGTTTTGTCGAGGTTGTCCGTCCGTACCCGGAGGGAATAATACTCTCCACTGTACAAGGTACAATAGAAGATGCTGGGATCCAGCGCCTTTTTCAGGGAAACCTGGTGATAGTCGTTCACCACGCCCACAACGATCGGATTCCATTGAAACTGCGGGATGGCCAGGGTTTTGCCGACTGCGTCCTCCGGTTTTTCAAACCCAAGCAACCGGCCGGCGGATTCGGTAATGACCACCGAAGTATCCGGGTCTGCCGGAAAGTCCGGAGAAAATGCCCGGCCTGCGATCATTTTCATTTTGAACACTTCCAGGAAATTATAGTCCATGCTGTTGAACCGTACCGCGACAATCTCGTTGTCGGGCGCTCCAAAACGTTTGACAGGCGCGATGTACTCCCGCTGTTTGCCCGGAACCGTCACCGAAGCGGACAGGGCTTCGATGGATGCGTCTTTTTTGATCTCTTCCCGGAAAACATCGATGGAGGATTCAAACGCGTTCCTGTCTCTGGGCGAAATGCCGGGCCGCTCGATGACCAGCACCTGGTCGATGTTCATGCCAAGGTCGCGGCTCGTCAAATATTTCAATTGCTGGTAAACAATAAGGGTGCCTGCGATCAACCCGACGGAGGTCATGAATTGGGCGACCACCAGGCCTTTTCGCAATAATACGCCTCCGGCGCTGTTTTTGAGCCGGCCTTTCAACACCAGGATCGGTTTGAAGGACGACAACACCAGCGCCGGGTAAAGACCCGATAACAAGGTTCCGGATACCCAGAGCAGGAACAACAAGGATAAAAACCAGGGTTGGACCATATACGGAAAATTCAGGGCAAGGCCGGAAATGCTGTTGAAATACGGCAAAGCCGCCAGCGCAAAACCCCAGGCAACCACCACTGCCAGCAAATTCACCAGCGCGGCTTCTACCAGGAATTGGCCGGTCAACTGGCTTTTAAGGGCGCCAATGACCTTTCGCACACCCACCTCGCGGGCGCGCTCAATGGCCCGGGCTGTTGAAAGATTGATATAATTGATCCAGGCGATCACTAGTACAAAAATGCCGATCAACCCCAGGAAAAACACAATGCCGGCGTCGCCGTTGGTTTCGGGTTCTTCCGCCAGATCGGAGGTGAGGTGGATGTCTTTCAAGGGTTGAAGGGCTAACACGTCTTTCCGGTTTTGATCCCGAAGATTGGGACTGTACTTGTCGACGATCCCGGGAAATTTGGCTTCCAAGGCGGCAATATCCGCCCCCGGTTGCAATTTTACAAACGTGTACATATCCTTGCGGCCCCAGCTTTCGCCATAACGGGCGGGGGCCCGCTCATTGCGCCCGTACAGGGTTTTATAAGAAAAAAGTACATCGAATTTGAGGTGGGTATTGGGTGGCAGATCCTTGAATATACCGGTCACCCTCACCTGCTCGCGGTTAAAATCGTCGTCTTCCATCAGGAGGGTTTTCCCAATGGGGTCCTGGTCGCCAAAATACAGGCGGGCATAATGTTCGGAAATAACGGCTGTCAGCGGTTCAGCCAATGCGGTTGCCGGGTCGCCTTTGGCCATCGGATAGCCCATAAGGGTTAAAAAAGAGGAGTCTGCGTAAAGAAATCTACGATGTTTAAAGGCGATGGGTTCGGGTTGAGCCTCCTTGTTGGTGATGATCACGTTGTTTTTGTATCCCAGGTTATAAAGCCGGGCGAAGCCTTTTACTTCTCCCAGTTCCCTTTCGAGGGCGGGCCCGACCCCCGGATAATTCTCCGCGCTGGCAATTACCAGTTCATTGTTCAGGTAAGATTCCAGCTTCACGCGGTAAATGTTTTCTGCATCCGGTAAGAATGCTTCGTAACTCCGCTCAAAACGGACGTATTGGGCGATCAGTAAAAACACAGCCATGCCGATGCTCAGGCCCAGGATGTTGAGGGCGGAAAAAAATTTGTTTTTTCGCAGACTGCGAAAGGCGGTTACCATCAGGTTGCGGATCATTTTAGTCGGTTTTTATAATTTCACCCGGGTTGGCAAGGGCAACCCTTATACTTTGATAACTTACCGTAAAAAAAGCAATGCCCATCGCTGAAACGAACGCAAGGGCAAATACCCACCATTCCACTTCAATCCGATAAGCGAAGCTTTCCAGCCAGCTATTCATAAAATACCAGGCCGCAGGCGCAGCAAGCGTCACGCCGATTAACACCAACTTCAGAAAATCCCAGGAGAGCAAGCCGACGATGGAAGAGACCGTGGCGCCCAGTACTTTGCGGATACCTACTTCCTTGCTGCGCTGGCCGGCGGCAATGGCAGCAAGCGCGAACAAACCCAGGCAGGCGATCAGGATAGCCAGAAGGGTGAACAGTTGGAAAATTGTCCCCATTCTGCTTTCCTTCCTGTACAATTGGTCGAAGGCCTCATCGAGGAAAAAATAATCGAACGGTTTGTCCGGAGCTGCGGCTTCCCATTTTTTTGAAAATGCATTTATGGTAGCGGCCAGGTTATCTGTTTCCAGGCGGACGATAAAATTGTCCAGAAAATAGGGTTCGGTCGCTACCGACAGCACGATCGGGTCGATCGAATGGTGGAGTGATTTAAGGTGAAAATCTTTGACGATACCGATCAGCTCGCCGGTTTTGGTTTCACCGGACGAAACGCCTTTCATCTCCAGTTTCAGGCCTTCCAAATCCGTAACGCCCAATTTTTGAGCCGCTGCTTCATTGATCAGAAAGGCGCCGGCAGCGTCAGAAATCCGGTCGGAAGAAAACGGTCGGCCATGGACGACCTGCATACCCATTGTTTGAATAAAATCCGGATCTACCAGCAGGGTAGGCAGATTGGCCTCAATGGTTTTGCCTTGTCCGCTGATCGTAGCGGGAAAATCGTAAAATCCGGATTCCCAGGGAAAATTGGAGATAGCGGAAACGGATTTTACGCCGGGAATCCCGGCAAACTGGTCTTTGTAAGCTTCAAAATTATTTTGCATTTCTTCCATCCGGATCGGGACAACCATTATTTGTTCGGGGTTTAAACCCAGGTTTTTATTCTGAATGAACCGGAGTTGGGACTGAATGACCAAAGCTGCGATGATCAGGCCCGACGCAGCGGCAAACTGAAAGACAATCAGGGCGTTTTTTAGGTTAAATTGCCTCTTTTTTGGGGTATTAACCCCCGGATTTGCTTTTAACATCCCCGCAACCCTGAACTTCGCCAGGCCAAAAAACGGGAACAAAGAAATCATACCGGCCAGCAATACCGATCCTGCGATCAGGGCGATCCAGAGTTCCCGGTTCGGGGCGCCCCATAAAGCGAGTTGTTTGCCCAGGATCTTATTTAATGCAGGAAGACCGGATTGCACCAAAAGCACAGACAACCCAAAAGCCGACCCCATATACAGGGCACTTTCCAACCAGGATTGCTGAAGCAGATGCCGCCTTTGGGCGCCCAGTATTTTGCGTATGCCGATCTCCCTGAACCGGTGGATCAGCCGGGCCATCACGAGGTTAACATAATTCACACAGGCAATACCTAGTATGAGGATGGCGATCCCGGCAAAAACATAAAGCAAAGTGGGTTGTATCGAAGGCTGCAAATCGCTTTCCAACGCCGTAAAATGCATTTCCCGCAAGGGTTGCAACTGGAAATCATATTGGGTGGAAAGCCTTTCAGACAAATGGTCCCGTTCAAAACCGGCCATTTTTTGTTGCCAACTTTCAGCGAATTCCTGGTCTTTGATCACTGCAAAGGTGTAAACCGGCGGGAAATACCAGGTTCGCCTCGGCTGAATGATCCATTCCCCTAAAACCCGGGTCGCACTTGGCATGGCGGCCACCAGGTCAAATTGGATGGTTGAATTGGGAGGCGGGTCGGCTGCGACACCGGCGATTATCAGGTCAATATCCTTATTAACCAACAGCGGCCGGCCGAGAATTTCATCCCAGTCCGACCTTTCCCCGAAGTATCGCAGTGCGCAAGATTCAGATAATACCACGCCTTTGGGACTGCGCAACGCTTTGGATGGATCGCCCTCCAAAAAAGGAAAATTGAAAACCTCGAAAAACACGCTGTCTGAGAAATAGAACCCGTTCTCCTGAAAAATTTCGTTGGACGCCGGGTTTTTAACGGTTACACTCTGGGGAAGAAAACGCACCGTTTTTAAGATGCCCGGAAATGCAGTTTCTAACATCGGGCCCAACGGCTGGTATGCATTGGCAACAAGGTGCGTGATCCCGTCATCGGTTTCTTTGGTGGTGATCCGGTAAAGATTTTTCGTATCTGGGTGGAAGGCGTCATATTTCCATTCGTCATTGACAAATAAAAAAATGAACGTGCAAGCTGCCAGGCCTGCTGTCAACCCCAGAAGATTGATGCCGGAGTGCAATTTATGTTTCAGAAAATTGCGGAGGGTAATCTTCAGGTGATTTTGCCACATAACGCCGGTTTTTGTTATTGACCTCAAAATTCATGCCCGTAATAAAAAAGACTTGTAAACCAGGTCTTTATGTGATTTATGGTGCGAAGAATTTGTCCGTTTCTGAACACTGGGTGTGCGAATTCAAACAATTAGATAAGAAGTGGACTGGAGATGGAAGGAGGAAAAAATGAAGCGCCGGGCTCCATAAAAGAAACCCGGCGCTTGTTCACTCAGGTGTACGCAATATTCCTTAAAGAGCGCCGCTTTTTGCTGCAGGTTGGTTGCGGGGTCCGGATTTTTTCCGCAACTTGCCACCTAAAAAATGGAACTTGATCTTTCGGCGCTTTGCCGGGAATCCCGGCTGATCATTGAAAAAACCGGAGCTTTTATCCTTGGCGAACTAGGCAAGGTGGAAGCCGGCCATATCGAAGCCAAAAGCCTCAATAGCCTGGTGAGTTATGTCGACCGGACCGCCGAACAACAACTCGTACAGGGGCTCGGCGCTTTGTTGCCCGGGTCCGTTTTCCAAACGGAAGAAGACACGGTAGAACAAGCCGACGGCGAGTGGCTTTGGATCGTCGACCCACTTGACGGCACCACCAACTTCCTCCATCAGATTCCTGTCTTTTCGGTGAGCGTAGCTTTGAGCAGAGCGGGAGAAACGGTCATGGGCATCGTCTATGAGATCAACCGGAAAGAGTGTTTCTGGGGATGGAAAGGCAGCGGCGTATTTTGTAACGAACGCCGGGTATCCGTCAGTTCCGCAACGCTGCTTCAGGACGCCGTTATCGGAACCGGGTTTCCGTACAAAGCCGACAACAGGGTCCAACCGCATATTACCGCGTTGGCGCATTTCATGAAATCTTCCAGGGGGATCCGGCGACTGGGTTCGGCCGCTACAGACCTGGCATACGTCGCCTGCGGACGGTTTGACGCATTTTTTGAATACAGCCTCAATCCCTGGGATATTGCAGCAGGGGCGTTCCTGGTGCAGGAAGCCGGCGGAAAAGTCTTCGATTTTAATCTGGGGGATGATTACCTTGCCCAGGGTCAGGTCATTGCCTGCAATAGCGGATTGGCTGCGGAGTTCGCCCCTTTGATCCATTCCTTTTTCAAAGAACACTAGCCGGACGTTCCGATTTTTTGTATCTTTGGGCTATGCCTTTATCCTTGTGCCTTGAAAAAGCGACCAGCCTATGCCGCGACCGGACCTGACCAAATTGCCATTCCGACGCAAAGACCGTCAAAACGCCGTTGAAGTCAAAGAATGGTCTGGCGCCGAAGGCATTCCCCTACTTTCAAGATTTTCCCCGGAGATCCTGGCGGGAATTGAACATACCGGCTATTTGCCCGGATTACCGCCTTTTACAGGAGGGCCCTACGCCTCCATGTACACCATCCGCCCCTGGACCATCCGCCAATACGCCGGCTTTTCGACGGCTGAGGAGAGCAACGCTTTCTACCGGCGGAACCTGGAGCAGGGCCAGAAAGGGCTTTCGGTGGCCTTCGATCTGGCGACCCACCGGGGTTACGATTCAGACCACGAACGGGTAAGAGGCGACGTCGGCAAGGCGGGGGTTGCGATCGACAGTGTGGAGGACATGAAAATCCTCTTCGACGGCATCCCGCTCGGCGAAATGTCCGTTTCCATGACCATGAACGGAGCGGTAATCCCGATCATGGCGTTTTACATTGTTGCAGCCCAAGAACAAGGGGTTAGGCCCGATCAATTGAGCGGCACCATCCAGAACGATATCCTCAAGGAATTCATGGTGCGCAACACCTTTATTTATCCCCCCGGGCCCTCCATGCGGATCATTGCCGATATCTTTGCTTTTGCCGCCGGCCGCATGCCCCGGTTTAACTCTATCAGCATCAGCGGTTACCATATGCATGAAGCCGGCGCCCCGGCCGATCTTGAACTGGCCTACACGCTGGCAGACGGATTGGAATACCTGCGCACCGGTGTGAAAGCCGGACTCGATATTGATGACTTTGCCCCACGGCTTTCCTTTTTCTGGGCCATCGGGATGAACCATTTTATGGAGATCGCCAAAATGCGGGCCGGAAGGTTATTGTGGGCCAAAATCGTCCGGCAATTCAACCCCCAAAGCTCCAAATCTATGGCCCTGCGCACCCACTGCCAGACGTCGGGCTGGAGCCTGACCGCCCAGGACCCCTACAACAATATCGCGCGCACCTGTATTGAAGGGCTCGCAGCTGTTTTGGGCGGTACCCAGTCTTTGCATACCAATGCCCTGGATGAAGCCATCGCCTTGCCGACGGATTTTTCCGCCAAAATAGCGCGCGACACACAGCTTTACCTCCAGCGCGAAACCGATATTACCCGGTCGATCGACCCCTGGGCCGGCTCCGGATATGTTGAATACCTGACCGACCGCCTTGCACGCCGGGCCTGGGCCCTGATCGAGGAGGTAGAAACATTAGGCGGCATGGCAAAAGCCATTGAGAACGGATTGCCCAAATTGCGCATCGAGGAAGCCGCTGCCCGAAAGCAAGCCCGTATTGATGCCGGCAAGGACCGGATCGTTGGGGTCAATACCTTTGAGTATGCCGGCGAAACGCCGATGGATATCCGGGAAGTGGACAATACGGCCGTGCGGAAGGCGCAAATCCGCAGATTAACCGCCCTAAAAACCTCCAGGGATGGGAAAAAAGTGACACAGGCATTGGAAGCCCTCTCCGAATGCGCTGGCACTGGAAAAGGCAACCTCCTTGAATACGCAATAGAAGCCGCAAGATGCCGGGCGACTTTAGGAGAAATTTCCGATGCTATGGAAAAACATTTTGGCCGTTTTCAACCCGTTTCCCGGGCGGTTAGCGGGGTATACGCCCACGAGATCAGCCAGGAAAACGATTTCAAAAATGCACAGGCGCTGGCAGATCAATTTGCCGGCCTCGACGGACGCAGACCCAGGATCATGATCGCCAAACTGGGCCAGGATGGCCACGACCGCGGCGCCAGGGTCATTGCAACCAGTTTTGCCGACTTGGGGTTCGATGTCGATATCGGCCCTTTGTTTCAGACACCCGCCGAAGCAGCCAGGCAGGCAGCTGAAAATGACGTGCATGTTTTAGGGATCTCATCCCTGGCCGGCGCCCACAAAACCCTTGCGCCCGAAACAATCCGGGAACTCCAAAAACTGGGCAGAGAAGATATTCTGGTGGTGGTGGGTGGAGTTGTGCCTCCCCAGGATCATGATTATTTGCATCAACATGGGGTAGCCGGTATTTTTGGCCCGGGAACAAAGATCGCCGCAGCAGCAAAAAAAATCCTGGATATCCTGATCCAAAACTTCAATGCCGGGAAACCGGGCGCATCTGAAAACACCGAATTACTTGGACACAAAATTGACGGATAACTGGTTTTTTATTGTAAATCCTACCGCCGGGAACGGATCCGCGGGGCGGAAATGGCCTGGTCTGGAAATTCGTTTGCGCCGCATTTGGCCCCAAATGGCCGTAGCGGTCACTCAAAGCCAGGGACATGCGACAGCGCTGGCCGTGGAAGCCATTGAATCGGGTTACCGGAAGATCATTGCCGTTGGGGGCGACGGGATTAACCATGAGGCCGTCAACGGCATCCTTCAGCAAAAGATCATTCCTTCTTCTGAAATTACGTATTGCCTTCTCCCGCTGGGTACCGGCAATGACTGGCGGCGCACACACGGCATACCTGCCCGGCTTGACGACTGGACGGCCATGGTGCAGGCGGGTAAGACGACTTTACAGGATGCCGGGTTGGTTCGTTTTTTCAACCACGGCATGCCGGGAGAACGCTATTTTGTCAATGTGGCCGGATTGGCTTACGACGGATTTGTTGTGCATTCCGTGGGCACAAAAAAAAGCCTGATCCTGCACCAACTCTATTATTTGTTCATGATCTTTCGCTGCCTGTTCCAATACAGGCTGCGAGGGGCGAGATTATCCTTTGACGGACAAAAAGCAGAAGACCGGTTTTATACGATCAATGCCGGCATCGGACGATTCTCAGGCGGGGGGTTGCAACTGACCCCGCACGCGCTTCCCGACGACGGGTTGCTGGCCCTCACTTACGCTGAAAGCGTTTCAAAATGGACCGTGATCATGAATACCTGGCGGTTCTACAACGGCTCGATCGGCGCACATCCGCGGATACATACCTTACAATGTGAAGAGATCCGGGTTGAAGCGCTGCCAGGTGAAATGCCGACACTGGTGGAAGCCGACGGTGAGTTTTTAGGGGAAACCCCCGTCCGTATCTCCATTTTGCCGAAGGTTCTGAAAATTATCGTTCCGTGAAACCCCCTGGAAGGCGATCATGTGACCTGACAGGGCTTTCCGGCGTCTAAAAAAATGAAATCTAATAAAACCATTACGATGAAAACATTATCTATACCGGCCCTTTTGGGGTTTGTCGCAACTTTATTTTTAGCCTCTGCAACGGCTGAAGCCCAGGTCAGGGAAGAATCCAAAGAGATGAGCCTTGGCAGGCAGAGCGCACTGGTGCTTTCCTTACCGGATACTGATGAAAAATTTGCCAACAAGGTGTGGCAGGATTATATGTCGGAGTTTTACGATACCAAGGTAAAGTCGAACCGGAAAACCGGTGAGTGGCTGGGCGATGACGCCGATATTGTAGCTTTGGGCAAAGGCCAGTCGGTAGATATTTACACCACCTTTGTTACCCAGAAGGAAGATGTGGAAGTAACGCTGTGGGTGGATTTGGGCAGCGAATTCCTTTCATCCCGCAATTACCCGGAGCGGTATACGGATGCTGAAAAATTGCTGATCCGCTATTCGCTCGAAGTAGCCAAAGCCAAAGTACAGGTCGAACTGGAAAACGAGGAAAAAGAATTGACCCGCCTTGAAAATGAGGTCCGTAAATTGCAAAGCGCCAATGAACGTTACCATAAAGAAATAGAAAAAGCCAAAGAAGCTATTCGCAAGGCCGAAGAAGAGATCGTCAAAAACGAGAAAGAACAGGAAGAAACGAAGGGCCTGCTCGAAATCCAAAAGAAAACCGTTGAAACGGTGAAGAAGAAGCTGAACGATTTGTAAAAACGATTGATAAAATTGAGAAAGCCCTTCAAACGCAAAACGTTGAAGGGCTTTCTCGTTGATACCTTTTCACTACCCGCTCAGCAAGGGCGCCCGACGGCTGTAAGCTCGCTGTAACGCAGGATGTTTTTGAGGACTTTCGGATTTGCGCCAAAATGTGCTTTCGGCAACTCCCGGTAAGCGTGGAAGAGATCTTCAAATTCTTCCCGCAATTCAAAATTGCACTCAAGGGCATCCGCTACAGCCATCGTATCCGCTGCAGAAGTTTCGTGATAGAGGTATTGAATCAATTGGTCAGATGTACAGTTTTGCTGCATAGATTTTGGTTTGGTTGGCAAAAGGTTGCTTTTTTTTATACTTTCTTTTTAACTTTATTTTCAGAAACCTTATTGCATAAAACCGATTTTTTTTTATGGCTGCGAATTTTTTAACCAGGGCCGGAAAAGCCTGAAAACAGCGCCTGTCCGTTTAAAAGAACAAGCGCCGTAAAGTTGACTAGTATTCAGGGAAAGACACCAATTCACCGGAAATCGTTGGGAAAACGAATAAAAACCGGGCGACTCCCGGGCAAAACCTTATATTTGCCGGGCTTTAAGCCCCCTAAAGAGGGGCTCACCAGTGATCAAAGACCGCAATTTGCGGGCATAATGACCAGGTAAGTTTATGGGAATCGTTCTTTCGTTGTTAAATCACAAAGGCGGCGTAGGCAAAACCACCAGCGCGATCAATATCGGCGCCGGCATGGTGGTATTGGGCAAAAAAGTTTTATTAGTCGATCTCGACCCGCAAGCCAACCTTACCCTCTCGCTGGGGGTCGGCCGGCAACCGTCCAGTTTATACGACGCGATGCGGGGCGACGCCGAACTGGCGCCCGTTACCGTCCGTCCCGGGCTGGAGGTGGTACCCTCCACCCTCGATCTGTCAGGCGCTGAAATGGAACTGATCAACGAAGCGGGCCGGGAGTACATCCTCCGGGAACTCTTCGACCCGATGCTCGAAATTTATGACTTTATCATCATCGATTGCCCACCCTCCCTCGGCCTGCTGACCCTGAATGCGCTCACCTGCAGCGACTATGTGCTGATCCCCCTGCAAACCGAATTTTTAGCCATGCAAGGGTTGGCCAAGATCAAACAGGTGATCCAGAAAGTCAAACTCAGGCTCAATAAAAAACTGGAGATCGGCGGGGTCATCCCCACCATGTACGATAACCGCAAAGTGCTCAACCGCGACATTGTGGAAACGATCAAAAAATACTTCGGAGAGCTGGTTTTTGAAGCGCATGTCCGGGACAATGTAGCCCTGGCCGAAGCCCCGGCGCAGCAACAGGATATTTTTTCCTACAGCCCGGGCAGCGCCGGCGCGGAAGATTATCTGGCTGTCTGCCGGGAAATTTTGACCCGGGTCAGCCAACCTGTTCAATAAATTTTGTATTTTTGAATATCAATGGCTAAAAAGCGATTCACGGATAATCTTTTGGACCTGTTCGGAACGGTTAACCAAACCCCAACTTCCGCGCAAAGCACTCCGTCTGCCAGCCCCACTCAGGAGGAAACGCAGGCTAATGCCAAACGGACTGCTCAGAAAGATTTTACCGCCAGCCTGCAATCCTTTTTAGCCGAAGCCTTTGAAGATTCTTTTGAAAACCAGTTGTCCTTGCCGGACGGCGCTCCGGTAAAAGCACGCCCCAAACGCCCGCGCAACAGCCTGGATATGCTCATCAGGGACACCCTGGAGCCCACCAGCATTGAACTCCAGGACCAGCCTTCCCGCCGCGTAACGCTGGCCTTTGACCCTTCCAAACTGGAAAAGCTGCGCGCCATCGCCCGCCTCGAAAAAGCCATGCTCAAGGATATTATCGACGAAATCGTCGCAGAATTTATCCGGGATTACGAAAACCAAAAGGGAAAATTGCGCGGAAATTAGTAGTGGTCAGTTAACAGCCAGGGAACTGAGCGAAGCCGAAGTTCAGTTGCTGCCGGTCAATACAGCGCCATCAAAAACGTTCTCAATGACAAGAATGATGAAAAAAGCACTACTTCTTGCCAGTCTGATCTGCCTGTTTGCCTTTCTCCTGAACGGACAAACCCCGACCCATCTCCGGGTCTACCAGCTATTCCAGCAAAAATGTGTGAGTTGCCACGACCATGCCAGCCCCGAAGCAGGCCTCGACCTGCAGGGTACGGGCGCCAGCGAAAACGCCAGGGCGCTGAATGTTTACAGCAAGATCTTCCAAAAGACGCCGGCCAATACCTATGCTGCCGGCAAAGGATACAAATATATCTACCCGGGCAGGCCGGACCTGAGTTTTTTGTTCCGAAAGGTCAATAACGGCCTGGAACCCGCCATCCAGTTGCACGCGGATGAAAAAGATGCCATGCCCGCCAACAATGAACCGCCGCTGACCAACGTGGAAAAGGAATTGATCCGGCAATGGATCTTATACGGAGCGCCCACCGGCACGGAGGTTGTGACCGAGTCCTTGCTGAGTTCCTTCTACAGCGGCGGAGGGATGGCCGCTTTCCCGTCGGGCGCCCCGCAGGCCCCGTCGCCAGGAGAGGGATTCCAGCTCAAAATGGGCCCGTTTTACCTGGAACCGGGCGGAGAAATCGAATTTTTCCAGAAATACGAACTCAATCTTCCCGCCAACCTGGAAGTCAATCGCCTGGATGTCAAAATGGGCTCGTTCTCCCATCATTTTATCATCTACGATTTTAATCCCGGCGGCAGCGCCGGCATACCGCACGGTCTCCGGCTCGACGCCGACCATTCCAATATCGGGCTGGTGACCGCCGTCCAGGAATCCATCGACCTCCGTTTGCCGGGCGGAACGGCCTTCCCCTGGGATAAAAACCTGGTGCTGGACCTCAATTCCCATTATATCAATTATTCCTCCAACTTGCCCTACCAGGCGGAGGTTTATGTCAATGTCTATACGCAACCCCAGGGAACTGCCGCCCAGGAAATGCATTCCGAACTCATCCCGAATTTCGATATCCCGATCCCGAATAGCGGCGACCTCATCAAACATAGCCAGGCCATCAACCCGCCATTCGGCGAAATTTTTGTCTGGGGAATGATGGGCCATACCCATAAATACGGCACGGATTACAAGGTGTACAAGCGCCTTTCCAATGGTCAGAAAGGAGAACTGATTTACGATGCCTCTTGCCCGCAGGGCATTCCCGGCTGTATCTCCCCGTTTTTTGATTACCGGCATATCCCGATGCGGTATTTTGAGCCGCTCAAACCCATCACCATCAATTTTTTGAACGGCCTGATCCATGAAGCCAGTTGGGTGAACGACGGCCCGGCATCCGTCAATTTCGGCCCGACCTCCAACGATGAAATGATGGTCCTGATTGTCATGTTCACCACCGATACCACCGGCCTCGTGTCGGGCGCTCCCGACCGCGGCCTTTCCCTGGGGAACGTGCGGGTTTCGCCGAACCCTGCGAGGAACGGCGCCCTGTTTCAGCTTCCCGAAGGGGTAAATGACGCATCCATCACGCTGTTTGATCTCGAAGGAAGGATTGTCAGGCCGGCCGAACCGGTTTTGGGGGCACTATATCATTTTGAACGGAAAAGCCTTCCTGCCGGGGCCTATATCTACCAGATCACAGATCGCAACGGCCGCCGGGCCACCGGAAAATTACTGCTCGAATAAATGCGGGAATCGGGAAATTGGTTACTTTCGTTTCCGGGCCCGGAAAGGCCCTGTCAAAACGAAACAAAACCATGTCTATCAACCGCAACTGTCTGCCTGCCGCCGTGTTGGCGGCTTGCCTGCCCCTTTACGGAATATGCCAGGCAGACGTTAACGATCTGGGAAGGGTCGACAGGCCCTCCGCTGAGGCCAGTTTCCTGGAAAAAGAACCGGCCATCGACGGCGAAGTCCGCAACGACCCCGTCTGGCAAAATGTGACGCCCTTCGGCGGCCTGCTTCAATTACAGCCCAACGCCGGGCAACCCGCTTCGGAACAAACGGAAATCCGGGTGGCCTACACGGCCGGCGTCTTTTACATCTCTGTGGTTTGTCATGACGCCCAACCGGGCCAACTGGTCGTATCCGACAGCCGCCGGGACGCCACCCTGGACGATACCGACAGCTTCATTTTTATCCTGGATACCTACCACGACGGTCAAAACGGTTTCGTTTTCGGCACCAATTCCATCGGTGTGGAGTACGACGCGCAAGTGGACAACGAAGGCGTAGGTAACCTCAACGCCAACCGCCAGCAAGGCGGCCGCATCGGCGGAGTCAACATCAACTGGGACGCATCGTGGGAAGTGAAAACCCAAGTGGGTGATTTCGGCTGGAGCGCCGAATTTGCTATTCCTTTCCGGACCTTGCGTTATGCCCCGGGAAAAGGCCAGGCCTGGGGGATCAACTTTCAGCGCAATATCCGGAAAACCAATGAAGTCGCTTTCTGGGCTCCCCTCCCCTGGGGGTTCGACCTGAACCGCCTTTCCCTGGCCGGCAATCTTACCGGACTGGACCTGGTCAGCCCGGGCAACCTCAAACTGATCCCGTATGTGTTGGGACAAGTGGTGCGGGATTACAAAAAAATGCCCTCAAAAACGGAATTCAAACCCGAAGCCGGCGCCGACCTGAAATACAGCATAACGTCGGCCATGACCCTCGACCTGACCTATAACACGGACTTTGCCCAGGTTGAAGTGGACGACCAACAGGTCAACCTCGACCGGTTTAACCTCTTTTTTCCGGAAAAAAGACCGTTCTTTCTGGAAAACGCCGGCCTGTTCAGCGTGGGCAGCCCGGGAGAGGTCGACCTCTTTTTCAGCCGGCGCATCGGCATCGGCGACAACGGGCGGCAGGTCCCCATTATTGGCGGCGCCAGGCTTTCCGGCAAGGTCAAACGGACCAATATCGGTTTCCTGAGCATGTTTACGGACGATGTCGACGATACGGCGATCGAAGAAAATAATTTTACGGTGGCCCGGGTCAACCACGAATTTGCCCAACGCTCGTCCGTCGGGGCGGCATTTATCAACCGGCAGGGAATGGGTGAAACGGAAGGCGATTTCAACCGCACTTTTGCCGCCGACGGCCGGGTCGGTCTCGGCAAAAAAGCCCAACTTTCCGGGTTTTTGGCTAAAAGCGTTACCCCGGGCATCGGGGATGACGACCATGCGTTCAAATTTCAGGCGCTCTACGACTGGAACCAGCTCAACGTCAGCCTCGCTTATTCCGAGGTCGGAGAAGGGTTCAATCCGGAAGTTGGCTTTTTGCTGCGCAGGACGTTCCGGAAACCGGAGTTCCTGGTTCTTTACCGCATCCGGCCCAAAGGCAAATTTGGGCTGCTCGAGCTCCGACCTCACGTCTCTTACCGGCAATACAGCGATTTCAATGGGTTTTTGGTGACCGGATTCCTCCATGTCGACAACCACTGGGAGTTCGAGAACGGCCTTGAGGTGCATACCGGCATCAATTTTACGACGGAAGGGGTGCTTCAGCCGTTTGAGATCTCAAAAGGCGTAACCGTAGAAGCCGGAACGTACGAACACCGGGAGGCGCAGATCGTTATCATCACCAATCCAAGCAAAAAAGTTTCCATAGACACCCGGTCGATCCTGGGCGGCTTTTTTGGCGGCAGGCGCCTGGCCAACAGCGGAACGCTCCGTGTCCGGTTCAGCGACAAGCTCAATTCGGCTTTCACGCTCAGTCACAACGATATCAGCCTGCCGGTCGGCGATTTTTCCACGTTCATCTTCGGTGGCCGGGTGTCGTATACCTTTACGCCGCATATTTTTGCACAGAGCCTGGTGCAATACAACAGCGTCGCGGAGATCTGGTCGGCCAATATCCGTTTCGGATGGCTTCAGCAGGCCAATACCGGGCTTTTTGTCGTGTACAACGAAGGCCGCGATGAATTCGGGATCAGCAACCGGAGTTTTACGGTCAAGTATTCCCGTGTGTTTGATGTGTTGAGGTGAGGGAAAGATTGTTGATTTGTTGATTTGTTGATTTGTTGATGCGTTGATGCGAATCAACAAATCAACAGATCAACGCATCAACAAATATATAGTAATCACCTGCCACTGACCAGAACTGCCAACTGAAGACTGCCAACTGCCAACTACTTATAAAGTCCCCCGCAACGCCTGTTCCCGCTCGATGGCTTCAAACAGCGCCTTGAAATTGCCTTTTCCGAACGAAGTGGCGCCGGCCCGCTGGATGATCTCATAAAAAACGGTGGGGCGATCCTGCACCGGTTTGGTAAAGATCTGGAGCAGGTAGCCTTCTTCGTCGCGGTCGATAAGGATATTGAGCCGTTTGAGGTCTTCCAGGTCCTCTTCAATATGCCCGACTCTTTCAACGACCGTTTCATAATACGTTTCGGGCACATACAGGAAATCTACGCCCCGGCGCCGGAGTTCATCGACCGTATGGATGATGTCGTCGGTGGCCACGGCAATATGCTGGACGCCGGCCCCGTGGTAAAAATCGAGGTATTCCTCGATCTGGGATTTTTTCCGGCCGTCGGCCGGTTCGTTGATCGGGAATTTGATGAAGCCGTTGCCGTTCGACACCACTTTGCTCATCAGGGCGGTATATTCCGTTGAAATATCTTTGTCATCAAAAGTGACGAGCAGCTTGAAGCCCATCACATCCTGGTAAAAGCGGACCCATTCGTTCATCCTGCCCAGTTCGACGTTGCCAACACAGTGGTCGACGTATTTCAGGCCGATGGGTTCAATTTTCATTCTGCTCTTTCTGGGTTCGAAACCCGGCATAAACGGACCGTTGTATCCTGAGCGTTCAACAAAGGTGTGCAGGGTTTCGCCGTAGGTATGGATGGAGGCGGTCTTGACCTCGCCGTTCGCATCCGTCCGGGTTTCCAGCGGCCGGGCCATTTTGGCGCCCCGGGCGAGGGCGGTGTGGAAGGCATATTCTGCATCGTCCACCCAAAGGGCCAGTACCTTTACCCCGTCTCCGTGCAGGGCGACGTGGCGGGCAATTTCATGTTCGGGGTGAAGGGCGGAAGTGAGGACGAAGCGGATCTTGTCCTGCACCAGAACGTAGGAAACCCGATCGCGCACCCCGGTTTCGGGGCCGCACCAGGCGGCCAGTTCAAAACCGAAAGCGGTTTGGTAATAATGCGCGGCCTGTTTGGCATTGCCGACATAAAATTCGATATGGTCGGTGCCTTTGATCGGAAAAGAATCTTGTTTCATGGCTTTATTTGGTTCGATTTATAGACTTCCGTTGTTGTCAGGGCTGAGGTTATCATAAACCTGGTTGAGGGTCCGGGTCAGTTGTTCCATTTGCTGGTCGTCGAGGCCTGCCCAGGCTTTCAGGCGGGCCGCTTTGACCAGCGGCAAAACCGCGCCGATCTTTTCATAACCGGAGGGGGTGAGCCGGATGCAAAAACGCCGGCGGTCGGCGGGGTCGGCCGTCCGTTTGGCAAGGCCCTTTGTGCACAGCAGGTCGATGATCCGGGTGACGGTCGGCGCATCCTTAAAGGTTGCCCGGGCCAGTTCCAACTGGCTCAGGCCGGTACTTTTTTCCAGTTCCTGCATCAGGATCCACTGGTCGACGGTGATATCGGCGCCGGCGGCGGTCAGTTGCTGCTGGATATGCTGTTTCATCCGCCGGGCGGTCCGCTCCAGAATAAACCCGGATTGTTCGGCTTTTTTCTCTGCCATCGATATATTTTTAGTCAGTATGTAATGGACCGGCCACAAAATTAATTGTTCTACTAATTATTTGCAAGCGAAATAAATTTCCCATGTGATTTTTAGTTAAATACCCGGAATGTCGGATACTTCGAAACCCGCCAAACTCACGTACGACGCCACCGGACGAATTCAGGGTGTTACTTTGAAGTTGTACCCTGAATTACCCCGACGACGCAGCCGGCAGAAGATGGAAAAAACAACACCCTTATGCAATCACCTGCATCAAAGTCCTGAAAGCCACATATTTATTGGGGAAACGCTCCGCAACTTCGCGCTGGAGCCGGGGCGCGTGTTCGGCCTGGTAAGCTTTGAAAGCAGCCATATCCGGGCTGAAGTATTGGATGGCGTAGGTGACACCCTGTTCGTCGTCGTCGCCGAGGATGCGACACAACTTGTATTCGGTAAAATATCCGGTGCTCATCACATCCGGGATATGGACCTGCCTCATCCACCACATCCAGTCGAGGTGTACATCGTGGTCGATCTTAATGGTTACGTTGTAGAGGAGCATACTCAGGTTCCGGTTTTTTTCCCGTTCATATAAAGCGCAAATAAATTTTCCGGTTCGTTGTAAGCGAGGGCCTGGGTGACGCCGCTGTCCCAGGCGTCTTCTATTTTTTGGCCGCGGGCGATACCGCCGTAAAAGCCGGTTGCAAAAGCGATGGCCGCTTCGTCGCCCACATTCCAGGTGGTTCCGATCACGTAGGGTACCACCTCTGCTACAGCCTGGGCCTGGGCTTCGGAATAACAGGCATTAAAAATAACGGCCTGAATCGCTACCTTATTCCGTTCGATCAGGCTTTTGAAGATCCTGCGGATGACGGCCGAGCTGACGAACATGGGTTCGCGTTTGTCCTCGTCCATGAGCAGCAGGCCTGCGTCGTTTCCTTTTTCTTTTTCCGGGTTTTCCGACAGGTCAAAACCCCGGCGGATCATGGATTTCACTTCGCCTTTGTCCCGTTCTCCGTGACCCGAAAAATGGACGATATTGGGTTTTTCATCCATCAGGGCATCCTGGAAATCCGTCAGGGTAACCGCTTTTTTATGTTTGACGATGAACTGGCCGGGTTGAGCCTTTTCGCTAATGCGGGCGGAGATCCGGCCAAATTCTTTTTCCAACTGCAAGCCGGCTGTGCCGGTCGGGTTGGCGCTCAGCATGAGGATGCGGGTGGCGCCGTCGCCGGTAGATGAGGCGGAAGCCCCGGCGCCTGTGGACTTTCCGCCGAGCCCTGCATTCGATTCCGGCGCCGGGCCGGAAGAGGAGCCTGAAGACCCGGTTCCGGTTGATCCTGTCGCCAGTTCCAGATTGACCTTTTCAACGATGTCGTTGCTCCATCCCGGAAAGTCCTTAAGGGTTTCTTTCAGAGAGTTCCGGATGCGGTTACGGGTTCGCTGGTAAAAATCGTCGCTCAGTGTGCCTTCGTTGCGCTGCCTTTCGTTGCCGTGGTACTGACCGGAAAGGTTGAACAAAATATTTTGCTGGCTGGTCAGTTTTTTCTGGCCGGCAAGGGTCAGCATCGCTTTAATGGCCTCCCCCAGGTCATCCGTCAGAATCATTCGCAGGATTTCGGCAATATTCATGTCCGGGTTTTATTGTGCGGGGTAAAAATAGAAAATACAATCATAGGAACAAAGCCCTCAGTTCTCCGAGGATCATGGCGGTGGCGCCCCAGATCACTTTTCCGCCGACATCAAAATAAGGCACATCCTTCAAAGTGAGGTTTTGCATGACGGTGATATCGGTGAGTTTAACCGTTTCCGGCGCCAGGAACCGGGAGAAAGGCGCTTCGAGGATGGACGCTACCTCCTCTGGCTGGGGCTGGAACGCCGGTTTGACCAGGGCATACCCCACTACCGGGTGTACCAGGAAATTACTGACCGGTATGTACAGTTCGGTCAGCCGGCCGGCCAGGGAAACCGCTTCGGGAGGCACCCCGATCTCTTCGTGCGCCTCGCGGAGGGCGGTATTCACCAGGCTGCCGTCGGCAGGATCGTATTGGCCGCCCGGAAAACTGATCTGGCCGCTGTGGCGGTCGTTGGGGTTGCCGGAAGTGCGTTCGATAAAAACCAGGTTCCAGTCGCCGTTTTCCGGATAAAAAAGAGCCAGCACTCCTGCTTTTCTGGCGCCTGGTGGCGCGGGCAGGTGGGTGCGCCGCGCCACATGGGCCATGCTGTACTGGGCTTCCGCCCCGGGCAGCGGTTGTTTCAGTTTTTCATTCAGTTGTTCTATAAAATATTGCATGGTTGCAATATCGCTTTATCTGGCGGAAGAAACAAGGATTTTCCGGGTGGCGCCCTTGCCGTCTTTTTCGCCCAGCAAACTCAACAAATAAAGGCCGTCCGGCAAGTCTCCCGTTGCAACGGAAGTCCGGGTCGCACCGTCGGGGAACCACCCGCGCCAAAGTTCGCGGCCCTGCATATCCCGGAGCGCCAGCAGCCAGTTTTGCCGGGCAGGCGAATCCATTTCCAGGGTAAACCGGCCGTCGTTGGGGTTCGGGAACAGGTTCAGGCCGGCAAGGGTTTCGGGTTCGCCGGCTGATACCATGGCGTTCTCATCAATTTTGATGTTGAACTTTCTGGGAGCCACCCAGCCGCCGGTACCGTCCTGCACCAGAAAGGTAAACCCGTCAAAGATGGCTTCGTCGCCATTGTGCGCATAATAAAGGTTGCCGGCGTTGACGGTCGACTGGCGGAACTGCCCCCCAACCTCCAGGGGTTGATCCACTACATAAAGGGCGCCGTGTGCGGGAAGGGTAAGAATGGTGTAGGTCAGTTCGGAAGGACCGTTGTCCTGATCCTGGGCTTCCAGCAGATTTTTGGTGATCGGGTTCGATTCGCCCGGCGGTACGTACAAAGTATCGTTTTTGACCAGCAAAGGCGGTTGGGCTGCCCCGGCCGAACAAAACTCGAGCCGCCAGGCCTCCAACGCTCCGGAGGCCCCAAATCCCGGGGTGACCACTTTGACCCGCATCTTCCAGGTGCCAAAGAGGTTTTCGCCAATAAATGCCGAAAGTGGCTGGATCGGCCTGAAAACGATATTATCATCGGGCGGACAAGTGATCGCGTTGGGGGCGTCGTCGTCGAAACCGATGATCAGGTCGACCGTATTGCCGCAGTTTTTATCGTACAGAATGACTTGCGTCCCGGCCGGGCTGATCAGGGTGACCCGCAAGCTGTTGACCGGCTGGAAATTAGCCTTGAAGTACGAAACGTTGACGTCGTTAATGATGCCTTGCGCGTTGATGAACAGTTCGGATTCCACCGTTGGCAAACCGGTGCCGGAGATCGCCTTGGGGATGTCCTGCGACTGGTGAGGCGCGCAGTTGACATTCTGGGAATGGAAGGTGAAAGGGGTTGTCCAGGCGCCCGGGCCGCATTTGTTTACAGCCCTGACCCGCCAGTAATGCAAGGTATTGGTTTCAAAAAGGCCTTGAGGAGAATAGGCGGTTTCCGTCAATCCCGTCGCGGATTCCACCATGGATTCGGGGGTAAAAACCGGGCTGGTAGCCAGTTGAAAATCATACGTTACAGCGTTGGGGGAGCCGTTCCAGTCGAAGTCCGTTGAGAGTACCACGCCGTCCGTTCCGTCCAGCGGAAGCTGAAGTGCCAACTGGCTGAAATCACCGGAAGTGAGGTCAATGCGGAAAGAAAAGGTAACGGTATCGATTCCGGGAACAAACGCCCGGACCGGCAATTCATACCGGCCGGTGGGTACGTTGAGGTCAAAATTGAATTGAACCGGCGTTGTGTTTCCGGCCTGAAAACCTGCGGGGTCGATATCCACGGTGATGCCGTCGGGGAGGGCGCCGGCCGGTTCCAGTTGGATGAGACCTTCAAATCCGAGGTAGGCAGTTGATTCTACGGTAAAGGATTGCGCAGCGGGCGTACAGAGTTGGGCGTAGGAAGCAGCCGGTTGAGCTGTAAATCCGGGTGTTGCAGCCGGGCTGATGCTGAAATTGTCGTTGGAAATATCAAAAAAGATATTGTGAGCGCCGTCGATCCGGACCCGGGCTGAATCTGTCTGGATGTCCGGTACCGGTACCATTGCAGTGCCGTCGTTGGGGGTTTCGGTCAGCAGGGTATAAGGATAAGTATAACCTCCATCGGTGGACAGCCGGATATTCACGGACTGGCAATTGACCAGTTCGCCGTCTGTATTGGCCACGTCCCAGGTCACTTCCGCGTATTGACCGCCTTCCCAGGAAATGCCGGGGGCATCGGGCGCTGTCACGACAAAAGGCCCGGCGGTGCCTGTGGACCTGAATCCGACTTCCTGCCAGACCGCGGCGGTCCCGGCGGGGTTGTTGTCCCTTACGGTACACTTGAAATTCAGGGCGCGCCCATAGGTCGGTAAAACTTCCCGGACATCGGACGCATTGTTAATGATCAAATCAATGCGCGGAAAGATTCGGTTAGGCGCAGAAACGGGTTCGAAACTGCGGAAGGAAGGCGCGTCGCCAGTCGGCGAACCCAAAGGAGAAAAAGGGCCGAGGTTAAACTGTTCCCAGCAATAAGTCAGGGAATCACCATCAGGGTCGGAGGCTGAAGCGGTCAGCTCAAATGGCGTACTCTTCGGGATGTATAGACCGGTTTCATAAGCCAGGGTCAGTTCCGGGGTTTGATTATCCGTCAGCGCCTCTGTACCGCAGGCGCTGCCCTGCCCAAAACGGGCATAATCGATGATCTGATCCAAAGAATTGACATGGAAATAGTCATCGTTATCGAAGGTGACATTCTGCGCTCCGCAAAGCCCTGCATAAGACATGATGGTGGTGCCCGAACCGGGCTCAAATGCCGATCCGCTTGTCAATTGGTCGGAGCTGCCGCAATTGCTGAAGGTATGGCTCGCGGAAAATTGGTGGCCGACCTCATGGTTGACCGTCCGCCTGACCATCAGGTTGACATTGGGACTGCTGTGGCAGGTCACGGCAATGGCTTTGTTTTGGCTGCAAACCCGGCCTGGACCGTATCCGCCAACATCAGTGCAACCAGCCGTAAAAATATGGCCGATATCATACGCGCTGGGCGGAATACCCGCAATATTGGTGATTGCATTGGGGTTTTCTCCGGCCAGGGGGATCCCTTCGTCTCCATTGACAAAA
This sequence comes from uncultured Lewinella sp., assembly GCA_964558465.1. GTDB lineage: Bacteria > Bacteroidota > Bacteroidia > Chitinophagales > Saprospiraceae > JACJYC01. The sequence goes on along the minus strand of CAZLEF010000016.1, from coordinate 78,454 downwards.
GGGTCGGTATCTTTATCCAGCCAGATCAATTTGTCATTGTCATCGATCAGGATAAAATTTATGGCTACCTCCCGTTCAAAAGTCTGATTCATCCGGTTGGCGGCGGTTACCAGCGAAGCCAGTACATTGGGTAAGGTATTGCCATGAAACTGACTGTATTCTCCTGTGGCGGTCAGCGCCAGGCGATAGGTGTGAAATTCGAGCAACTCACTACCGCCGCGGGCATGCCCTTCGGTCAAAAGAGACTGCCGGAGTTCCTCCAGTCCGGGGTTTTGTTCGGTTGGGTCTTCAAGGCCGCAGGCCATGCCCTGCAAAACTGCTTCGCTGATCTCAACATCCCGGGTGAAATAGACGGCGTAAACATCGCGGCCTGCGGTTTCGAACGGATCAATAAACACTTCTCCGTACCGGGTTTCAAACGTGCCGTGAAAACCTCCGGGGCCATAATCAAACCGGCCCGTACCGCCCTTGTTATCCAGGCTGACGGCCCTGAACGACTGGATTTCCGGGTAACGGGCAGCCAGCCCCGGCATCATAACAGGCGAGCGTTCGATGGCAAACCGTTCCACGCCTCCCCCCGGCAAAGGGAAATTTAAAACGGGGCGTTGTCCGCCGGTACGTTCCAGGGGGGCAAAACGGAGATTTTCGATCAACCGGTCCATGTCGATGGCAACCGGCCGGTAGTGGTTGGGCCGGACGCCCGGGTCTCCGAAGCGGGCAATTGAAGGACTGATATCGAGGTCTTGCCAGAAATTTTGAGATTGGGCCGAAAGATTTGCAAGGCAAATGCTTATGAATACAATAAAGGCCGTATAAATTCTTTTCATATTTGTTGATGTTCTGTCGAAATGGGACACAAAAGTAGGCAAAAGCCCCTACCCGGGATGAAAAGATTCAACGCTGTTTTGTCGTTATGCGCTCAATTCCGGTAATTCAGGGGTGGTTTCCGGTCGCCGACCAGGGATTCATACCGGAAATCAGCGCCTCTTCTGTTCAGGAGTTCTGTTTTAGCCCGGGCTGCTTTTTCGGGATCCTGGAAAAGTTCCTGAACAGCAAGCGCCAGGGTTTTGGCCGCCACCATCATGCCTTTCTGCCCGATCGTTGTGCCGCCGGCCGCTACGGCTTGCCAGCTATGGGCAGATGTGCCGGGGGCCCAGGTGGCGGATGTCAGCCCTGCAGTGGGGACCATCCAACTGACGTCTCCCACGTCGGTAGATCCGCCAACGCCTTTTTCTTCCAACCGGAAAGGTTCCACAACTGCGGCCGAAGCGATGGTGGCGCCTTCCGGATTGTAGGTTTTCATCAATTCTTCTGCAAATTTTTTTTCCTCCTCGTTATAAATCACGCCGCCTACGATTTCCAGTTTGTTCTGGATGACCTCCCCGAGGGTGGCATTGGGCAGCAGATTGTAGATTCCGTGAATGACCTCGTATTCCATCCGGACGCCGGTCCCCAGGGCGGCGCCTTCGGCGGCTTTAACAACCCGTTCGAAAATCGATTTGACGTGTTCCATTTCCGGATGCCGGACGTAGTAAAACGCTTCTGCAAAAGCGGGCACGACATTGGGCGCATCCCCGCCTTTGGTGATGACGTAGTGGATGCGTGTTTCCTGGGGGACGTGTTCGCGCATCATGTTCACCATATGATTCATGGCTTCCACGCCGTCGAGGCCCGAGCGGCCGTTCCAGGGGCTGGCGGCTGCGTGTGAGGCGTTGCCATAAAACCGGAATTTGGCCGATTTGTTGGCCAGCGATGAACCGGCCACCGCGCTGTTGCTGTTGCCGGGGTGCCAGTGCAGGACGGCTGTCACATCGTCAAACAAGCCCGCACGGACCATATAAACCTTTCCGCCGCCGCCTTCTTCGGCGGGGCACCCATACAGCCGGATTGTGCCTTTTTGCCCGGTTTGCTGCATCCAGCGTTTTACTGCAATAGCTGCCGCCATGGAGGCCGTTCCAAAAAGATGATGCCCGCAGGCGTGGCCGGATTTGCAGTCCGGGCGTTCTTTCGGATAGGGAACCATATCCTGCGACACGCCGGGCAAAGCGTCGTATTCGGCCAGTATGCCGATCACGGGTTCGCCCGAGCCGTAAGAAGCCACAAAAGCGGTGGGGATATCTGCAACCCCTGCTTTTATTTCAAAGCCTTCAGCGCGCAGGTTTTCCTGCAGCAGACCGGCGCTTTTATATTCCTGATATCCCAATTCTGCCCATTCCCAAATTTGATGGGCTATACCTGCCAGCCGTTCTGATTGGCTTTCCAGGTACTCCAGGGTGTTTTTTTCCTGTCTGGAAGGCTTGGGCCGGTCTGTTGCGGACTGACTTGAAGCCGAAAAGCCGGCAATAACCAATAAAAATGCGAAAAAGACTGTTTTTCGGATCATTCTCGGATTTGTTTTGACCAGGATGATGGATGGGCGGTAAAATTAGCTGTTTTTGGATATTTTCTACCGGATCAAAGCCATTACACGAGGGATAAAAACGAGGCATCCGATCACAACGGCGCCGATTGCCAGGATCAGGACTGCCCCGGCGGCGATATCTTTGGCTTTGCCAGCCAGGGGGTTTTGTTGGGGCGAAGTCAGATCGGTAAGGTATTCCAGTGCAGAATTGAAAGCTTCGGCAGCCAGTACGCAGGAGATCGCCAGCACGATCAACGCCCATTCTCCGGCGGAAAGCCCGAAATAAAAGCCGGCAGCAACAACGGCCAGGGTTGCGAGGAGGTGTATCCTGGCATTGGGGTGCGATAAAAACAGATCCAGGATGCCCCGGAAAGCGTATTTGAAGCTGAGCAATCTTTTTTTGATCATATCAATCCACATAAGCTTTCCGTCGGACGAGGGTGAAAAAATCATTGTCCAGTTCGAGGTAACCCTGGTCGTAACAATACCGGTAAACTTTACCGGCTTTTGTTATATATTCATTGGTGAAGTAACTGAACCGGAACCCTCTTTCCAGCAATTGTTCGCGGTGGACGTTCGCTTTGCCGTCCGGGTTGAGTTCGCCGAGGATGCGGCGGTTTTTCCGGAGGATATTATTGATGTTCCGGACAAAGCTGGTTTCGTCGCTGTTCAGGCGGTTGTTGTGAGCGCTTCGGCACTGGTCGGAGCAAAATTTTTTATCGGCCCTGCCCAGGAATTCCTCCTTGCATTCGATGCATTTTCGTTTTTTCATAGGCGCGTATTTCCGGGTCTAAATTAGGAAAAATTGCCCGTACGACCAAGCGGCGGCTGAAGTAAAGAAGCGGAATCGTTTAAAAGGATGTAATTGGCGCCGACATCCAGGCAATGTCCTTTCCGAAAAACCCCTTTGAAGACATTTTCAAAAAACGCGTAGCTCTTTCGCTTGTCGTTGGCCGTGGCAGCCAGGCGATTATATAAGAGTACACCATTGGGTGAAAGAAGATCGCGGAGGGATTCCAGAAAGGCGAATCGTTCAAAATCTTCCGGCACCTCGTCATCCAGAAAAACATCCATGCAAATGATGTCAAACCGTTCGGTGCACTGGTCTGCAAAGACAAATGCATCGGCGCAGATGATTTCGACAGGGGATTGGATGAAAGGAAGCGCATAGCGGTTGGCCAGGTCAATAACCGCCTCATCTATTTCTACGACGGTATAATGAAAATTTTTGCGGAAGCGGTGTTCCAGCAGCATGGGAATGCTGCCAAGGCCGAGGCCCAGGACCAGGACCCTGGCGTCCCGGATTTCGTCGAGCCGGATCTTTTTGAAAGCCCGGACAAAGTTTTCGTAGCGGTCTTCATAACTGTAAACAGCGTGGGCTGTACACAACTGGTACCGCCCACGCCAGAGGTTGACCGTCAATTCAGGATTAAATTCGCCTTCGGAGCTTTCGATGGGGATTTCCCATAGGTAACTCAGCAAGCGTTTCCAAAGCGGCTCGTTGTTCATTCAGATACAATACCCCGGATATTCCAGTTGACACTTTCACCGGTGCGTTGGAGATAGGTTTCCCACTGACCGTCGGAGGCCTTGTAAAGCCAGTCGCCGCCGGATTTATTCGGGCCGGCGTCGCAGCCGATGGATTGTTGTTGTTCGTTATGCGTCACCACCAGGCTGATCCAAAGGTCGCCGTCAGGGATATCGATCGGGGTGGAGAGGGTATGTTCATTCCAGGTAAAGGACTTGACCTGGCTCGTCACAACTTCAGAATGCAACAGGGCTCCGGGCTCATTGGAGGAGCCTTCTCCGTAAATTTTGATCGCTGTAGTAGCAGCCCTGGGTCCGTTGTACCATTGTATGCCTTCCAATTGGCGACCCAGGAATTTGGAGGAATGCTGGGGTGCAAAACGCACAGCCAGTTCGAAAGAACCGGCCTCCAGCAATGGGCCGGTCTGATTGTCGCCATCCAATCGAAGAATATTATCCAATTCATCAACCGTTTTACAGGAAAAGGTCATTAAAACAATGGCCAGAGCAGCGAGTGAAAAATACTTTTTCATGAATTTCTGTATTTAAGTGATTCCGCTAAATTAACAGAAAGTGCGCCAACAGAACGTTAAAAAGGATTTAAAGCTTGTTAAGAGAATGGTAAAAATTCGGATGAATTACTCCGGGGCGCTCCATTTTCCTTTTTCGGTTCGTTCGGCCTGATTTTTTTCCAGAAGTTCCAGGAAGGTTTGGCGGGGGATGGCCCTGGCGCCCAAACTTTCCAGGTAGTTGGTTTCCTGCTGGCAATCGATGAGGGTGTACCCCCTGGATCTCAGGCGTTGCACCAGGGTAATAAACCCGAATTTTGAAGCGTTGCTGACCAGGGAGAACATGGATTCTCCAAAATAAACCTTGCCCAACGCAAGGCCGTAGAGGCCTCCGGCCAGTTGGTCGCCCTGCCAGACTTCGACAGAATGGGCGTAACCCAGTTCGTGGAGGCGCACATAAGCCGTGATCATTTCTTCGGTGATCCAGGTGCCGGTTGGGCGCCGCCTGACCTTGTTTTCCCGGGAGCGGGCCTGGCATTCGCGCATTACGGTTTCAAAATGTTCGTCATACGTAACCCTGAATTTGCCCTGATTGAAATAGGGGCGCATGCTTCTGGCCACTTTAAGTTCGTCCGGGAAAAGTACAAAACGGGGATCCGGCGACCACCAAAGGATGGGGTCAGAGGGGTTGAACCAGGGGAAAATCCCGTTATTGTAAGCATTCAGCAAACGTTCCGGCGAAAGATCGCCGCCGATTGCCAGCACACCTTCCGGGCCGGCCCATTGTGCAGGCGGAAAGGTGAGATCATCTTGGTCGAGCCAGAAAACGGGCATTTGATGTTTGATACTGGATGCTTGATGCTTGATACGGGATGGTGGACACTGGATTATACACCGTCTTCAATGACAGCGGAAAGACCCCGGTCTACCAATGCATCTTTTTTGGGTTGCAATACACTTTTTGGCGCTGTTTTGACCGTAGCTTTTCCTTTCGTATGAATGATAAGGGCCAGTTGTTCGGACTGTTCGAGGGTATGGCTCAAAACCTCCATAAAACACTTGATCACCCAATCAAAAGTATTATAATCATCGTTGTAGACGATAAGCTGGGCCAGATCCCCAATGCCGCTATCCTCGAGATCTTCTTCCAATAGAACAACTTCCTCTTCCTCTGACGGATGGCCGTAAAACATGGTCTTTGCGCTTGCTGTGGTAATAACTAATTCAAAGAGGCCAAAGTTTCTTTGACAGCTTCAAAGTTAGGCAATTCTCCGGCTTTTTCCAAGACTTCGGCATAACGGATCGTACCTTCTTTATCAATTACAAAAGCGGACCGTTTGGATACCCCCTTCATACCCATGGTAAACACTTCATAAAGTGAACCGTAGGACCGGGATACTTCCTTATTGAAATCGGACAACAGGAGGAAATTCAGGCCCTGGTCGGTCTTGAATTTGTTCAGGGTTTGCGGCGAATCCACAGAGACTGCAAGGACCTGAGTGTTGAGTCTGTCGTATAGCCCGATATTATCGCGCATGGCGCATAATTCCGCGGTGCATACACTGGTAAACGCCAGGGGAAAAAACAAGAGCACAACATTTTTGCCGCGGTAATCCGTCAGGGATACTTCTTGTTTGTCGGAGGAAAACAATTTGAAGTTTGGCGCTTTGTCGCCTGCTTGTACGGTCATATTCAATCGTTTTATTTCACCGGATAAACGCGAAGATAAATTCTTGGTTCATTGCAGCCGTAAAACAGAGTCGCTTTTTTAAATATTGGCAAAACTGTTGTTGTTTTGCAGGTAAATCGAAATCCATGACGCCTGCCCGCCGGTCTTACCTGGAGTTGCATTTCGCCGTTTTTCTTTTTGGTTTTACGGCGATTCTGGGCGACCTCATCAGTCTTTCTGCCCTGGTATTGGTATGGTGGCGGGTGTTGCTCACGTCTGTCAGTCTGCTGTTATTGATCCGGTTTGGCCGGACATTGAAAGGGCTGGATCGCAAAACGCTGTTCAGTTTCCTGGGAATCGGGGCCCTGGTTGCCCTGCACTGGATCTGTTTTTTCGGATCCATCAAATTGGCCAACCCATCCATTGCCCTGGTTTGCTTTGCGACCACTTCTTTTTTTACCTCTTTGCTCGAACCTTTCCTGACCAGGCGGCCGGTTAACCGGGTCGACCTGGCATTGGGATTTGTCATTATCCCGGGCATGATCCTTGTTGCCAACAGCACTGACCTGCGGATGATGGCGGGGATCTGGGTGGGCTTGGCGGGGGCTTTTTTTATTGCGTTATTTGCTACGCTGAACAAGATCCTGGTGGGCAGGCTGGACGAATTAAGCGTCACCTTTCTGGAGATGAGCGGTGCATGGGTACTGATCGGCGTTGTATTGCCATTTGTTGCATTCAGCCAGGACAACCCTTTGGCGTTGTGGCCGCAAGGGCTCGACTGGTTATGGCTGCTGATCCTGGCCATCGTGTGCACCACGCTGGGATACGTGCTGGCCCTTCGCTCGTTGCGACACCTCTCCGCATTTGCCGCCAACCTGGCCTTCAACCTGGAACCCATTTACGGCATCCTGGCGGCCTGGTTTCTGCTGGACGACGCTAAGGAGCTGAACATCAATTTCATCTGGGGCGCCCTGATCATTCTGGCTTCGGTGTTTGCGCACCCGATGCTGAAAAAAAGGGAGAAAAAGAAAAATCAAACCGTTTAAAGAGCAGGAGAATGGGAAACAACGCATACAAACTGGTCGACCTGAGCCATACGGTTTATGACGGGCTGATCACCTATAAAGGATTACCTGCGCCGATCATCTGCGACTACCTGAGCCGCGAAAAATCCCGTTCTTTTTACGAAAAAGGGACCGAATTCCAGATCGGCAAAATCGAGATGGTTTCCAATACCGGCACCTACCTGGATTGCCCGTTCCACCGGTACGAAAACGGAAAAGACCTGGCGGAAGTGGACCTGAATGCCCTGGCAGAACTGGACGCCGTTACGGTCAACACACTGGATGAAATGGAAATCGGGACGGAATTTTTTATCCACCGGGAACTCCGGAATAAGGCGGTACTGGTGCACACCGGCTGGTCGAAACACTGGAATACCAGCCGGTATTTTGAAAACCATCCTTTCCTCACCGCCGACGCCGCTGTTTACCTCAGGGATTGCGGTGTAAAACTGGTGGGCATCGACAGCCACAACATCGACGACACCCGCGGGAAAAGCAGGCCGGTTCATTCCACCTTGTTAGGCGCCGAAATCCTGATTGTGGAACATTTGACGAACCTGCATCAATTGCCGGAAAAAAATTATACCTTCAACGCCGTGCCGCCCAGGATCAAAGGGATGGGGACCTTTCCGGTCAGGGCGTTTGCCAGGGTTGACGGTATTATTTAACAAGATAAGTCCTTGTTTCATGATTTTGTAATTCTCCACCCCCTACCCCCGCCAGTGGGGGATAATGCTCAATTGGAGTCATGCGTTTTATTTTCAACATTTTACGAGTAAAATGAATTTAAATATATCTATTTGGAGAGCCTGCCCAGGCAAGGGGGAAGGTTGGGGAGAAATTTACACAGTTCCATTAATTTTGTCAAAACATTGATTATGTATAAGATCTGCCTTTCATTAACGCTATTTTTCAGTATCCATTTTATGATCCTGAATGCGCAGGAAAACACCCTGATCGCGCCGCGCATTCTCAACGACTACTGGAAAGCCCGGTGGATCGCATGCCCGGGCGCCTCGCCGATCGATTACGGCATTTATCACTTCCGTAAAACGTTTGAACTGGCCGAAAAACCGGCGTCTTTTGTCATCCATGTTTCGGCGGATAACCGGTACCGGTTGTTTGTGAACGGGACCCCGGTATCTTCCGGCCCGGCCCGCAGCGATCTGGCCAACTGGAACTTTGAAACGGTGGATATTGCCCCTCATCTGAGCGCAGGAAAAAATGTATTGGCGGCCATCGTCTGGAACGCCGCCCAGTATAAACCCTTTGCTCAGATCAGCTATGAAACGGGCTTTATTTTGCAAGGCAATTCCGAAAAAGAAGACCTCGTCAATACCAACAATACCTGGCTGGTGATTCAGAATCAGGCGTACAAGCCGCTGCCGGTGGACAAACAGGCGATGCGGGCGTATTACGTCACCGGCGACGGCGATGAAGTACACGGCAAAGATTATCCCTGGGGCTGGGAACAGCCGGCGTTTAACGACGGAAGCTGGGCCAATGCCAATGTCTTATGGTATCCCTCCAAACCCAGGACCCTGGGAACCGACGGCAACTGGATGCTGGTACCCCGGACGATTCCCCCCTTCAAGGAAACCCGCGTACGTTTTCCCGGAATCCGGCGAAGCGAAGTAAATGGCCAGGGGGGGCAATTTGCCGGCGCCATGCCTTTTACTCTGCCGGCTTCTGCCGAAATCACCCTTCTTTTTGACCAGGGTCATCTCGTCAACGCCTACCCCGAATTGGTGGTCAGCGGCGGGAAAGATGCAAAAATCAGAATTACTTATGCGGAAGCCCTGATCGATGAAAACCGGGTGAAAGGCAACCGGAATGAGATCGAAGGCAAAAAAATAGTCGGCGTGCAGGATGCCTTTATGCCCGACGGCGGACGGAACCGGCTTTTCCGGCCGCTTTGGTTCCGGACCTACCGCTACGTGCAGATGGATATCGAAACCGGAAGCGACCCCCTTACCCTGGAAGATTTTTACGGTATGACCTATGGGTACCCGTTTGAAGAAAATGCCCGTTTTGCCACCAACGACCCCGGCTTATCTAAGATATGGGAGGCCGGATGGCGAACCGCCCTTTTGTGTGCAGGTGAAAATTACTTCGATTGCCCGTATTACGAACAGTTGCAATACGTAGGCGATACCCGCATACAAGCCCTGATCTCTTTATACGTCAGCGGCGATGACAGGCTGATGCGCAAGGCCATCCACGATTATGACCATAGCCGGATACCCGAGGGGCTGACCCAAAGCCGTTATCCCTGCAACGATCCGCAGGTCATCCCGACCTATTCCATGTTCTGGGTTTCCATGATTTACGACCACTATATGCACCGCGAAGACCCTGCCTTCGTCCAACAGTTCCTGCCCGGCATAGAAGGCGTACTGGCCTGGTTTGAAGCCCGGATAAAACCCGACGGCATGCTAGGCCCGGTGGAATGGTGGAATTTTGTGGATTGGTCCTGGAACAACAAAAGCCAGATTGCCGGAGGCGTGCCGATGGGGGCCGCCGAGGGCGGATCATCGATCCTGACCCTGCAATTAGCCTACACCTACCGGCAGGCCGGTGTTTTGTTTGCAGCCTTTGGCCGGAAGGCACAGGCTAAAAAATACAACCGGATGGCGGATGCGCTGGTATCCGCCACCCGGCGGCTTTGCTGGGATTCTGGCAAAGGCTTGTTGGCCGATACGCCGGTCAAACAACAATTCAGTCAGCACGCCAATATACTGGCGGTGCTTTGTGACGCCCTCCCGATGAAAAAACAGTCGACTTTTCTGGAAAAAATCATTGCCGACCAATCCATCACTCCGACTACTTTTTATTTCCGTTTTTATTTGTTTGAGGCCATGAAAAAGACGGGGATGGGCGACCGGTTTTTGCCCCAAATGGCCGATTGGCAGGCGATGCTGGATATGGGCCTGACCACGTTTGCCGAAAACCCGGAACCCACCCGCTCGGATTGTCATGCCTGGAGTGCAAGCCCGAATTACCAGTTTTTGTCGACCGTACTGGGCATTAACCCGGCTTCACCGGGGTTCCGGACGGTTCGGATTGAACCCTTTTTAGGCGATCTGACCTTTGCGGAAGGCAAAATGCCGCATCCCAGGGGGGAGATTTCGGTGCGTTTTGAGCAAAAGGAGGGCGGCCTTCAGGCGCAGATCACCCTTCCCGCCGGGGTAAACGGGGCGCTCGTGTGGAAGGGGAAGGAGATTCCTGTTTTGGGGGGATTGAACCGGTTGTTGCCGGGTGGCGGGAAAAAATAGATTGTAATTGCCTTGGTCAAGAGGGATTGGGAATATGGTGCAGGCAGCGTTACTGTCTGGATTCGGTTTTAAAAACAATTGTTATGTTCAACAAATCAGCGCCTTACATTTTACTCAATCTCCTGTCCCTCGCCATTGTGCTGGTGATGAACTACCTCGCCAATGCCCTGCCCATTGCCGGGCGAAGGACGGGAGAGATGTCAGATTTGTTTCCAAACCTGTTCACTCCAGCGGGCTTCACGTTCAGCATTTGGGGGGTAATTTACCTGCTTTTGCTGGGTTTTGCGATTTACCAAATTCGTTTTTTCGGCAAGCCGGCGCCCGATTTTTTACAAAAAACCGGCTGGTTGTTCGGGCTGTCCTGCCTGGCGAATGCAAGCTGGTTGCTGGCTTTTCACCACCTTCAAATCGGGTTTTCGATGCTCATCATGTTGGTATTGCTGGGCAGTTTGGGGGGCATTTATTTGCGTTTGGATATTGGTAAGGCGGCGGCATTGCCCGCCGAACGCTGGTTGGTACACTTGCCTTTCAGCGTTTATCTCGGCTGGATTTCGGTGGCGACAATTGCCAATGCCGCTATCCTGCTGACGCACCTCGGCTGGGGTGGCGAACCAGGTGGGGCGGCCTTTTGGACGCTCCTTACCCTGGCTGCGGCTGTCGGGCTGGGGCTTGCGGCGATATTCAAACGGCGGGATTTTGCGTATTCGCTGGTGATTATCTGGGCATTGTTTGGCATTTACTCCAAACGGATAGCCGACCCGGTTACACAGGACACACAGGTGGAAACGGCAGCCTTGGCGGGCATCGCAATGATAGGGTTGGGGGTCGTTTACAAAATGATTAGACGAAGCAATAGTCCAAAAAAAAAATAATTAACACCCCACAAATAACACCCTCCGAATTGACAAACCTCAGCACGGGCATGGAACCACCTCTAAACCCCAAAATCAGCGGGCGTCAATCCAAGCTGCATAGCGTCCAGCAATTCGCCGGTCAACGTCCGGAAATCGGCGCGCAGGTCGCCCTCCCTGCGGAAGCCCAGTTTTCGGGCAAGCCGCTGGCTGGCATAATTGTCGGCAGAGGTTTTGATCTGTATTTTTTCAAGGTGAAGCTGTTGAAAGGCAAACTGGACCACCCGGTGGGCGGCTTCGGTCATCAACCCCTTTTTTCCGTGATCATAATCAATAAAATAGGCGATTTCAGCCCGGGGGACATCCCAATTCAGGTCGAACAAGCGGATGACGCCGATGAGTTGGGCTTCTTCCTTGGTCCAGACGCTAAAGTTATATTCCTCCTGCAACATCCATCCGGCGATTACCGTCCGCACAAACCACTCGGCTTTTTCAGGGCTTTCGAGTGCGCGCAGAACAGCGGGCGAGATGTCGCGGTACCACGACTGATTGCGCTGCACCAGGTCGTACAATAATTTTCCTTCGCCTTCCCGCCAGCGCCGTACGACGGTCCGGGCAGTCAGCAAAGCGGTTTCAGGGTATAAAAGGCGACGCTCCATAAACAGGTTTTCTGAATGCACAAAGGTACTCTTCGGAAAGCCGAAAACCACCTTTTACTGCATAAAAACCTAAATTCCGTTAACTTTGCGCTGAAAATCAGCTGCTATGCGATTTTATGGGGAGGGGCTTAATCGCCGGAGAATCAGCATTGTTCTTTGGATAACAGGTTTCTGGACAGCCGCGGCCGTGCTGGATGTCCTGAATACCCATGCCATATCCGGGACGGCGTTGCTGGCGCCCACACCTGTGTATAACTTCCCGTTGTTTTTTACAGTCAATACTCTCACGGCAGTGGCCAGCAGTTTGCTTTCGGGTTCGTTGCTGATGTTTTTTCTGCGCGATCAGGTCCGGTCCCGTTCTTTCGGATTTGCGATCATGGTAAACAGTTTTCTGATCGCTCTGCTCAACGTTCTGTTCAGTACTTTTGGTCTGGCGGTTTACCTGAGCTACCAATTGGGTGTGCCTTGTTGGTCGGAAACCGTAAAAATAACGGTGGTGGAACTGATGCGCAGCGGCTTGCTGGTCAAGAATATCATTTTTTGGTCGCTGGTTTCTTTTGCAACAACCATCATGTTGCATGTCAATGATAAATATGGCCCCGGCGTATTGGGCAAATTTCTGATCGGGCGGTACCACAAACCCCGGGAAGAAGAACGGATATTCCTTTTTGCCGACATCCGCTCCTCTACCCTGATGGCCGAACGCCTGGGGCATATCCGGTTTTTTAACCTGCTCAATGACTTCTACCGGGACCTCACCAATCCGATTATTGCGGCGCGCGGAGAAATTTACCAGTACGTAGGGGATATGATCGTGATTTCGTGGCCTGCGGAGACCGGCCTGGAGCAGGCCAATTGCATCCGGTGTTATTATGGCATGCAAACGGCCATCCGGCGGCAAGCCCCCCGTTATCTGGAAAAATACGGTCTTGTACCGGAGTTTAAAGCCGGCCTGCATTGTGGTGAGGTAACCGTAGGAGAGATCGGCGTGATCAAAAAAGACCTGGTTTTTTCGGGCGATGTGCTCAGCACCACTTCCCGGTTGCAGGACCTGTGCAACGAATACGGGGTGAAGATCCTGTTGTCGAAATACCTGCTCGACAAATTGAACATCCCACCCAACGACCTGGCTGTGAAACGGGTCGACCTCCTGGAACTCAAGGGGAAACAACAAAAGATCGAAATGTATACTTTTCCGGAAGAAAACCCCAAAACCCTGGACCGGTTGTGGATGGAACAGGATCCGGCGCCCCTGACCGGTTTGATGAGTGAAGCCGCCCCTCCGGAAAATGCATAGTTGCCGGTAAAAAGGTTTTTACAGAAAGTCCTATCTTTAAAGCAAAAAACATGAGAACGCCTTTAACCTTATTGGTCGCTTTAGCCGCAGGCTGTTGGTTCTGGGCCTGCCAGCGCGGTTCTTCATCCGGACCGGTTTTTGAGGTCAGCATTTCCGACAGTCTGGCAACAGCTCCTTTCGACGGCCGGTTGCTGGTTTTGTTGTCTTCCAACGACCGGGAAGAACCCCGGTTTCAGATCAGCGACGGCCCGAACACACAACTGGTTTTTGGGGTCAATGTGGAAGGCTGGGAAAAAGGAACCTCCCGGAAGATCGATGCTTCAGCCTTCGGCTATCCTTTTGAAAGCCTGAAGGATATACCCGCCGGGGATTATTTCATCCAGGTTTTGCTCCACAAGTATGAGACCTTCAAACTGGCAAGCGGGCAGGTTGTAAAACTGCCGATGGACCGGGGAGAGGGCCAGCACTGGAACATCGCCCCCGGGAATATCTACAGCAAACCTGTAAAAATACGGATCGACCCTGCTTCCGGCGGGAAGATCTCCGTTCTTCTCGACCAGGAAATTCCGCCCATTCCCGAACCCGAAGACACAGAATATGTCAAACATATCAAGATCCGGAGCAAGCTGCTGAGCGATTTCTGGGGCAGGGATATGTACCTGGGGGCTCATGTGCTTTTGCCCAAGGGATGGGCCGAAAAGCCGAATGTTAAATACCCCCTGGCGATTTTTCACGGGCATTTTCCTTCCGATTTCGGCGGCTGGCGCACCACTCCGCCCGATACTACCGTCCCATGTGTATACAGCGAACGGTTCCAGCTGGATTGTTACAACCGGATACAGGACCAGGAAGCCTATGATTTCTACAAACTTTGGACCGGGCCGGACTTCCCCAGGGTGATTGCCATCGAAATTCAGCACGCCAACCCTTATTATGACGATTCATATGCAGTAAATTCGGCCAACCTCGGGCCTTACGGCGACGCCATTACCCATGAACTGATACCCCATATAGAGGAACAATTCAGGGGCATCGGCGAAGGGTGGGCCAGGTTCACTTATGGCGGGTCGACCGGCGGATGGGAGGCCCTGGCCGTACAGGTCATGTATCCCGACGAGTACAACGGCTGTTATGCCGCCTGCCCGGATCCGATTGATTTCCGGGCGTTTTGCCTGGTCAATATTTATGAAGACAAAAACGCTTATTATATCGACAGTGAGTTCAAGAAAACAGCCCGGCCCGGCCTGCGTAACTACCTGGGTTTTGTAAGCACTACGGTGGAGGACATGAACCACCGGGAGCTTGCGATCGGGGATAAAAGCCGGTCGGGAGACCAATGGGACATCTGGGAGGCTGTTTTTTCCCCTGCCGACCCCGACGGCTACCCGCAAAGAATATGGGATAAATATACCGGAGAAATTGACTCAACCGTGGCCGCTTACTGGCGCGAAAACTACGACCTCGCCTACATCATGAAACGCGACTGGGCCAAAAACGGAGAAAAATGGAAGGGCAAGATCCATATTTACTGCGGAGATATGGACAATTATTACCTCAACAATGCCGTCTATCTGACGGAGGCCATGCTGGAAGAAACCACCAATCCCTATTACGACGGCGAAGTAGATTACGGCGACAGGGCAGAACATTGCTGGAACGGCGACCATACACAACCCAATGCCATTTCGAGGCTTCGGTACAACCGGATGTTCATCCCGAAATGGGCAGAAGAAGTGAAATCCAGGGCGCCGGCAGGGGCAGATCTGAAATCGTGGCGGTATTGACCGAAGCAAAAAATCAACCCTGTTTGACCATATATTTGGCCGGGTTTTCTTCAAACTGCGCCTTACAGCCATCGCAGCAGAAATAAATTTTTTCTCCTTCAAACTCCAGAACGTATTTGGCGGTAGCCCGGTCGACCGGAATGCCGCACACCGGATTGATGTATAAGGAAGGCTGTGGAACGGCCTGGTTTTTTTCCTCTGCCGGCCGGAAGGCGAATTCCCGGCTCCGGTTGATCTGTATGATCTCGGCCAGAATGCTGATAGCGACCTCTTCCGGCAATTTGGCGTTGATATTCAGGCCTGCGGGAGATTGGATGGCAGCCAGTTGGTCGTCATTGAAACCGGAATCTGCAAGGAATGACCGGATCACGTCCCATTTTTTCCGGCTGGACACAAAGGCGATGTATGGAGCGGCTTTTTTCAACGCCTCCATGATGGCTTGTTCGTCCTGTTCTCCCTGTGTGGCAACGACGACAAAGGTTTGCCCCGAAAAGCGAACAGGCGCCAGGTCCAGTTTGGTATGGAGTTCATCCACTTTTCCGAAAGTGTTCAGGTCGGCGCCCGGCGCAACGGCCGTCACCTTGTAATCCATGGCCCTGGCCAACCGGGCAAGCGACTGCGCAATGGCCGACTTGCCCAGGAGCACCAGGTGCGGGCGGGGCAAAACAGGTTCGATGTACACGTCAACGGCGCCTCCGCTATAACAGGTCATTTTATAAGAAGTAACCCCTTCAGTGGTTTCCTCTTCTTCGGGCGTAACCCGCACCAGGCGGGGTTTGCCTTCTTTTAAGGCGGTTTCAGCTTCTTTCAGGATGATCGATTTGGTGCATCCGCCGCCAATCCAGCCGAAAATTTCACCATATTGGTTGATGATGGCCTTGTCGCCGGTTTTTCCCGAGCTTGGCGCTTTTCGCCTGACCACCACAGCAGTGGCAAAGGGCTCGTTTTGATGGCGCAATTCCTCCGCTTTCTTCAAAAATTCGTCAAACATCGATCAAAAATTTTTCCAGTTGAAGTAAACTATCCAGGGAATGAGCCGGCTGGAAAACATCCAGATGCGGCAAAGCTGCGCTCATTCCTCTGGCGGTGGGGGCATAATCTTTGGTTCCTTTTAAAGGATTCAGCCAGATGAGTTTTTTGGCCCTCAGGGCGATCTTTCCCAATTCTTCACCCAGCACTTCGGGTTCGCCGGTATCCAGGCCGTCGCTCAGGACAATTACCAGCGCCCTTCCATGGAGCACCCGTTTGGCGTATTGATCATTAAATGCCCGGAAACAATCGCCTATCCGGGTTCCGCCCGACCAATGCTCTGTTTTTCCGGACAGCAAATCCAGGGTAGCCTCCAGGCCTTGTTCGCGGATGTCTTCGGAAATACGTTCCAGATGCGTACTGAAAATAAAAGCTTCGAGGTTTCGGAAATGGGCCTTCAGTGAAAAAATGAAACGCAGCAGGAAAAAACTGTATTTGTCCATTGAACCGCTGACATCCAATAAAATAACCAGCTTTTTCTTCTGTTGTTTTTTATATTTCAACAATAGCTCGATCGGGTCGCCTCCATGACTGATATTTCTTCGGAGTGTCCGGCGAAGGTCGACCTTTCCTTTGGTCACGGATGCCCGGAGTCTCCGTTTGAGGCGTTGGCTCATTTCTTTCCACAGGCGATCGGCGAGTTCTTCAAGCCATTCGTTTTCAATCTCCGACAGCTTTGAAAAATCCGTTTTCCGCAGACGTTCTTCTGCATTTGCACCCGACACGTGTTTACCTTCTTCCTCTTCTGCCGCCGTTTTTCCCTGGCCCAACACCACGAGGGAAGATTGCACCTTTCGGTAAAGATTGGATGGGTTGACGATCTTTTTTGAAGTTTTTCCTGTGGTTTCAGGCTGGGTACTCCAAAATTCGTCAAAAAGCCGGTCGAACAAGGCTACGTCTTCATACCGGGTGCAAAACAATGCTTTTAACCCAGAACGGAGGCTCTTTTTGCTGGATAAAATACCCTGACCGGCGGCCTTCAACGCCTCCTGGCCTTCCTGAACGCCGACCTGCATGCCGTTGGCGCGTGCGTACCTTGCAAAGGCGACGATCGCTTCTTTCAGCTCACCGGGCTTTGATATGAAGGCACGTGTTCGCATGGAGATGCTCGATTTTGGATGCTGGCCACGCCTGTGGCGTGGTGGATGCCGGATGTGCATTCCGTCAGCAGCTTATCGATTCCTAAGTTCCCACATCCTATTTACTTAAAATATTGGCCTCGGCCACAAAGTGAGCAATCCCCTCCGCTTTAATGGATTCAATATCGCGGGTGGATTTCAGTACGCATCCGAGTGTTTTTTCCACGGCTTTTTCGCCAATTGAATCGTATCCCAAGGCCATTAAGGACATCGCCCAATCGATGGTTTCAGCAATGCCAGGGATTTTGGACAATTTCCGCCGACGCAAATTTTGCACGAGGTAAACGACCTGCCGGGCGAGGTCATCCTCAATATCCGGCAGTTTTTTATGCACGATACTGAGCTCCTTTTCCAGATCCGGATAATTTACCCAATGATAAAGGCAGCGCCTGCGCAAAGCATCGCTCAACTCCCGGGTCCGGTTGGAGGTCAGTATTACGTATGGCGGATGGGTTGCTTTTATGGTGCCCAATTCCGGAATACTGATCTGGAAGGCAGAAAGGAGTTCCAGCAAATAAGCCTCAAACTCTTCGTCTGCGCGGTCGATCTCATCGATCAGCAGCACGGGTGCGGCGTTTTCGAAAGAGATGGACTGGAGCAAGGGCCTTTTCAACAAGTATTCGGGGCCAAAAATATGCTGCTCTTTTTCGAAGGGCGACAATCCGCTGTTTTCCTGGATCTTGATGCCAAGCAGTTGTTTCTGGTAGTTCCACTCATACACAACCGAATTGACATCAAGACCTTCGTAACACTGCAAGCGGATCAACGGCGTGTTGAGGTAAGCGGCCAGCATGTTGGCTACTTCGGTTTTTCCCACGCCTGGATTTCCTTCAAGGAGCAGCGGCTTCCGCAATTTGAGCACCAGGAATAAAATTGTGGCCAACTCCTCATCGGCGATATAACCCAGACGGTCAAAACCGGCCATTATGGAATTCAAATCGTACAACCCGCCGTTGTTACCGTGCATCATTTTCTCTCCGTCGAGGAATCTCTTTCCTCTTTTTTTAAAGTGACTATTCCGTCAATGCAGCGCCTTTCTCCTTCAACACCTTCCATACTTTGAAAGGCGTGATCGGAATATCGATATTGGCGACCCCCAGATGCGCAAGCGCGTCAACGATGGCGTTGGCAATGGCCGGCGGCGCCCCTACGGTTGGGGATTCCCCAACCCCTTTGGCGCCAATCGGGTGGTGCGGCGACGGTGTAATGGTCTTGCCGGTTTCCCAATGCGGCGATTCTACGGCGGTCGGCACCAGATAATCCATCAGGGTGCCGTTGAGGATATTGCCGTCGTCATCGTAGATCAATTCTTCGTACATGGCCGGCGCCAGGCCTTGTGTCAGGCCGCCGTGAATCTGTCCTTCCACGATCATCGGATTGATGATGTTTCCGCAATCGTCGATCGCAATGAACCTTCGGATTTTGATCTCCCCGGTCCCGCGGTCGATATCCACCACGCAGATATAAGAGCCGAAGGGGAAAGTCAGGTTGGGCGGATCATAATAGTGGGTGGCTTCAAAGCCCGCTTCCATACCCAGGGGATGGTTGGTATAAGCGGCAAAGACGATCTCCTGAATCGTTTTTGCTTTTTCGGGCGCTCCTTTCACAAAGAATTTGCCGGGTTCCCATTCGAGGTCCTCTTCGCTTACTTCCAATAAGTAAGCTGCAATCTTTTTGGCTTTATCCCGCAGCTTTCGGGCAGCCTTGGCTGCTGCTGCTCCGGCTGTCGGCGTGGACCGGCTGGCATAGGTGCCTAATCCGTAGGGCGCAGTATCCGTATCTCCTTCTTCGATCTGGATATGCGCCGCTGGTATGCCGAGCTCTTCGGCGATAATTTGCGCGTAGGTGGTTTCGTGCCCCTGTCCCTGCGACTTGGTGCCGAAGCGGGCAATCGCTTTACCGGTGGGGTGCACCCGGATCTCGCAACTGTCGAACATTTTGAGCCCGAGAATGTCGAATTGCCTGGAGGGGCCGGCGCCAACGATCTCGGTGAAGCTGGAGATACCGATCCCCATAAATTCCCCTTTTTTGCGTTTTTCAGCCTGTTCCCGACGCAGTTCGTCGTAACCGATGATGTCCATGGCCTTTTTCAATGCGGCATGGTAGTCCCCGCTGTCATATTCCCAACCCAGGGCGGAGTGGTAAGGGAACTGGTCTTTTTTGATAAAGTTTTCCATCCGCAGTTGAGCGGGATCTTTACCGACCTCAACGGCCAGGCGGTCGACCATTCTTTCGATCGCGTGTACGGCTTCCGTCACGCGGAAAGAACAGCGGTAAGCAACGCCGCCGGGTGGTTTATTGGTATACACCGCGTCCATTTCAGTGAAGGCGGTCTGGAAGTCATAGGAGCCGGTACAGATGGAGAACATGCCGGCAGGAAATTTGCTGGGATTGGCGGCGGCATCGGTGTACCCGTAGTCGGCAAGTGTTTTGATGCGCAAAGCCTGAATTTTGCCCTCTTTGGTGGCGGCCAGTTCGCAAGTCATATGGTAATCCCGGGCGAAAGAGTCCGCCTGGATGTTTTCACTGCGGTCTTCAATCCATTTGACGGGCAGGCCGATCAATACGGAGGCTGCCACGGCGCAAACATAACCAGGATAAACCGGAACCTTGCCGCCGAAACCGCCGCCGATATCCGGAGATACGACCCGGATTTTTTCTTCCGACAGCCCGACATGGCCGGCAACCAGGGCAAGTACCGTGCGGATGGCATGCGGGGCCTGGGTGGTCATGTACAAGGTAAGTTTGCCTTCCACTTTGTTGAAATCAGCGATACAACCACAGGTTTCAATCGAAACGACATGAATCCTGGGGACGTATATCTGCTCTTTTACGGTTACGGCTGCTTTTGAAAAAACATCATCCGTAGCGGCGCGGTCGCCGGTTTCCCAGTGCCAGGCCAGGTTGTCTTTTTTTCCCGGCTTGTCGGTTCGCAGTACAGGGACGTCCGCATCCAGTGCCTTATGCGGGTTGATGACCGGCTTCATAGGTTCGTATTCCACTTCAACCGCCTGCACGCCGTCTGCCGCAATATAGCGTTCGGTGGCAATGACGGCAGCCACTTCCTGCGACTGGTACATCACGGTATCGGTCGGCAATACCATTTGGGTGTCCGACATGAGGGTAGGCATCCAGTGGAGGTTGTATTTCTCCAGGTCCTTGCCGGTAATAACGGCCAGAACCCCGGGGATTGCCATGGCTTTGTCGATGTTGATGCTTTTGATCCTGGCATATGCATAGGGGCTCCGCACGATGTCCAGATAAAGCATTCCGGGGAGTTTGATATCGTCGACATAATTCCCTTTGCCCTGGATGAATCTGGCGTCCTCCTTGCGTTTTATCGGATGCCCCATGCCGCCTATTTCTCTAGAAGTCTGACATTTCATTTTTTGAAATTTGAAATTTGGAAAATGTGAATTGAGAAAATTACTCCGGACTGGCTTCCTCCATCAATGATTCGGGGATCGTCTCGCCCCGGAGTTTGGCGCCGGCATACTGAATGGCCTTGACAATATTGTTATAACCTGTGCAACGGCAAAGGTTGCCCGAAATGCCCCATCGGATTTCCTCCTCGGTCGGATTGGGGTTGTTGTTCAACAATTCGGATGCCCGCATGATCATGCCCGGCGTACAAAAACCGCATTGCAGGCCGTGCATTTCCCTGAACCCTTCCTGGAGCGGGTGGAGTCCGTCGGCAGAGGCCATACCTTCAATGGTTGTGATCTCTTTGCCGTTGGCCTGAATGGCCAGGACGGTACAGGATTTGACCGATTTGCCGTTGATCAATATGGTGCATGCTCCGCAATTGGAAGTATCGCAGCCGATATGCGTCCCGGTTTGATTGAGTACCTCGCGGATGAGATGCACCAGCAGCAGGCGGGGTTCTACATCCAGGGTATGTTGATGACCGTTAACGGTGACGGAAAGCGTTTTTTTAGACATATTTTTTGAATTGGGTGGTGGTCAAAGATTCGCTTTGGCTCTTTGGATGGCCTTGTGCAGTATTCGGGATGTGATAACCTGGACGATATGCCGTTTGTAGGCTTCGTCGCCCCGGAGGTCGGCCGAAGGATTGCAGTCTTCCGATGCGAACAGAGCGGCTTTTTTGATCAGGTCATCCGAAACGGTTTGGCCCCTGAGCGCCTCTTCGGAACGACTGGCGCGCAACGGAACGGCATCCACATTGGTGAGGCCGATGCCGATGTATTGGCATACTCCGGTCCGGTCGAGCGTTATTTGAACGGCAACCCCTGCCGTGGCATAGTCGCCGACCTTTCGTTCTACCTTGTGGTAGGCGCTTCCGGTACCTTTTGCGGGGACCGGAATGCTGATCCCGGCGAGGATCTCATCCGGTTGCAGGGCTGTCATATAAAAACCCAGGAAAAATTCATCGATGGGAATGGTGCGGTCGCCATTTGGTCCGGTGGCCACAATGTTTGCATTCAGCGCGATCATGACCGCGGGATGATCATTGGCAGCGTCGCCATGCGCCAGGTTGCCTCCGATGGTGCCCAGAT
The DNA here is from genome assembly GCA_964558465.1 of uncultured Lewinella sp. Classification (GTDB taxonomy): domain Bacteria; phylum Bacteroidota; class Bacteroidia; order Chitinophagales; family Saprospiraceae; genus JACJYC01. The sequence continues at coordinate 56,733 of CAZLEF010000016.1, read as the reverse complement.
TGCGGACCTGCGGATCGGCAATCAGCTTTGAAACATCGGCAAAGATCGGATACTTTTCTTTCAGCAATCCGGAATGTTCAAGGTCGGCTTCCCGTACAAGCGCTCCGATCTTAAGGTGGCCGCCCTCTTCCCTGATATGGTCCAGCCCGGGTATCCCGTTGATATCAATGAGGCGTTCAGGGGCAGCCAGCCGGAGTTTCATCATAGGGATCAGGCTGTGGCCGCCCGAAAGAATTTTGGCCTCATCGCCATACTTTTGGAGCAGGGAGATGGCTTCTTTCAGAGACGCGGGAGCGTCATACTCAAATGCTTGTGGTATCATTCAAAGCGGATTAGGGTGTATATGGAAAATGAATCTCAATATCCGGTATAAATATCGGTATTTTTTCTTTTCGAGTGCTGAATGGTTTTGGTTAATTGGGAATTGACAAAAGATAATTTCAGGTAAATATATGGAAAGTTGAACATCTTTTCTAAATTTTGGTTCACGAATTATCCAAAAGAAATGCAATCTACCCGCTGCAGGTTATGGCAGAGGCAGACCCATGAGTCGCCGTAATCTTCTGAGAGATAGACGTTTCCTGTCGTGGTACCGAAGGCGAGCGTGTTCTGGTCGATGGTCAGGGAATGGCGGAAAACAATATCAAAACAATTTTCCTGCGGAAGTCCTTTGCGCAAGGATTGCCAGGTTTTTCCGCCGTCCTCGGTCCGGCAAACACATAGCGCGAGGTCAACCGCCACCCGCATTTCGTCGCTTACAGCAGGTATTACCCAGGCGACATCCGGGTTGTCCTGGTCGATGGCAAGGGCAAACCCGTAAAGCGGAAAGCCGTTTTTTCCGGTGACATTGTCCCAGTTCTGGCCGCCGTCAGTCGTTCTGAAAACGCCGCAATGATTTTGTTGCCAGAGCACATCGGGGTTGGAGCGACAAGCCAGCACCAGGTGGGGGTCGTGTCCTATTTCAACGTCCGGATTGGGCAAATAGGCTGCGATCAACCCTTTGTTGCGGGGGGCCCAGGTTTTACCGTTATCCCGGGTTTCGAAGACGCCGGCACAACTGATGGCGATATAAAAATGGGCATTATCACGTGGGTCGACAACAATGGAGTGGATAAACGGATGGTCTCGTCCGGCTCCAAACCACTCATTTTTTCTGGAGGGATGGTTCCAGAGGTCTTCGTTCAATGCAAAACTTGCCCCACCGTCTTGGCTGTGGAACAACCCACCGGGTTCTGTCCCCAGGTAAAGTTCTCCGGGGCGGTTTTCGCCGGCATGCGCCATGCACCAGATATTGCGGAGGGTGGCTTGTTTGCCGTTGTTGAGCGTGGCTCCATCCGGGTAGACCGGTGTTTTAACCTGCTCCCAGGTTTTTCCCTGATCTTTTGACCGGTGGATTTTCTGCCCCCAGTGTTTATGGGCAAGGCATACCCACCAGGTTCCGTCTCGCTCATCCACAAAAACGACAGAAACCGGGAAACCCAGGAAATGAATTTCTTCAATGATCCAGCCTTTGTTTGTTTTGCGAAAGACAACGAGGCCTTTCAGCGTACCGAGCAATAATTTTTTACTTTTTCCGGTCATGTCTTAACCCCCTGAAAGGGCCTGAAAGATCAATATCTTATCCTGACTTCCAACCGGATCCCGCAAGGTTTCGCGGTCTTCGATCAAACCCTGGCCAATATAGATATTGACATGGTTGCGGAGGCGGCCCCGTTCGTCAACGAGATAATCTTTCAAGCCCGGGTGCCGGCGCTCAATTTTTTCGAGCAGTTCGGCTACGGTGGATGCCGTCACTTCCATGGTACTCAGATCAGGATAAAACCGCTTTAAAGCGGAGGTGAAACTTACCAGAGGCATGTTGTGATGTTAGTGTTTTAAAGGCAGGTAAGATCGCAAAATATTCTGTACAAAATGAAACAGACTTCCGTTGGCCAGCGCTGCAAAAAGCAGCAAGTAAGCCCCTGATTGATAGCTGCCCAGGTTGCCGGTAATTAATTCGCTGACGGCAACCAAAATCCCGCCGGCGAGGGCGGCGGAAAGCGCCAGCAAGGTACGGTATCCCCTGTAGTTGAACATCAAACTGAGTATGATGACCAGCGCCAACCCGATGGAGAGGAATGAAAGCACACCGGGTGTATGGCCGGTACCGCTGCACATGGTCACCGCGCTTGAATACGCAAGGATGCAAAAGGGGCATTTTGGGAGCAAGGCAATCATTACCCCCACAACCACCGGGTAGGCGTTTCTTTTGCCTGGCTTTTTCCGGCCGGAACATTGGCAATTCTCTTTTGCGGCGGTACTTGCCATAAATGATTAATTTTGCGGAGCTGACAAATATTCTATTTTTAACAGAAAAGGCCAAATTATGTTTGATATTTTTTCAGGAATCAGCAACTGGGTTTCAGCAAACCGGCCCTTTGCATTGGCAACCGTGATCCGGACCTGGGGTTCGGCGCCCAGGCCTGTCGGCTCTGCCCTGGCCGTCAGCGAAAACGGCGAAATGCTGGGTTCGGTCAGCGGAGGTTGTGTGGAAGGCAGTGTGGTGAAGGCCGCCCTGGAAATATTGCGGGAAGGGCGCCCTAAACTCATGAAGTTCGGGGTTACGGATGAAGACGCCTGGGCGGTTGGATTGAGTTGCGGAGGCGCCATCCATGTATTGGTTGAACCATTTCTGGCCTTCTCCGGGGATGATACCGAAAAAAAGGTCTGGCAACACCTTGGCGACAATTTGTCCAACAACCGGAGTTGCATGCTGGTCACCGGGCTTTCGGGCGATGGGAAAGGGCATTTATTGGTCTATCCAAACGGCGAAACCATCGGCGAAAACCAGGATCCCGAATGGATCGCCGGCGCGTTAAAAGCATTCCGGGAGCGCAACAATCAGGTTTTTGAAAGCCCCAATGGAAATTTTTTTACCCAGGTATTTCCCCGGAAGAGTCAATTGCTGATCGTCGGAGCGGCCCATATCACCACCGACCTGGTGCGCCTGGGCAATTGGCATGATTTTGAAACCATTGTAATTGATCCGCGCGGGATATTTGCGCATAAGACCCAGTTTCCGGAACCACCCCACCAATTGATCAATGACTGGCCGGCCGAGGCGCTCCCGGGGTTCACGCTGGATGAATATACCTATGCCGTATTGCTGAGCCATGACCCTAAAATCGACGATCAGGCGCTGGAGATCCTTTTGAAATCAAAGGTAGCTTATATAGGCGCCCTGGGCAGCCGCAGTACTCAGGAAAAAAGGGTTCGCAGACTTGAAAAAGCTGGATTTGGCGATGCGGAGATTGGTCGCATCCATGGGCCGATCGGGGTAGATATCCATGCCAAACGGCCCAAGGAGATTGCTTTGAGTATTATGGGGGAGATTATCAGGGTAAAAAATGAATTTGCCTGAACCCGCCGCCATTAGCCGCCATAAAAAAACACCTCATCCACAAAAATCCAGCCTTTGTCGCCCTTGCCGGGGTGCCAATCCGGCAACCGGCCGAGCGGCATGGCGGTTACCTTATAAAATTTCCGTTTCCCTGCCGGAAAGTCTACTTTAAGCGCAAATGAGCCGTTTTTAGTCATATCGGCAACGGTATATTGGGCCGGCGCTTTCGAAGCGAGCAAAATGAGGTTATCCCTGCTGTTTCCGCCCCAAACCTGGACTTCGACCGGCGGCATGATATAAGAACCCACGTTGACGCCGTAACTCAGCACGAAACTGCTCAGTTCCGGGGTTTCCTTTTCAAAAGAACACAACAGGGAAAATGGCGTTTCCCGGAAGCCGGTCCAGGCCAGGGTGAAATTGGAAATCGTACCCCGAACCCGGTCTGACAGGGCGGCCGGGCCCCCGATTCTGTATTTTTCGTTCGGCGGATTCAGGAATACCATATGATCAGGTTGGACCCCGTCTTCAAAAAAGAAAAACTCGGCAACCGGGCTTGCGTACCAACCCTCTTTAACCGCCCGCACTTTTACCATAGTGGGCCCCTTGATGGTGAACGGGCCTTCGTAAACCGGACCGCTCAGCGAATCCGGTACACTGCCGTCTGTCGTGTACCGGATCTTTACCCCCGGCATATAGTGTTTTAACTCTACTTTTTCGCCCGGCGCAAGGATATCGCTTTCATTTTCAAGGATCGGGGCGGGCAGCCTCAGCGGGGTTCCCGGATCTTCGTACCCAAAGTGAAACCGGATGCGGGGCATTGCCTGGCTGAGTGCTAGGCTGTCTTCAGCAGTGATCGGGGTATTCCATAAATAAACGTCTGTTAAAGCGGGGAACCTGCCTAACTTTTCAATATGCTTTTTTTGAACGGCAGTACCGGCCAGCGAAAGCGTGCTCAGGTTTTTCAGCGCGCTCAGTTCCTGCAGGCTTTCTCCGGTGATTTCTGTATTATTGAGGTTAAGCGATTCGAGGTGGGGGAAACGCAGTAAGGTGCGGATATCCTGGTCGCCCACCGGCATATAAGCCAGGTTGATGTCCACGAGTTGCTCATCAACATCCCGCAATTTTTCCAGTTGCGCGCGGTCGAACATTTGCCGAACGGAAAAATCGGCCTGCAGGGCCGGCGATCCGTAGGCCAGTGCGGCAACCGATAAAAAAGGATTGTTCAGTTTTCTGATCACCGAAGCAGAAGCGGGTTTGAACGAATAGACCGCAGGTTGCGCCTCTTTTTGGTCGTTTTTTTGGAGGAAGGTTTCTGCAAGCAGACGAAGGGTATCGGCAGTCGGATAGGCTTTGATGGGTTTTTCCATATCCGCGCCTGCTTTGATCCATTGGTACAAAGCTTCCGACTCTTCAGGCGTAAGTTGCGGTTTTCCGGACGGCGGCATATGTTTTTTTGCGTCTGCCGGAAGGGAAATGCGCTGGATCATCAGGCTGTTGCCAGGGTCGCCGGCTACCCATAAAGGGCCCGTTTTACCACCTTTTAACAAATGCGGGATATCGGTCATGACCAATTCGCCTTTCGCTTTTTTTTCGTTGTGGCATCCCTTGCATTTATTGTTTAAAACCGGGAGGACAAGGGCCTGAAACAAGGGCGTTTCATCATTCAGGACAACGGGTTCCTCCGCTTTTTCCGGCAACACAGGTTCTAAAAGGTAGTTTTCACCGTGGGTGATGCTGGCGCCTAAATGCCCGGCCAACGTCATCAATACCAGCGAAATGACCAGTGCGCCGTCAAATAGCCGCCTGGAACCATAACCGGATTGAAACAACCACCACAATCCCCAGGCTGCAAAACTGAACCCCGTCCCAAACCACAAATGAAGGCGCAGCAACGCCGGATCGTACCCTCCTTCTTTGGATAAAAAAAAGCCTGCCAGCGCCGTTAGTGAACTCGTAAAGGACGTCAGCGCCAGTAAAAAACCGTAAAAAGCAGGTTGAGGCCCTCCTGTGAGGGATCTCATCCACCAGGCCAGGCTGAAAGCGGCCAGCATGCCGATGGGAAGGTGAAGCAACAGCGGATGCATCCGGCCGCCGACTTCCAGCCAGGCGGGCAGCGATACTTTGTTTTGGAAAAACAGCAGAAATAAAAGCAGTATTTGCAGGAAAAAAACTGCCTGGTTTATGATTCTTTGAAAGGTATTCATCTCAAATTTCCAATCTTAAGGTACAAGGCTCAGTGGTTAGTCAAATGAAAGTCGATAAGTTGTGCCAAAGGCATCCTCCAAAGGAGTCTCCAAAGGAGTCCTTCGGACCTTCGGGGCCAACTGCCAACTGCTGACTGCCAACTGCCAACTCATGCCATCAGGCCTTTAATGATTTTACCATGCACGTCGGTCAGGCGGTAGCGCCGGCCGAGGTGCTTGTAGGTCAGCTTTTCGTGATCGAGCCCCATCAAATGAAGTATGGTCGCATGGAAATCGTGAATATGCACCGGATTTTCGACGATGTTGTAGCCGAACTCGTCGGTTTCGCCGTAGACGACCCCGGGTTTTACGCCGCCGCCTGCCATCCAGATGGAATAACAGCGCGGATGGTGGTCGCGTCCGTAGTTATCCGGCGACAGCGCGCCCTGGCAATAATTGGTCCGGCCAAATTCACCGCCCCAGATGACCAGGGTTTCATCCAGCAAACCGCGTTGTTTCAGGTCGAGGATCAGTGCAGCGGAGGCTTTATCCACGTCCTTGGCCTGCAGCGGCATTTCTCCGGGCAGGTTGCCGTGTTGGTCCCATCCCTGGTGATAAAGCTGAACAAACCGGACCCCTGCTTCCGATAATTTTCTTGCCAGTAGGCAGTTGGCTGCATAAGTTCCCGGAACCAGGCATTCGGGGCCGTACATTTTGATGATATGGTCAGGCTCTTTGGAGAAATCCAGCAATTCCGGCACAGCGGTCTGCATCCGGTAGGCCATTTCATACTGTTCTATTTTGGCTTTGATCTCGGGGTCGCCGTATTCATCAAAACCGATGGCGTTCAGTTGCGACAGGTGGTCCAGCATCCGCCTGCGGTCCTTGTCTTCCATCCCTTCCGGATTGTTGGCATAGAGCACCCGTTCTTCGCTGTTGCTGAACTGAACCCCCTGGTGTACGCTGTCCAGAAAACCGTTGGTCCAGAGTTTGGAGTACACGCCCTGGCCGTTCCCGGCGCCTTTGGACAGCAGTACGCAGAAAGCCGGCAGGTTTTTGTTTTCGCTGCCGAGGCCGTAGCTCATCCAGGCGCCCATGCTGGGCCGGTTTCCTTGCTGTGCGCCGGTTTGCAGAAAAGTCAGGGCAGGATCATGGTTAATGGCCTCGGTATGCATGGTTTTGACAATGCAAATCTCATCGGCGATAGACCCGATATGCGGAAAGATTTCACTGATCCAGGCGCCGCTTTGGCCATGTTGTCTGAAGGCAAAACGGGAACCAACCAACGGAAATTTCTCCTGGCCCGAAGTCATGCCGGTGAGGCGCTGCCCCATCCGGATGGAGGCGGGTAGCTCTTCCCCCATCATCCTGACCAGGGTAGGCTTGTAGTCGAAACTTTCCAGTTGGGAAGGCGCCCCATTCTGGAACAGGTAGATCACTCTTTTGGCCTTCGGCGCAAAATGGGGCATACCCAGCGGCAAACCTGCTTCGGATGCGTCAGAAGAACCAAACAGGTCCTTGACCAGTAATGAACCGAGAGCGACGCTTCCGATCCCCACACTCAATTTGCCCAGAAAATGGCGCCGGTTGATGTTCAGGCGGTGGTTTAAAAACTCCTTTTCCATTGTTTTAAAGTTGAGATCGTCTTGTTAAATGCGGGTGGTTGCTTCTTCCATGTTAAACAACAGGGTGATCAATTGCATCAGTGCTGCCAGCGAAGCTTTATCCGTCGTTTCCATTCTGGGATATTCTCCGGCGGAAAGCAAGGTTTCCGCTTTTTGAGGGGCGGCCGAAAAGACTTCTTTTTCCTGCTCAAAATAACTTTGCATCAAATTCATCTCTTCCGATGCGGCATTCCGGCAAAGAATGCTCCTGAAGGCCTTGTTCATTTTTTCAGGAAGGGTCGTGTTTTCGGCCAGGAGGCGTTCGGCAAAAACCCTGGCGCTTTCGAGTATCTGGGGGTCGTTGAGCAGGATCAGGGCCTGCAACGGGGTATTGGTACGCACTCTTTTCACTTCGCATTGATCCCGGTTGGAGGCATCGAAGGTGAGCATGCCCGGCGGCGGCACCGTCCGTTTGATGAAATTGTACAAACCCCGGCGGTACAATTTATCGCCGTGATCCTGGATATAGGTTGCCAATTGGCCCCTGCCCGAGGTTGCGGTTTCCCAAAGCCCTTTCGGTTGATACGATTTGACGCTTGGTCCGCCGATTTCGCGCACCAGAAGTCCGCTCGAACCCAGTATAAGGTCCCGGACAAGTTCGGCCGGCAGCCTCAGCCTGGAAGCTCGGGCCAGATAATTGTTTTCCGGGTCAATGGCAAGTTTCCGTTTGTCAACTTTTGAAGACTGGCGATAGGCGGCTGATGTGACAAGGGTTTTGACCAGCCATTTGATGTCCCATTTGTTTTCCTGGAACCTCAGGGCCAGCCAGTCCAGCAATTCCGGATGAGAAGGCAATTCCCCCTGCATACCAAAATCCCCGGCGGTTTTGACCAGGCCCTTTCCAAAAAACTCCTGCCAGACCCGGTTGACGTACACCCGCGCGGTCAGCGGGTTCCGGGGATCGAACAGCCATTGGGCCAGACCCAGGCGGTTGGGCGGATAAACGGCGGTGTCAAAAGGCAGAATGGCCTCCGGGAGGTCGAAGGTTACAGGGTCGCCCGGCTGGTCGTAATTACCTCTCCGCAGGACATAGGTGGGCCGGCCCTTCGGCAGATCCTTCATGATCATGACCGAAACAGGCGCCGTATCCTGCCGGTTAATGAAAGTCAGGATCTTGTCTTTCTCTTCCGGGGTGATGACCATATTGGGCGGGTCGGCAAGCGAAGCCAGCGAAATATCCCCTACGAGGCCCTTTTCCTCTACCTGATTAAAAAAAGCGAAGGTGCTGAAATAATCTTTCTGGGAGACAGGGTCGTATTTGTGGTCGTGGCATTTGGCGCATTCGAAGGTTAGGCCAAGAAACGCTTTTGCGAAGGTATTGGTCCGGTCGGTCACGTATTCAAGCCGGTATTCCTCGTCGATGACCCCTCCCTCCTGGGTGATCTTGTGGTTGCGGTTGAAACCGGTGGCCAACAACATCTCTTTGGTCGGGTTGGGCAAATAATCCCCGGCCAATTGCCAGGTGACAAATTTGTCGTAGGGGTAGTTTTCATTGAAAGCGTGGATCACCCAATCCCGCCAGGGCCACATGGTCCGGAGCCCGTCGTCCTGGTATCCGTGGCTGTCGGCGTACCGCGCCACATCCATCCAGGAAACGGCCATTTTCTCACCGTAATGCGGGCTGGCCAGCAGTTCATCTACTAATTTTTCGTAAGCGTTCGGATCGGAGTCGTTCACGAAGCGCTCCTGCATTTCGATACTGGGCGGAAGGCCGGTAATGTCCAGGCTGACCCGTTTTAAAAGTTGTTCCCGGGGCGCTTCGGGATTGGGTTTCAGACCGATCTGTTCAAGTTTGGCAAGGACAAACCGGTCGATGTCGTTTTTGACCCAGGCCTTGTTTTTGACCCCCGGCGCCTCGAAGTTTCGAGGGGGTATGAATGCCCAGTGCGGTTTGTATTCGGCGCCTTGCCGGATCCAGCGTTCGATGAGTTTTATTTCCAGCGGATTGAGGGTCAGCAGAGCGGATGGCGGCGGCATGACTTCAGCGGTATCGGCGGTGGAAATGCGTCTGAACACCTCTGAATGCTCCGGGTCGCCGGGAACCAGTGCAAATTTGCCCGGCGATTCCTTCAACGCAGCAAAAGCACTATCCGGAATGTCCAGACGCAGATCGGCTTCCCGGGCATTGGCGTCGGGGCCATGGCATTTGAAGCATTTATCCGACAGGATAGGCCGGATATGGAGGTTGAAATCTACTTCATCCGGGAGCCCGGCGGTTTTTCCCCTGGGCTGGATAAAAGAGATGCCTGCAATGGCCAGCAAAGCCGGAACAAGAAGCCAGAATACATATTTCCGCCGGATTCTGATTGTCATAACAACAAGGCAATTGGTAATGAATTGCAGCAAATTTACGGAAAATATGAAAAGTTTATTCAAGGCCAGAAGAATCATATTATTATCTGTAAATAGAGTTGAAGGCAATATATTTGCAGGTTTGAGCCGTTAAGAAAGGTAAAAAATACCGATGAAGCACCTAACCCTCCTGATCATCGTTTCTTGCGCCCTGACCCTCAATTATGGGCAGATCACTCAATTTTCGAATCGGGGTATGGGCGGCGGCGGGGCTTTGTTCTCCCCCGCGATCAGCCCTTTTAACCACAATCAGATATGGATGTCATGCGATATGACGGAATTATTTAATTCAGCGGACGGAGGTGAAAGCTGGACCTTTTATGATTTCAGGGAGTTTACCGCTTTCCAGCAAAGCAAGGTCAATTTTACATCCAATCCCAAAATTCTGTACGCTCTGCGGCTCAGTTTTCGCGACGGGGTTACCCACCCGGTTAAAAGTACCAACGCCGGGATCAATTGGCAAACGCTTGTTAATCCGAATGCAGACGGTCTGAATTACCTGTTTGCCGATCCTGGAAGAAGCGACAGGCTGCTGGTCAGCGATTGGCAGAGATTGTATTTATCCACAGACAGTGGCGAGAGTTTTGATCAAAAATACGACGACAATTCCGGTAACCTTTATATTGCCGGTGTTTTTTGGGACGGCGATCTGATCGTAGTCGCCACCAATTACGGGTTGCTGGTTTCCCATAACGGCGGTCAGACGTTTCAACCGGAATCCATTCCTGGAATTCCCGCTTCGGCGGTATTAGCCGATTTTACAGGGGCCAAACAAAATGGCGTTATCCGCTTTTTTGCAGTCACGGCAAATGATGCAGATATTTATCCCACCGTCCCTTCCTACGAATATACATGGGGGTATGATAATGTATTCCGGCTGGATTACGGCGCCGGTACTTCCTGGCAGCAGCTGGGTAACGGCTTTTCCGACAATTTGAAGTTCACCCGGATCGGCGCTGCACTCAATAATATCAACACGGTTTATATTGCAGGCACAAACGTAGATAATTCCTTCCCCGTTATTTATAAATCCGCCAATGGGGGTAATTCCTGGTCGGATGTTTTTCAAACTCAGAACAATCAAAATATTTCTACAGGGTATTGTGGGTTTAACGGCGATGAGAACTGGTGGTATGCGGAAGCTCCCCTCGGATTTGCTGTTGCGGCAGACGATCCGGATGTTCTGATGTTCACCGACTTTGGGTTTGCCCATAAAAGTCTGGATGGCGGATCTGCCTGGCAACAATTATATGTAAATAAAAGCACTGAAAATCCGCCAGGAAATGCAACGCCGCATAACGCGTATTACCAGAGCAACGGCCTGGAAAACACCAGCGCCTGGCATTTGTTGTGGACAAGCCCCGATGCAATGTTTGCTTCTTTCACCGATATTGGCGGCATGGCTTCCACGGATGGCGGGAACACCTGGTCGTTCGAGCGGGTAAACCGCGATCTGAATTCGACCTATCATATGATCAAACATCCTGCCAATGCAATAATATACGCCGCAACCTCCAGCGTCCACGATTTATACCAAAGCACCTATCTCCGGGATGACCAGATTGACGCTGGTTCAGGAAAAATCTTGTTTTCGCAAAACAATGGTTTAAACTGGAACACACTCCACGATTTTGGACATCCGGTTATCTGGATGGCCATTGACCCCGCTCAACCCGATATCATGTACGCATCTGTTGTTCATTCGACCCAGGGAGGCATTTATAAAACCTCCAACCTCAGCGCAGGCGCCAATTCAGTCTGGACCAAACTACCCGGCCCACCCCGGACAGAAGGCCACCCGCTCAACATCCATGTATTGGCCGACGGCAACCTCCTTTCCAGTTTTTCCGGCCGCCGGACGTCCAATTTTACAGCAAGCAGTGGCGTGTTTTTCAGCGACAACGGGGGCCAGACCTGGCAGGACCGTTCCCATCCAGACATGATTTACTGGACAAAAGACGTTGTCCCCGACCCCTCTGATCCTTTGAATACATGGTACGCCTGCGTATTCAGCGGATGGGGCGGCGCAGCAAATGATAAAGGCGGGCTTTTTCGCACGACCAACCAAGGCGTCGCCTGGACCAAATTACTGGATCTTTTCCGGATTGAAAGCATTGGAATTCATCCGGACAATCCCGATTTGGCTTATATCAGCACCGAAGACGAGGGGCTTTGGTTTACTTCCAACCTGCAGGCCCAGCAACCCGACTTTGAACAGTTGGCCGGTTACCATTTTCAACACCCTCTCCGGGTTTTTTTTAATCCTGACAACACAAATGAGGTTTGGGTTACCAGTTTTGGCAACGGCATGAGCGTGGGCATTTCCGCCACTGCCGCCGGAGAGCGTGATAAGGCGGGTTCATTTAAAGCGCAAATTGCCCCCGTACCAGCCGCTGGAAAAACATTCCTTGAGGTTTATACACCGCAAGGGGGTGATTTCAGCGCCGTCCTGTACGCTGCCGACGGGACACGGAAATTCTCCGATTTTTACTGGCAATGCCCGCCGGGTACAACCCGTTTGGAGATTCCACTGGAACAATTGCCGGGCGGATTTTATTATCTCAGCCTCAGGCAAGGAAGAAATATCAAAACCCTGAAACTGATCAGATAATAATGATTTTGCAACCCGCATGGGGCAGGATATTTTAATTTTTCCAAGAATATCTATATTCGTGCGGAAATTAACCATCCGACCGCTTGACTTGGAGATCAGATGGCCGGGAAATATCAATTTTATCAATCATAACCTGGTGAATCCCTTTAAATTATGAAAAGAAAAATACGAATGGGCATGGTCGGCGGCGGCAGAGGAGCTTTCATCGGAGGCGTGCACAGAATAGCTGCCGCATTAGACGGACAGATCGAACTGGTTTGCGGCGCCTTTAGCAGCGATCCCGCCAAATCCAGAGCATCCGGAGCCGACCTTTTCCTGCCCGCCGACCGGAGTTACGGCAGCTATGAAGAGATGATCCGCACCGAAAAAACATTGCCGGCAACCCAGCGGATGGATTTTATTGCCATCGTAACCCCTAATCACGCCCATTTCGGCCCCGCCAAAATGGCCCTGGAAAACGGATTCCATGTCGTTTGCGACAAACCCTTGTGTTTCTCCCTGGAAGAAGCATCCGAATTGGAGCGTTTGGTCAAAGAAACCGGGCTTTTGTTTGCCCTGACCCATAATTATACAGGTTATCCTCTCGTTAAACATGCGCGGGCGATGATCCGGAAGGGCGAACTTGGGAAAATCCGCAAAGTAGTGGTTGAATACCCGCAGGGCTGGCTGGCGACCCGGGTGGAAGAGTCCGGCCAGAAACAAGCAGATTGGCGGACCGACCCCAAACGCTCCGGTATCGCCGGATGTATCGGCGACATCGGCACCCATGCCGAAAACCTCGCCGAATACATGACAGGGCTTCGGATCAAAGAACTTTGTGCAGACCTGAGCACCTTTGTGGAAGGCAGGCTCCTGGATGATGACGGCAATGTTCTGCTGCGTTTTGACAACGGCGCCAAAGGCATCCTGCACGCCAGCCAGATCAGTGCAGGAGAAGAGAATAACCTGAATATCCGGATCTACGGCGAAAAAGGAGGGCTGGAATGGCGACAGATGGAGCCCAATACGCTCATTACCAGATGGCTGGATAAACCTGTTCAAATCCTGAGGACAGGCGTGGGGCCTTTGTCGCCCGAAGCACAGGCGCATACCCGTATACCGGCCGGCCACCCGGAAGGATACCTGGAAGCATTTGCCAACATTTACCGGAATTTTGCCTACTGCCTGCAAGCCAGACTTGAGGGTAAGGAGCCGGATCCGTTGTTCGCTGATTTTCCGGGCGTTTCCGACGGGGTCAGGGGAATGCAGTTCATTGATCGCGTGGTAGAATCCAGCAATAAGGGCGCTGTATGGGTTAAAGCCTACTAGTGCCGGTGGCACTAGTTTGATACCTGATACCCTCAGAAAATATGCTGCCGCCGGCCGGACCCGGCAGTTTGAGAATTTTGAAAGTAACCGGCGTTGAACAATTTCGGGGCAATCCGGAAATGATCGGCGCATTGAAAAACACACAACTATGCAAAGGATTTTATTTGGATTGTTTTTTATTTTAACTGTTGGGCAAGTACAGGCTCAACCAGACCAGGCGCCCACTGAAATTTTCTGGGATACCTGGGGCGTACCCCATATTTACGCGCCGAACGAAGAACAATTGTTTTATGCATTCGGGTGGTCTCAGATGCAAAGTCACGGCAACCTGATCCTGGAACTTTACGGAAAATCCAGGGGCAAAGCTGCCGAGTATTGGGGCGAGAAAAACCTCGAAAATGACGTTTTGGTGCATACGATGGGATTCCCCAAAGTGGCGGATGAATGGTATGCGCAACAGGACAGGAACTGGAAAAAAAATATCGATGCCTTTATCAAAGGGATGAACGCTTACGGCAAAAGTTACCCGGACTCGCTGGATGCGGCCAAACGGGTAGTTTTACCCATTGAGCCCCAGGATGTTTTCCGGCATTACCTGTTTGTTATTTACTCCCGGTTTGTCGGCGGAGACGTGCTCGGTCAGGCTCAAGGTTGGGGTGAACGGGGTTCAAACACTTATGCGGTTGCGCCATCCAGATCTGCCAGCGGAAACGCCATGCTGGTGCAAAACCCCCACCTGCCCTGGGAGGATGAATTCCTTTTTTACGAAGCGCACCTGAATATTCCGGGGTCCAATATCTACGGTGCAACCCTGGTCGGATTCCCAACCCTGGGGATTGCCTTTAACGAAAACCTGGGCTGGAGCCATACCAACAATACCATCGACAATGCCGACCTGTATGAACTGGAATTGACGGCATCCGGCGGCTATATGCTCGACGGTGCGGAAAAGACCTTCGATACCTCGATGGTAAAGGTCGGCGTGAAAAATGCCGGCGGAACCGTCAATGTACAGGAAATTCCGGTCACGCGTTCAGTGCACGGCCCTGTGGTGAAAAAATCCGGCGGCAAAGCCCTGGCGATCAGAATGCCGGGTTTCGACCGGCCTTTTGCCGTTGTAGAATGGTGGAAAATGGCAACCGCCAAAAATTTTGATGAATTTGAAACGGCTTTGAAGGAAGTACAGATCCCGTTTTTTAACGTCATGTACGCTGATAAATCCGGTAATATCTTTTATCTGTTCAATGGGCAGGTGCCCAAACGTGCCAGCGGCGACTGGGATTTCTGGCGCAAGGTAGTGCCGGGCAACAGATCGGAACTGATCTGGTCGGAGGTGCACATTTATGACGACCTTCCCAAGATCAAAAACCCTGCTCAGGGCTGGCTTCAAAATGCCAATGACCCACCCTGGACAAGCACTTTTCCGATGTTGCTCGACCCGAAAAAATTCCCGGCCTATATGGCGCCGGTAGAAATGGGCTTCCGCCCGCAGCGGTCGGTCCGCATGCTGGACGAGGATAAATCGATCACCTTTGACGAACTGGTGGAATACAAACTTTCCACCCGTATGGAACTGGCCGACAGGCTATTGGACGATCTTTTCGCCGCTGTTGACGCTCAGGGAAGCGAACTGGCCAAAGAGGCGAAAGGTTTACTGGAAAAATGGGATCGCGAAGCCGATATCGATAGCAAAGGCGCCTTGTTGTTTGCGACCTGGGTCCGGAAAATGCAGTTGCGGAACCCTGGCGGGTTTAAGAAAACCTGGAGTTTTGCCGAGGCCCGCACCACCCCCGATGGATTGAGCGATCCTGTCAAAGCGCTGAAAATGCTGGAGGAAGCAGCTACCGAGGTGAAAACCAATTTTGGCAGCCTGGATATCGCCTGGGGGGACTTCTACCGGATCAAACACAATGGAATGGACCTGCCGGGCAATGGCGCCGACGGGTCCCTGGGGGTTTTCAGGGTAGCCTGGCCCGGCGGAAGGGATGGCGCAAAGTTGAACATTGGCGGCGGCGATTCCTGGGTGTCCGTCATCGAATTCGGCGAAAAAGTAAAAGCCAAAGTTTTGCTTAGCTATGGCAACTCAACCCAACCCGGTAATCCGCACAATGGCGACCAACTGAAACTATTTTCGGAGAAAAAATTCAGGGATGCCTGGATTTACAGGGAAGATGTCATCAAAAACGTGGAAAGGAGTGAATCATTGGGCAAGGCACCCAAGTAAAAACATTGCCTTCGTTGGTTGGCAATTCAATACCCTTTATTTAGCGCCCATGCAATATTCATTTTTTCAATTAAGCGGGATGATTTTGTTGTTCGCCGCCCTGCCGTTGTCCTCCGGCTTCAGCCAGGTCGAAATCACGGATTCAGGCGGCCCAATCATGCCCGAGCAGGCGGCTTATGACGTCAGTTATTACGATCTGACCCTGGACGTAGATCCGGATAACCAACGCATTGAGGGATACCTGGAGGTTCGGGCAAAGGTTGTTCATCCGATGGCCTGGCTGGTGATGGATCTCGATACCTTGCTGGAAATCAAAGTTGTTGCGGAAGGACTGAATGGGAACTGGGAAAACCGGCCTTTTTACCGGAGCGCCGGCAAAACCTGGATCGATTTGCGCAGGACCCGGCAGCACGGCGAACACCTGCAGGTAAGGATTTCTTACGGAGGTCATCCGAGGATAGCGCCGCGCGCACCCTGGGACGGTGGTTTCAGTTGGGCAAAAACCTCCTCCAACGAACATTGGGTGGCAACCACCTGCCAGGGCGACGGCGCCGACCTTTGGTGGCCCTGCAAGGATCATGTTTCGGACGAACCGGATTCCATGGATTTGCATATCCGGGTACCTGACCCCCTGGTCGTGGCATCCAACGGGCGGTTGCAGTCAGTTGAAAAAAACAATGGATACGCTACCTATCATTGGTTTATCAGTAACCCGATCAATATCTACAATGTGGCGCTCAATATTGCCCCCTACCGGACGGTCGAAGGAGAGATGGACTGCGTAACCGGCGAAAAATACCCGGTCGTATTTTATGTATTGCCTGAAGATTATGAAAAGGGGAAACGACTCTTCCAAGAGATGCTGGACCACCTGCGCTTTTACGAAAAATTAATAGGCCCCTACCCATTCCGGGCCGATAAATACGGCGTAGCTCAAACGCCGCACCTGGGTATGGAGCACCAGACGATCATTGCTTACGGTGCAAAATTCTCCAACAGTTCAATGACCGGCCGGGACTGGGGATTCGACGCCCTGCACCACCACGAATTGGCACATGAATGGTGGGGTAATCTGGTAACCAATTATGATTGGCGGGATATGTGGATACATGAAGGCTTTGGCACCTATATGCAGGCCCTCTATGTGGAGGAGCTTTCCGGTGCGGGCGCATACCGGGATTTCATGGCTGCCACGCGCCGTTTCTCCAATACCCTGGCCGTGGCGCCCCGCGAAACCCGCTCAGCAGCTCAGATCTACCGGGCGCCCATCTACTCGAAGGGAGCATGGATACTCCATAGTTTGCGGTATGTCATGGGAGAAAAGTCTTTTTTTAAAGCGCTGCGGAGGATGGCCTACCCAGACCCCAATATGGAAAAGATTACCGACGGACGCCAGACCCGGTTTGTGACCACCGATGATTTTCTGAATATTTGCGAGGCGGAATCAGGGATGGAACTCGACTGGTTTTTCGATCTTTACCTGCGACAACCCAAACTGCCCGTTTTACATTCCAAAATCGAAAACGGTCAATGGAGCCTATATTGGGAAACACCGGACAACCTCCCTTTTCCGATGCCCGTGGAAATAACCGCCGGGAATGAAACCACCCGGATTGAAATTCCGAAAGAGGGGGTGACCTTTCCGGTAAAAGCAAAAAAACCGGAGCTTGATCCATATAAGTGGTTGCTGATGGAGGTGAAATGAGAAAAAGTCCGTCCGGCTCAACCTGCGTTTTGCGAATGGAGAGATGCCGGCCGCGCCTGCTGGATGTTTACCCGCTTTTTAGGGCGGGCTGGATGCTGGATGCTCGATGCTGGCGGTATATAAAAAAAAGATCACCATTTACAAGTATCAATACAGTTTAAATGAAAACCATAAAAGGACCTGCCATTTTTCTGGCGCAATTCATGGGCGATCAGCCCCCTTTTAACAGCCTGGACAGCGTATGCCAATATATGGCCGGTCTGGGTTACAAGGGTATCCAGATCCCGACCTGGGACGGCCGCCTGATCGATCTGCAAAAAGCGGCTGAAAGCAAAACCTATTGTGATGAGCTCAAAGGTAAAATTGCCAGGCATGGTCTGGAAATAACCGAACTTTCCACCCACCTCCAGGGGCAATTGGTGGCGGTGCATCCGGCTTATGACAGCCTGTTTGACGGATTTGCGCCGGCTGCGGTTCATGGCAACTCAAAAGCCAGGACAGAATGGGCCGTACAACAGCTCAAGTGGGCGGCCAAAGCCAGCAGAAATCTGGGCCTCGACGCGCATGTCACCTTCAGCGGCGCCCTCTTATGGCCCTTTATGTACCCCTGGCCGCAACGCCCTGCAGGGTTGGTCGAAATGGGATTTAAAGAGCTGGCGGCCCGCTGGAAACCCATTCTGGACGTTTTTGATGAACAAGGGGTTGACGCATGTTATGAACTCCATCCTGGCGAAGACCTGCACGACGGTATTTCATTTGAAATGTTTGTGCGTGAACTCAACGGTCATCCCCGCGCCTGCATCAATTACGACCCGAGCCATTTTGTTTTGCAGGCGCTGGATTACCTGGAATTCATCGACTTGTACCACGACCGGATCAAAGCCTTTCACGTAAAGGACGCCGAATTTAACCCGAACGGCCGGCAAGGCGTTTACGGCGGCTTCCAGGGTTGGGTCAACCGGGCAGGGCGCTTCCGCTCATTGGGCGACGGGCAAGTGGACTTTATCGGCATATTCAGCAAACTGAGCCAATATGGCTACGGATCCTGGGCTGTGCTGGAATGGGAATGTTGCATCAAGAGCCCGGAACAAGGCGCCATGGAAGGGGCTTCCTTTATCAGCGACCATATCATTCAGGTAACGGCGAAGGCTTTTGACGACTTCGCCGGCGGCGGGGTGGACGAAGCGGGCAACCGGCGCATCCTGGGAATATAATACCGATGGATAAAAAGGCGGTTCTCGGGCAGGCCTATCAGGGGGCTGTTTACCAGATCGACGTCCCCCGGATGGCCGTGCAACCCGGTATTGCCAACCTCATATTGGTCGAATTGCTCGAAGCCGGCCAGGTGGAAAGCTGGGCCATTATCACGGCGGATAACCCGCAGTCCGAATTGTTGCCCGACAAAGAGAACAAACGCCGTTTTTTATCCCTCCAAAAAGCGGTAAAGGCCCTTGGAAAACCTGCTTTCAAGGGGTTTGGGCTCGACCCGAACGGTCGGTGGCCGCCGGAGCGAAATCTGCTGATTCTCGGGCTTTCCAACCGGGAAGCGATAGAACTTGGCCGGAAATTCGGTCAGTTGGCGATTGTTTGGGGCGGCATGGACGGCATTGGGGTGGTATCCTGGTGTTGAGAAGGCCAAATGAAAAAATCAGGCCCGGCGTTCCTTGGATGCCGAGAAAAACATTTTTTGCAACTTTTTACGGGCAAAAAAGATCCGGCTTTTGATTGTTCCGAGGGGAGAGTCGAGTTCTTCGGCGATCTCATCATACTTGTAGCCTTCGAACGCCATCATGAAGGGTTTGCGGAAATCCTCCGGCAGTTGATCCACCATTCCCATCAACTCGCCCATCGTCACGGTTTCTTCACCGTCATTTTCCACGAGCCGGTCGCCGCTATTGATATAGTAATTATTGGGAGTTTGATCGATGATCAGGTTCCGGCGCACCTTCTTTCTGTAATTGTTGATAAAAATGTTCCGCATAATGGTAACGGCCCAGGCTTTGAAGTTGGTGCCCTGGTTGTATTTATCGGCATTGGTAATGATTCTCAATGCCGTATCCTGATATAAATCTTCAGCGTCATCCAGATTGCCGGTCAATTTCAGAGAAAAGGCGCGCAAAGAACTACTAATGCGTTCGAGTTGTTCTTGCATTTGGTTTTGCATTGCGTAGATCATGTCGGTGATGTATGTGGTTGTGCAATTATTTTTTACAAATTTAAGATTTAGACCTCATTTTTGCAAAAAAAATTATCTATTTAGAAAGGTTTTATCAAAAATAATGCCCGAATTGTCCGCATGACACCGTGTCATGTTCGAAGTGTTAAAATTTTTAACAGTTTTAAACTAAACGAAACAACAGTTGTATATTAAGTAATATACGCAATTCAGGGTGTTTGTGGTTTTTAAACAATTGATCATCTATTTTAAAATAAAAGACTGATGGGAGGCCTGATAGATGCACGGCAAAAGGAACAAACTGGTATGACCCGACAACGAATCTTTCTGTCAGATAACCTCCGGTATTTACGCAAACAACGGAACCTGAGCCAGGAAGAGCTGGCCTCCAGGGTTGGTTTGAATCGCGGCAACGTTGCTTCCTATGAAAACGGGACTGCTGAGCCCAAATTGTACAATCTTCTAAAGCTGGCGGAGATTTTCGAAGTTTCCATGGCGGATATGATCCTGAAAGACCTGAGCCTGCCGGGCAACGGCACAAACGGGCACTATCCGGTGTTGTGCAAGGAAAAGCTTGCAAAATTGAAGGACCTTCTCCAGGAGACCGCTGTATTGCGGGAATTTCTGGAAGGAATCAGCAAGTGTACCGAATACAACAAAACAAAGATGGAATACGAGCAACTGACCAATGAAGTCCGCTTTATGATTCAATGCTCCGACCAGATCTACCAGGCTGCCGTCAAATTGCTTACCCATAATCAGGAATTGCTCAGTTTCTTTCCGGCCGAAGCCCCCTTTCCTCAGTCTGCCTGACCTTTTCGTAAAACAACCGGGATGACGGCTTGCATTTTTGCTGTGAAAAGCCTATTTTTATGGGCATAATCTCATCCCATGAACATGAAACAAATTGCTTTGCTGGCCATTTGGTGGGCAATCGGCATTTCTCCCGCATTCTCCAGCCAGGACGACATTTTTATCGACGCCACTTTTGAAGAGATCCGAAACCTTGCCGGAAAAGAAGGAAAGCTATTCCTTGTTCACTTCCGGGCAGCCTGGTGTATGCCCTGTCAATGGATGGAAGAAAACACCTTCACAGACGGGGCGGTAAAAGGTTATCTTCAACAAAACTATCTCGCCATCAAGGTGGATATTGACGAACAGGCCGGGCAAGACCTGCAAAAGCGCTTTGAGGTCAGGGCGCTTCCCACGGTGCTCTTTTTTAATACCCAAGGCCAATTGCTCGACCGGATGGATATCGCTCTGGAGCCTTTGCCTTTCAAGAAACATCTCGAAAAATTTAACCAACCCCGGCATCGGATCGGACAAAATTATGCATCAACAGGCCCGATCCTGGCCTCACCGGTTGCCCGGCTTCCGGTCTACAGGCCGCCGCTGACCCCCCACCCCCCGCTTTCATCCGGGGGCCAAACTGACCAGGAACTGGTGGCGGATGCTGCAGGGTATTCCACTTCCCTTATCCTCAATCATCCCCAAACTGCGGCCCCGGAAACCGTCTTGCCGGAGACGGGATCGCCCGTACAAACTGCTTTTATCCCAAGGAGTGAAAAACTTTACGCCATTCAACTGGGGGTATATACCGATTACCAGAATGCACTTCGGACGGTGACCCGGTTTGAAAACCGGTTTAAAGACCAGGAAGTGCAGATGATCGCTTTCCGGCAAGACGGTCATCTGGCTTACCGGATCCTGATCGGCAAGTTCGGGCGGCTCAGCCTGGCCGAAGAATACCTGCTTTACCTCAACAGGAATGATATCAGGGGGGTGATCAGGTCGCTTGGGGATTGATCCGAGAGATGGTTTCTGCGTTTCATTGGTTTTTCTCAGAGGCCTTTTAAAAAAGAGGATGCGAAGATTTGAGGATTTGAGGATGCGCGGATTCCATGTAACAACCTGAGAAATTGTTGATGAGTTGATTCGAAACCGGGCCGTCTCATATCTATGTTGCACCGCCTGCTGCGCTGCAGGGCGAACGGCATTTTCGCATTCTCAAATCCTCCCGGCCTCAAAATACTTGTTATCTTCGCAGCGGATAAAAACATATAATGAGTATTTTAATACAAAACATTAAAACCCTGGTGCAGGTACGCGAAGAAGTGAAAGGCCCTTTGTCGGGAGCAAACCTGGCGCTTTTACCTTCGATAGACGATGCCTTTTTGCTGATAGAAGCCGGCCGGATTGCCGGTTTCGGCCCCATGAGCCAGTCGCCGGAACGAGCCGATGAGGTCATCGACGCCACCGGGCGGATGGTATTTCCCTGTTGGGTGGATTCACATACCCACCTTGTTTTTGCAGCCAGCAGGGAAGCCGAATTTGTCGATCGGATCAACGGAAAGAGTTATGCCGAGATCGCGTTGCGCGGCGGGGGTATCCTTCACTCCGCCCTTCGGCTGACAGAAGTACCCGAAGAAGTTTTACTCGAACAAGCCTGGGGCAGGTTGCGGGAAGTACAGGGGTACGGTACAGGCGCTATTGAGATCAAGAGCGGATATGGGCTGACGCTGGAAAGCGAACTGAAAATGCTCCGGGTCATCCGCAAACTGAAGGAAATGTCGCCGGCGCCGGTAAAAGCCACGTTTCTGGGAGCGCACGCCTTGCCCCTTGAATACCGGCAGGACCGTGAGGGGTACCTTCGGCTGGTCATTGAAGAAATGTTGCCCAGAATTGCGGACGAAGGCCTTGCCGACTATATCGATGTATTTTGTGAAAAGAATTTTTTCTCCGTCAGGGAAATGGAGCGCATCGTCGGGGCCGGAGCGCTTTACGGCCTGAAGGCCAAGATCCATACCAACCAGTTTAATTCTATGGGGGGTATTGAGGCTGCCGTTCGGCTGGGCGCCCTTTCCGTTGATCATCTGGAGGTGGTTAACAAAGCCGAAATGGATAGCCTGCGCGGCAGCGGCACGATGCCGGTATTGCTGCCCAGCGCGCCGTTTTTTCTCAACGATGATCATTATCCCCCCGCCCGCCAACTGATCGAGGCAGGTTTGCCCGTGGCCCTTGCGAGCGATTTCAATCCGGGCACTTCCCCTTCGGGGCGTATGTCTTTTGTGCTTTCCCTGGCTTGTATCAAACTGCGAATGACGCCTGAAGAAGCGGTCAACGCCGCTACAGTCAACGGCGCCTGCGCCCTGGAACTGGAACAGGAATGCGGGGCTATAGCCAGGGGGTTTCCTGCCCATGTTTTTATTACAGGACCGATGCCTTCGATCGCGTATTTGCCCTATGCCTTTGGGAGCGATCTGGTGGAACGGGTGATTTTGGGGGGGAGAGTGGTTTGATGCTGGATGCTGGATGCTCGACGCTGGATGCTCGACGCTCGATGTCGGATACTGGATGGCAGATGTTGGAAGCCGCCGCGCGGTGGATATTTGATTCGGGTCAATAAAAGATACTAAAAATGCCAACCATGGATCGTTCATTCCTTTTGAAGCTGATATTCATCATTTTATTCACCGGCCGGGCGGGGTATGCGCAAGTAGCGGATCCACCGGGCGAAAACGGCGTTTTTGTGGACGACGCCGGCGTCATGCGGTGGGAAGGCAGCCGGGAAGAAATAAAGGGATTCGGGGTCAACTATACCGTTCCTTTTGCACATGCCTACCGGTCGGCGCTGAAATTGGGCATTGATCCGTTGACGGCGATCGATCAGGATGTATACCATTTCTCCAGATTGGGTTTCGATCTGTACCGGGTCCATGTATGGGATACGGAAATAAGCGACACACTGGGCAATCTGTTATTTAATGAACACCTTCATGCGTTTGATTATTTATTAAAAAAGCTTGCTGAAAGGAAGATCAACTATGTTTTGACGCCCATTGCCTTTTGGGGGAACGGCTGGCCGGAACCGGACGAACCGACTCCCGGGTTTTCCGCCAGATACGGGAAGGGCGCCTGCCTGACCGACCCCGGGGCTATCAAGGCCCAGGAGAATTATTTGTACCAATTCATGAACCATGTAAATCCTTATACAAGGACAGCCTATAAGGACGACCCGCACCTCATTGCCATCGAGATCAGCAACGAGCCCCATCATCGCGAAAAACCGGCAGATGTAACTGCATTTATTCAACGTATGGTGGATGCCGTCCGAAAAACCGGATATAAAAAACCGGTCTTTTACAACATCAGCCACAGTGTGCATCTGGCAGAGGATTATTTCAAGGCCGGCATACAGGGAGGTACTTTTCAATGGTATCCAACCGGACTGGGTTATCAAAAGGAATTGTCCGGAAATTTTTTGCCCAATGTGGATGATTACCGTATTCCGTTTGACGCAACCATCAAGAAATATAAGGGCGCCCGGCTGGTGTATGAATTTGACGCGGCAGATATCGGGAAATCCTATATTTATCCTGCCATGGCCCGTTCATTTCGAAAAGCAGGTATTCAGGTGGCCGCCCATTTCTCCTATGATCCCATGTTTTTAGCGGATGTCAATACCGAGTACAATACCCACCATATGAATCTGGCATATACGCCGGACAAAGCGCTCAGCCTGAAGATCTGTTCTGAAATATTCCATCGCATTCCCATGTACAAGGATTTTGGGCCTTATCCCGGAAATATCCGCTTCGACGGGTTTGCAGTGGATTACGGACAGGATCTCGCGCTGTTCAATGTGCCGGAGAAATATTTTTATACCAACAGCACCGATGTTCCACCGGCTGATGCATCCCGGCTTGATCATATTGCCGGCCATGGGCGTTCGCCGGTGGTGGAATACCAGGGGACCGGCGCCTATTTTCTGGATCGGCTCGAAAGCGGGGTATGGCGGCTGGAGGTCATGCCCGATGCATTGATCGTTGACAATCCATACGGCCGCAACAGCCTTGAGAAAAAGGTGGCGGTTGTGCAATGGAATACCAACAGCATGGAAATCCGCCTGGATGACCTCGGCGAAAACTTCAGCATCAAGCCGCTCAACAATGGTAACCAGGACCAGCCGGAGGTTTCCAATGGAAAATTCAGGATCCGGCCCGGCGCGTATCTGCTTGTAAAAACCGGCCGGACAACCGGATGGGATGCACAGGATACCTGGCAAAATATCAGGTTGAATGAATTTCAGGCGCCTGCCCCTTCGGTGGATAAAACCTGGCTGGTACATAAACACCCCGGTTTTGCTCTGGCGGATGAGCCGCTCTCCGTTGAGGCGCAGGTCATCAGTCCCGATCCTGAAAGGACGGTTCAGCTCCAGGTGACCAGCGGGTTCAACTGGCAACTGATCGACATGCAACGTAAAAACGGCTTCACGTATACGGCCGAGATCCCCCGGGAACTGATGAACCAGGGGTTTCTCACCTACTACATCCTTGTGAAAAATGGGAATCAACCGGAAACCTTTCCAGCAGGTAAACCCGGACTTCCCTTTCATTGGGATTTTTATGACCGCAATCCTTACCGTGTGCGGGTGATCGGGAAAACGCAACCCATCTATTTGTTCAATGCGCAGGAGGACTGGAGCGGCCTGTCCTTCACCCGTTGGGCCAGAGATTCAAAATTGGTCCCGACAGATCTTTTAAATGAAGCGGAATACCAGATCAGGATCAATCAACTCTTTCAGGAGGATAACGAAAACCTGAACGGCCCTGTCATCCATGATTACAGCGCGCGGTATTATGTGAATGAAAAAATAGACCCTTTGAGGGCAAACCTGTCCGGGAAGAAATTGATGGTGTTGAAAGCCAGGTCGCTCGACGGCGCTGCTAAACCCGTTCAGATCGCGTTGATTGCCAAAGACGGAAACGCATACGGGAAGATCATTACAATTGGAAAAGAGCTGAAGGAATACGAGATTCCGATCGAAGATTTGAAAAAAGTAAAGACCGTTACCATGCCCCGACCCTATCCTACTTTTTTGCCGTATTATTTCTCCTCCGGCGAAAGAGACGGTCAGGTAAGGGTCGAAGAGATCGAAGGCATACAGATTTCCATTGGTCCGGGGCTTCCGGTATCCGCGTTGAAGGAAGCTCACGGGGTGGGGATCATTAGTCTGATGATTCAATGAATAAAGGTGAATAGATAGTAACAAAATAAACAGACCGATGAAAAAACACACCTTGTGCCCGTTGCTCCTGTTTTTCCTGTTTGTCTTACCGGCGCATGCACAACGCAGACCCAATATCGTCCTGATCTTTCCGGATAATCTGGGGACCGGAGAAGTCGGCGCTTATGGCGGGGTAAGGGGCGTCCCCACCCCAAATATCGACCGGATCGGGGACGAGGGCATCCGCCTGACCAATTTTAACGTAGAGTATTCCTGCGTCCCCTCACGGGCGGCGATTATGACCGGCCGTTATGCGACCCGCACCGGTGAGAATTACTTTTCAGGCCTCACATTGTGGGAAGTAACGATACCCGAAGCGCTTCAATCCATTGGGTATGCAACAGGGCTTTTTGGCAAGTGGGATCTGGGCGGCCCCGACTGGGCGGGGAAACGAGAGCCCACCCACCAAGGGTTTGACGAATGGTACGGAATTCCCGGCACGAGCCATGTCGCCCAGTTTACCGCATTCGACGGGTTTGATCCAACCCGGCAGCCCGAACCTTATATCTGGGAGGGAACGGCCGGTACACCTTCCCGAAAGGTAAAACCGTTCGACCTGACAACCCGGCGTACCCTCGATCGGGAAGCTGCCGAACGAGCGGTCGCCTTTATGGAAAAACACACCCGGTCAGGGCGACCCTTTTTTGTATATTATCCGATGACCCAGGTCCATTTTCCAGCATTGCCGCATCCCGACAAGGCCGGCGTTACCGGCGCCGGAGATATGGGCGACGCTATGGCGGATGTCGACTACAATACCGGGTTGATCCTTGAAGCCCTGAAACGGCTGAAAATTGAAAACCAAACCATTGTCATCTGGTGTTCCGACAACGGCGCCGAGATGCGGCGCCCCTGGCGGGGAACATCAGGCCCGTGGCGGGGTTATTACAATTCGGCACTGGAAGGCGGCGTTCGCACCCCTTGTGTGATTCGCTGGCCCGGCAAGTTACCAGCCGGGCGGATTTCCAACGAGGTCGTTCACGAAACGGATCTGTTTGCTACAATCGCTGCGGCGGCTGGCGCTCCTCAAATCGTGCCGACCGACCGGGCTATGGAAAGTGTGAACCAGTTGCCGTTCCTGGAAGGCAAACAAAACCATTCCAACCGGGAAGGTTCGATTTTTATGAACTGGGCAGGCCAGGTGATGGCCGTAAAATGGCGCGATTGGAAATTGTGGTACCATTTTCAGACCGAATTGCCAGACCCCGAACCGGGCAACCTGGTACGGCTGTTCGACCTCCGTGCCGACCCCCTTGAAGAGATTGACGTCAAGGATCATTATCCCTGGGTGATCGGCATTATGGACGGCATGGTGAGGGAGTATGAAAAATCCCTGGCAGATTATCCGAGAGTGCCGGCTAACGCGCCTGATCCGTATCTGCCGCCGGCAAAAGGCGCAGGCAGCCTGACACCCGTTTATTCCCGCACAGATCGCCAACCGCCGGGTAGCCGCTCCGAAGCCCTGCCCGATCCGGATTTTTCCGGTTCGTGGTCCACAGCCGTATTGGAAACGAGGTCGCCGTTGGGCAGGTCGGCTCCACCGGTTGTACCGACCCTGGGCAGTGGCTGGGGCGACAAGATATCGATCAACCACACACCTGACCGGCTGGAAATAGAAAGGGTCGTCTTTACCCCCAGAGAGTTACAGCCTCCGGTGCGTTATCGGTTTGCACTGGACGGTTCGGAGACAAAGAATGCAATCCAAATGGGGCGTACGGACCCCGATCTGGCGTCGACTACGGTTTGGGAGAGCAACCGGTTGGTTATTACCACCCTGTATCCTTTCCAGGACCCCGGAACAGGGCAGTGGGGCCGACAGAAAGTAATCCAAACTCTATGGCTGGCGCCCCCGACCGAAACGCCGTGGGAGCCCACACTGGTGGTGGAAACCAGCCGTGAGGGTGTGCTGGGCGGCACGGCTGCCACCAACCGGACGGTATACACCAGGGGGTACAAGTGAGCGGTGGCCCGTTCGTTCGTATCCCTGACCTCGTATCCGATCCGTCGGGAGGAGCTTGAAATACATAGGCTTTTTTGTAACTTGCCTGCCGAAAGGGTCGTTACCTTCCCTTGAAAAACCACTTTAACCTTCAACCTTCATCTGAACATGAAAATCACCTTACGCCTGCAACTCTCCTTCATGATGTTCCTCCAGTTTTGCGTCTGGGGCGCCTGGTACGGACAGATGAGCAAATACATGATCAGTCAGCTCGGCGCCACGGGCGACCAGGTTGGTCAGGCTTACGCCGCGTTTTCAATCGCAACTATAGCCGCGCCGTTTTTCATCGGCATGCTGGCCGACCGGTTTTTTTCCGCCCAACGGGTGCTGGGGGTGTTGAACCTCATCGGGGCGGCTTTGTTGTTCTGGCTGACCCAGATCAAGGACCCGGGCCTTTTCATTTGGGGGATGGTGTTATACTGCCTGACCTTCACGCCCACGATCGCGCTGACCAGTTCCATTGCCATGCGGAATATGGACAACCCGGAAAAACAATTCCCGTCCATCCGGGTATGGGGCACCCTGGCCTGGATCTTCATCACGAATGTGGTTGGTTTTTACGGAGTAGGGGATAAAGCGGCTATTTTCCAGATTGCGATGGGCGCGGCCCTGTTGATCGGTGTTTTTTCCTTCTTTTTGCCGGATACTCCGCCGAAAGCCACGGGGCCGGTCACTTTCGGGCAGATTATCGGCAAAGACGCGTTTGTGCTGTTCAAAGACCGGTCGTTTGCCATCTTTTTCATTTCTTCCATTGCCGTTTGCATTCCGCTTTCGTTTTATTACACCTGGGCCAATCCGTCGCTGACCGATTCGTATGCCCTGGCTTTTCCCAGCCAGGACCCGAGCACGTTCGGCATCGAAAACAAAATGTCGTTGGGGCAGGTGGCCGAGGTACTATTCATGCTTTTGCTCCCGCTGGCCTATGCGCGTTACGGCGTTAAAAAGATCCTGATCGTCGGGTTGCTGGCCTGGATTGCCCGGTTCATTTTTTTTGGCGTGGGCGATGCCGGCAGTTCGGTCTGGATGTTGTACACGGCCATATTGCTGCACGGCATTTGTTATGACTTCTTTTTTGTCACCGGGATGATCTACACCGACCAGCGCGCGGGCATCCAGATCAAATCACAGGCGCAGGGGCTCATCACACTGGCCACTTACGGCCTGGGCATGTTCATCGGCTCCATCATCGCGGGCAAGGTCAAGGATTATTATACCGCGGCGGACGGAGCGACCAACTGGTTCGGGTTGTGGATGGTACCGGCGGGTATTGCTGCGGCTGCGCTGGTATTGTTCCTGGTGTTTTTCAGGGATAAGTCGGTCAATGCGGCATGAAAAAAAGCAATTTGAAATGGTGGGGTTTGCTGTTTGCCCTTTTACCGGCAGCGTGTAACCCGGCAAAGGAGTTATCAAAATTGCCAAATTCGCAAATGGGGAGAATCGCTGTCAAAAGGACGAATATCTATTTCGAAAAAGCAGGCCGGGGCGTTCCGGTAGTATTCATCCACGGGTTTAGCCTGGATACCCGGATGTGGGATGAGCAGTGGGCATTTTTTGCCAAAGATCACGCGGTCATTCGATACGACCTCAGGGGATTCGGCAGGTCGGACCT
This sequence comes from uncultured Lewinella sp., assembly GCA_964558465.1. GTDB lineage: Bacteria > Bacteroidota > Bacteroidia > Chitinophagales > Saprospiraceae > JACJYC01. The sequence goes on along the minus strand of CAZLEF010000016.1, from coordinate 27,453 downwards.
GCCCGTTGAAAACGAAACGTATACCCACCACGAAGACCTGGCCGCCTTGCTGGATGCTTTGAAAATTGAAAAAGCGGTCATCGTAGGTTTATCCCTGGGTGGCCGGGCAGCCACCAGTTTTGCCCTGTCGTTCCCACACCGGGTTTTGGGATTGGTCCTGGTGGACAGCGTCCTGGAAGGGTACGCCATGAAGGACTACCCAATGGCGCATATTTATGAAGCTGCCCGGGAAGAAGGCATCCCCAAGGCCCTGCAATTGTGGTTGGAACACCCCACTTTTGAGGCCAGCCGCCGGAATAAGGAAGTGGCCGGACGCCTTCAGGAAATAGTCGGCGGCTATTCGGGGTGGCATTTTATCCATAAAAACCCGCTGATACCTTTAAACCCACCTTGCATCGATCAGTTGCATGCGATCAGGGCGCCCACCCTTATCCTGATCGGAGCGCTGGATTTACCGGATTTCCAGGAAATATCTGGCCTTTTGCACCAAAACATCCCCGGCGCCGAATACATCAAGATCCCGGAAGCGGGGCATATGAGCAATATGGAAAAACCCGGCGCCTTTAACACAGCTTTATCGGCCTGGCTGAAAAAACTACCGCAACCGGATAATTGATGACCGTTGGATGGATTTCCATTTGTCGAAAATGCCGATCTTTGGCTGCGAAAGCTGTATTTCTTATCTCAATGAATTGATATGACCGTCCGGACTGTTTTTCCGTATATGATGTTGATTGCCGCGATATCTGTTACGGGTTGTTCCAACAGCCCGTCCTCCGGCGCTGAAACAGGGCAGAACGCCGTTGCCGAAAAACCGGCCCCTGTGGCGCCGCAACCGGAGGAAAAACCGCAAGATCCATCCAAAATACAAACAAAACAACCTCCAGGCGCCACCCCGGAAAACCCGCCGAAGGCCCAGGCCGAAGGGCAGGCTCCGGCGCCGCCAAAAGCAAAGCCGCCTGCTGGTCCGACCGGTTATATCACCCGGAAAAACATTTCTCTTCAGGGTAAACCGGAACCGGATGCCCCCAAGACCCGGGAATTTAAGATCTACGAAGAGGTTGTGATCCTGGAAACCAAAATGACCGACGAACACGGCCGGCAATTCGACGTGCCGCAATGGTACAAAGTCAGGTGCATAGACGGACGAGAGGGCTGGGTGATCGCTAAAGGATTGTCGGTGAATTGAGGAAGAACGGAAGGGTATTGAATCGAATAAATCCATGTTGGACAAAGTCCTGTTCATAAAAATTCTTTACGGGGCGGCTTCGATCCAGGGAATTTTTCTGGCGGTGTTGCTGATCCGGTCCAAGGTTAATCCTTCGGCCAATAAAATTCTGGGGCTTATCTTGCTGATCGTTTCTTTCCATCTGGTATTGGTCGGTTTTGATGAGCGGGATTTTTTTCTGGCCTTTCCGCACCTGAGCCGGGTATCCTGGGTATTGGGTTCACTGTATGGGCCGCTGTTCTTTTTATTTATACAACAACTTACGAGATCCCGGGTGAACACCTGGGTCAAATTTTCTCTTTTTGTGCCCTTTCTTATCATTTTCATCAGCCTGTTCCCCTATTTTTTGCAAGACGCTGAAACCAAACGAGCTTACCTGGATGCTTTTGACCAGGTTTTGCAGGATGATTTCGGCTGGGTCAATCAGTTTTCATCGTTCGTGCAGATCGGATTTGTCGTCGGCAATCTGCTGTTTTACCTGCACCAGGAAAAAAGGCGGTCCGATGAATTTTCTTCCATCGAAGCCATTCGTGTGGGATGGTTGCGACAGTTCCTGATCTTCCTGGCAGCCGTTACCTTTTTTGGCGTCCTGGTTTTTTTTGGGCGGATCTGGGGCATTCCCTTGCTATCCGGCCTGTACCGCTTTCACTTTATCGGGGTGGTTTTACTTTTTTATTGGTTGTCGTACAAAGCGCTCACTCAACCGGTCCTTTTCGGGATCATGCAGGAACCCAACGCGCCCCAACCTGAAGACGCTCCAAACATTGAAAAAAAGTATAAAAAATCCGGTTTGGAAGCAACCCAATTACAGGAAGTCTTCCATAAAGTAAAAGACGTGCTGGAATCCGGGAAACTCTTCCTCGCCAACGACCTCACCCTCACCCAACTCGCCGATAGCGCCGGATTGCCCCGCCACCAGGTATCTCAAGCCATCAACACTTGGTACAAGGGTAATTTTTTTGACCTTGTCAACGACTACCGGTTGGAAGAATTCAAAAGCCAGGCGCTTTCCCCCCACAAAAAACACCTTAACCAGCTAGGCATCGCCCTGGAGTCGGGTTTTAGTTCCAAGGCTTCTTTTTATGCCGTTTTCAAGAAAAAAACAGGCATGACCCCCTCGGAATACCTGGAGCAGGTCAATGCCGGGAACCTGAGTGTCTGAAAATTCACGCTATTGCTGTCGGGAACCTTCCCCGGTACAATCTGCCATGCATTAAATGCGGAGTGAGAGATTTGGAGATATGTCCAGAGGGCTCCTTTGGAGGAAATCTGGAGCGCGGGACAAAAACCAGGGCAGTGAGCCCGAATGAGTCTGTGCGGATTGGGTCGGACCTTCCGGACCCGATATTTTTTGCATTTCAATGCGCCTTCACCCGTTCTTTGTAAAAAAAACAAAAAGTCATGAAATGGAATTTTCTGGTCATTGCATTATTAATGACCCCATTGATCACCCGGGCGCAAGACACCGAGATGCGCCGCTGGATGCCCACGCAAAACAGGATTGGCCTGGCGCTGGGTATCGGCAATGTTACTTATCTGGACAAAAACACTTCTCCGCTCATTTACCGGAGCAAACCCAAGAACCTGCGGTTGTTCTATAACCTGGAGTCGGGCCGGTTTTTGTTCTCCCTGGATCTGGACCTGAAGATGGGCGGCGCCTCGCCAAAATACCATCCCGGCCGTACGTTGTTTTTCCAGGAGCAGGATGATGAAGGCAATAGCGAAGACAAAAAATTTCCTGCAGGCGGTACGCTTTTGTCGGGGCGCCTGTCCCTGGGCGCGTATTACAAGATTCCTTCCACCCAGGCATCCACCTTTATGGTTGCAGCGGGCGGACGGATCATGAACGAACTCTTTTATCCGCAGGGCTGGACCTCAGCCGGCATGTTCAACGCCCTTAGCATCAGCCCTGAAGCCTGGATTCAGCATCGGGTGAACGACCATCACGCCTTCACGGCCGGCGCCCGTCTGCCGGTAGCCGCGTTGTTGACCCGCCTGCCGTACGACAACACCGTATCCACCACCGGCAAAACCCCCGCGGGCGGGTTTTTCGATAAAAGCCAGTGGGCCGGGCCGCGCAAATTCCTGGCCCCTGCTATATCCCTTGGATACCAATACCAATTCAATGACCGCTGGGGCGCCGGTCTGAACTACGACTTCAATTGGTACCAGATCCGGCAATCCCAAACGATGAAAGCCATGAACCATTCCTTCCTGGCTAATTTTTATCACCAATTTTAATGCAAACTATCATGAGATCCATTCATCATAAATTATTGAAATCCATTTCTCTGGCTGCATTTGCAGGCCTGTTCATCATGGCCTCCTGCGAAAAGGAATTGATCGGTACGGAACTGGAAAATACCCCGACCAACAACTTCGAACTTTTTTGGCAAACTTTTGACGAGCGCTACGGGCTGTTTGAAGTCAAAAACATCAACTGGAACGCCATCCACGACCAGTTCCGGCCCCGGGTTAACGACCAGATGACGGACGCCGGGCTATACCAGGTTTTGAGCGACATGATGGTCCAACTGAACGACAACCACCTGAATTTATACCCGACAAACGGTGATCTACCCGTTTTCCCAGGCGGCGTATTGCGATACCAAAACGACCAGCTCACCATTTTGAAAGTTCAGGAAGATTATGACCTGGAGGTCGTCAAAAAATACCTCGCCGAGTACCATCAGGCGAGCCCGAATATAGGTTACGGCCGATTACCGGGCAATATCGGGTACCTGAACTTCACGGGAACCGATTCGAAGAAAAAAGCCAAAAAGGCGATGGATGCGGCGTTGAGCGATTTGCGCGAAACCAAAGGCCTGATCATCGATATCCGGGGGCATTACGGGGGTTTTGACGCCATTTCGCAATACGTTGCCGGCCGGTTTGCTACAGCGCGAAAACTGTACATGACCTCCCGCAAGCGGAACGGCCCGGCTCACAACCAGTTCGCCGATGCCGTTGAATGGTACGTGGAGCCCACCGGGGATTTCCAATACAACAACCCGGTTATTTTATTGACCTCCCGGTTTACCCAAAGCGCGGGCGAAACATTTGCGCTGGCGATGAATGAATTGGCCCAAACGACTATGGTCGGCGATACCACGGCCGGAAGTTTTTCGGATAACCCCAATTTTGAATTGTACAACGGCTGGATCTTCAGCGTTTCGGTTGGTGATTTCCGTGCATCCAACGGCCAAAGTTACGAAGGGACGGGGCTGGCGCCGGATATATGGATCCGGAATACCAAGGAAAATCTGTTGGCAGGCCAGGACCGCGCACTGGAGAAAGCAACTGAATTGTTGAACAGATAATTGAGGAGAAAACCCAGGCTGAAAGCATCCCTGAACAAACAAAACGGTCCTTCCTGGTATTTGTAGGTGTTTTTTGAACCACTAAGTTCACTCAGTACACTCAGTGTTCTTAGTGTTCTTAGTGGTTAAATTTCAATCCAATGCTCCGGAATCACCTGAAGATCACCCTGCGCAACCTGCTCCGCGATAAAGTGAGCGCTTTCATCCATGTTTTTGGTTTTTCCATTGGGCTGGCCAGTGTTTTTTTTATTCTGCAATTTGTACTGAAGGAATGGAGCGCCGACCGGTTTCACGACCAAGCCGACCGGATTTTCCGCCTCACTTACGACGAGCGCGCCAAATTGCCGGCCGGTCGTTATCTGGCGACTACCTCCCCGCCTATGGGCCCGGCCCTGGCAGCCGAATTCGCGGAGGTAGAAACGGCTGTTCGCCTGCGATATACCGACCAGGTTGTACTGGAACAAGGCGACAAACTTTTTTATGAGGACCGGCTGGTGTATGCCGACCGGGATTTTTTCCAGCTTTTCACTTTTCCGCTTCAAAGCGGTGACCCTGAAACCGCGCTTTCAGCCCCTAACTCTGTGGTTCTGACCCCGGAAACGGCTCAGAAATATTTTGGAACGACCCGGGATATCATTGGCCGGAGCCTTCTCCTGGACGGGGAAACCAACCTCACTGTAACGGGGGTCCTTGCGGAAAAACCCCGGAATACCCACTTGGTTTTTGATTTCCTGGTTTCTTTTTCCACTTTTAAAGTACCGGCGGGGTATCCGGTAACCCTGGACAGTTGGGGCTGGATCTCCTTTCATAATTATATCCTGTTGCGGGATGGCGTGCAACCCGAAAGCGTGGCCGCCAAATTACCTGCATTTTTTAAGGCGCATGTAACACCTGACCGCGCAGCCCGCGCTGAACTCAAGTTGCAATCTCTGGAGGACATTTATTTTGGGTCTGGCCAGATGATGAATACAGAATACCAGGAACAGGGTAGTCGGGTTTACACCAACGGTTTGCTCGCTATTGCTTTTCTGATCCTTTCCATCGCCGCACTTAATTTTATGAATATCAGTACAGGCCGGGCTGTTCGTCGTGCAAAGGAAGTGGGTTTGCGAAAGGTTTTGGGTGCGCGGAAGGGCGTCCTGATCGGGCAATTTTTGGGAGAAGGGGCGCTGATTGCCCTCGTCAGCATGGTATTGGGTTTCGGTTTGTATACAGGTTTTCAACCGGCCATCGCGCGTTACCTGGGTTGGGAGTTGCATCCTGGCGCCGGAGACTTTGCCGTGTTATTGCCAGCATTGGTTGTGATCAGCTTGTTGGCCGGCTTGGGCGCTTCCCTCTATCCGGCGCTGGTACTTGCCCGTTTCCGGGCAGTGCTTGCCTTGAAAGGCGTATTGAAGACCGGAAGTCAGGGGTTGAATGTCCGCCGGCTTTTAGTAGTTTTTCAATTTTTGGTTACGATCGGGCTGATTACGGCCAGCCTGGTGGTTTTGCGACAAATGGACTATATGGGCAGTAAACAACTGGGATATGACCGCGAGCAGGTGGTATCGCTACAGATGCGGACAGATGATTTCCACCAGCGTTACCGGCTGGCCCAAAAGATATTGACCCAAAACCCTGCGGTAACCGGCATTTCGGCAGGCGATATCCTGGATGGGGACTACGGCTCCGTGCCTATGTTTCCGGAAGGTGTGGACGAACACCAGGCGACGGCCATGCACATCATGGGGGGGTATTTTGACTATTTCAAAACCCTGGGCGTCCAGGTTTTGGAGGGCCGGGATTTTTCTGCCGGGCACCCGGCAGATACAGCAACGGCGATCATCCTCAACGAGTCGGCTGTCCGGTCTTTCGGCTGGAAAGACAATCCCATCGGAAAAAAGATCCGGGTGGATCAGATCAAGGAAGGGGAGGTCATCGGGGTGGTCAAAGATTTTCATTACAAATCCCTGCACGACCCAATTCAGCCGCTGGTTGCCTTTGTGCCCCTTACCAATATGGAACATATCCTGCTGCGCGTCCGGCCCGGCGATATTCGGAAGACTATTCTTTCCCTTGAAAAGGACTGGCAGGAAATCGCCCCCGACCTGCCCTTCCGTTTTTCGTTCCTGGATGAAACCGTCCGGCTTCGATACCAGGCCGACGAACGGTTTTCCAAGCTGATCTTCGGATTCAGCATGCTGGCCATGTTAATCGCCGCCATGGGCCTGTACGGCTTGCTGGCGATCACCCTGCAATACAGGGTCCGGGAAATCGGCGTGCGCAAGGTATTGGGCGCTACGGTTCCGGGGCTTGTCAGCCTGTTGTCCGCGGATTTTATAAAACTGGTTGTTGCAGCGTCAGGGCTTGCAGCGCCGTCGGCCTGGTATTTCATGCAAAACTGGCTGGAGAATTTTGAATACCGCATTGAACTGACCGGGTGGATGTACGCTGCCATCGTTTTCATCGCCGGCGGAGCGGTGCTTTTGGTTGCGGGGTTGACGGTGGGCATGCAGTCGTTAAAGGCAGCAATGGTAAACCCGGTAAAACATTTGCGGGATGAATGATTTTCCAGGTCATGGCGCAAAGCGATAACCGTATGCGGGCCCAAACATTAAAAAAAAACGCCACTTTAGGAAAGTATGCTTAACTTTACCATCGGGATGACTTGATCGGCGAGATAGCGGTCCGTTTTTCCCTGGTAACACAGAACAATCATTTGCACTAGCCAATAATACCCTGAAGATAACTGTGCTTTAATTTTATCCTCGAAACAGGCAGCCGCTATCAAAATTTTTTAAGTCAGGATTTGATCTTTTCCAGAACCAGGAAAGGATGAAACAAAACAGGTGACGCCTTCTTTGATGGTCTGCATTTGATGTCCAAGCTATTTTTGACCTGCCTGTTCTTCCCTCCCCAAAATGACAGGTGTAACTTTTTTGACCAGAAATGCATAACAGTTCGGGTCAGATGGATCTTGCTGTTTTTTATCCGGAAAATAAAGACAAGTTAAAAACACCCCGGGTTCATTTTGAAAACCAACTATCTCTTCATCTTATCTGCAAAAGCTAATGCAAACGCTCAAACAACAAACCATTAAATTCAACAATGACGATCCAAAGTCAAAAGAGTTTATTCAAGTGTTAAACTTCAGAGTAAACGAATTTTTTAAACAGAATGGAATTTCCCGGAAAGGAAATTTTCAGATCCATTTAAAAACGATCATTACCTTCACAAGTTACCTCCTGTCCTTTTTATACATCATTCTATTCGAACCGAAGGGATTAGCCGCCCTGGCGCCGGTTGCATTGATGGGGGTTTCCATGGCGGGCGCATGGCTCAATGTAATACATGATGCCATCCATGGCGCCTACTCAAAAAATAAAGTCGTCAATACGATCATCTCCTACTGCGGGAATTTTTTTGGCGCAAGCTGTATCAACTGGAAGATCCAGCATAACATCAAGCACCATACCAATACCAATATTGAAGATCACGACGAAGATGTGGCGCCCAAAGGACTGCTTCGTTTAACGCCGCACAGCAAGCTTTTTAAAATACATAAATTTCAATTTATCTATGCCTGGATATTATACGGCCTCGGGACATTTTTTTGGGTCATCGCCAAAGATTTTGTCAAATTTAATAAATATGTTAAAGAAGGCTCGATGCAACAGTTTTCTCTGGGGGTCGGCAAAGAATTTGCGATCCTGATTTTTACCAAAATATTTTATTTTTCTTTCCTTTTTGGAATTCCAATCTTTTTTACTTCCTACAGCCTGTTAAATATTTTGACAGGTTTTTTTGTACTTCACGTTTTCGCGGGTTTGGGCCTGGCCATCATTTTTCAGCCGGCGCACCTGCTGGAGGAAGTCGAGTATCCGTTGCCTGATGAAAACGGCGACATGCAATATTCATGGTCGGTACATCAGTTGTATACTTCTGTGAATTTTGCCAACAAAAATAAAATCCTGAGCTGGTATGCAGGCGGACTTAATTACCAGATCGAGCACCATTTGTATCCAACCGTTTGTCATATTCATTATAAAAATATATCAAAAATCGTAGCGGAAACCGCGCTTGAATACGGTTTCCCGTATCATACCCGGGAATCTTTTCTGGGTACTTTATGGGGCCATACCATGATGCTGAAAAAATTGGGAAAATCATAATTTTGTTCATATTGACCGACAACACTTTTCTGAATTTTTAATTCACTTTCCGGATAGGGGGCAACTATCAGGAGTAACCCCCGACCGGTCCATAAAACACCAAAAACATGGCAGGGAAAAAAGAACTGGATTTTACGTACACGACGATTGACGAAATATTTCGCCTGAGCATGGGGGAAACCGGAGATTACAGCGGCGCAAAATACGACGGTGATTTTTCGATGTCGCTGGAAGAAGCGCAAAAAGCAAAACATAAATTCATTGCCGACAGCCTGAATATTGGAAAAGGGAGCAAAGTGCTTGACATGGCTTGCGGATGGGGGCCTTTTTTAAATTATATCAAAAAAGAGAGAGGCGCCATCGGGATCGGGCTTACCTTGTCAGAAGGGCAAGCCAAAGCCTGCCAGAAAAACGGACTGGATGTAAGGGTTAAAGACTGCAGATATGTCGCGCCGGAGGACTTCGGACAATTTGACGCGATCTCCTGCATTGGCGGAATGGAACATTTTTGTTCGGTTGAAGAATGGCAGGCTGGAAAACAGGAAGAGGTTTACCGCAATTTTTTTAAAACCATTTACGAATTACTCCCGGTAGGCGGTCGTTTCTATATGCAAACGATGACGTTCAGCAAAAACATGATCCCGTTTGAAGAAATTGACATCAACGCCAAAAGAGGTTCTGCCCCCCATGTTCTGGCATTGATGATCGAAGAATTCCCGGGATCCTGGTTGCCATACGGCCCGGAAATGGTGATCCGCAATGCTGAACCACTTTTCAAGCTGATTTCAAAAAGCAGCGGACGATTGGACTATATTGAAACGATCGGTCAGTGGAGGAAAAGATTCAGAAAATTCCACCTGAAGAAATATTTGCTTTATGCGTCGCTGATTCCTAAATATTTAACGGATAAAGAATTCAGAAAACAAGTGGCTGTTTTTTCAATCAGCCCCAACAGGGTCTGTTTTCAGGAAGAAATCATGGATCATTTCCGGCTGGTTTTTGAAAAAATATAGTCTCGAAGGGTTCGCCTATCGCATCGAACTGGGTTGGGGGTTATTCCTGCCCGTCGCCCTGCTGACGGGGCTGGCCATGGCGCTGCTGGCGTTTCTGACGGTGGGGGGGCAGGCGTTGCGGGCCGCCTTCGCCAATCCCGTGGATAGTTTGCGATCCGAATAATTGAATAACCCCGCGATTATGGTTTAACGTTGGGTTGTAAAAGGCTATGGCGGCCGGCGACCGCCTTCGCCAACCCGGTGGAAAGTTTACGATCGGAATAATTATTACCTCGAAGGCAGCTGCCATTTGGCCGGGTGGTTTACGTATATGCAATATTTCATTCGAATCAATTGTTGAAAACCAATGTTTTATACCCTTGCTTTTTTTTTCAAAAGCACAAGGAAATTTTTTGAACCACAATAGGAACAAAAGATCACAAAAGAGGCGAACCAAAAATTTGCTTTCCAAATTTATGGCGCCTTTTGCATCTCTTTTCCCGCCTTGCCGGGCCCGTTCTGTTATACCGCGCGTCGGATGGTTTTTGGCAAACCATCCATCCTGCGGCATTCCACGCCCGGGGCGTGGCGCGCATTTGGGAAATTCCTCATGCACCACGCCGCGGCGTGGGCGGCGCGAAGTATATTTTTAAACTTTCAAGAAATGTTTTTATGATATGCTATCAATGAAAGTATAAGAAACAAGCAGGAAACCACCGCAATAATGGAGCGGATACCATCCAAAAGAAAAAATTTCTTTACCAGGTTATTGGCTTCCTCGATGCCGGGCGTTCCCGTAACGGGAAACAGTTCGTTTAAAACCGGATAAATCATACTTGCCGTTCCGATACCGATGTCCGGGCTGCTGTCGCTGTTCGCTACCAATAAAGGCCTTGACTTTATCGGCCAATTCGCCAGATTAAATCCGTTGGTACGGGATTTCCGGATAACCGGCGACCCGACCGGTTATTCCGCCTTTAAAATGGTAACAGGGTTCGCGGCTGAAGATTTCAGTATGTGGTACGACACGGTAATAAAAAAAATTAGTGTCAGGCTGATCAATGCCATGGTCACCGTCTCAAATCCAATTTCAACCCTGTATGCATAGTTTCTCAACCATATATTCATCAGCAGGCAGGCCAGTGGAGAACCGATAATTGCAGATGCAAGAAGCGGGCCGGCATACCCTTTACAAAAAATGGACAGAATATCAACGGATGAAGCGCCGAATACCTTTCTGACTCCAATTTCCTTTTGTCTTTTGATTGAAATAAAAAGGGATAAACCAAACAGTCCTATACACGAAATAACGATGGAAAGGACTGTGAAAAATTTAAACAGGTTTCCAAAATACCGGTCTTCCCGGTCCTGCGCTTCGAATTTTTCATCCAGGAAAAAGAAGTCGAAGGACGCGTCGCGATAAACCTCCTCCCAGATTTGTTTTATGGAATTTATCTGATTATCAAATTGACTGCCATTAAGCCCGGAAGTATTCATCCTTAATGAAATATGGCCCCTGAACACATTGAATTTAAAAGCCATGGGTTTCATTTCATATTTCAGGGAAGTCTGATGGTAATCTTTCACGATACCGATCAGTTCATATACCTCGTTCGATTCGTAATCCACAATTTGGCTGCTGATTGCCTTGTCAAAATCTTTAATTCCCAAACCTCGCGCGGCAGATTCATTTAAAATAATACTGCTTCTGTTTTTGAAGCCGGCGTCGGGAATAAAATTATGTCCGGCAATCAATTCAACATCGTACAGGTCCAGAAAATGTTCATCGATTCCGTTCTGATGAACAAGGAATTGTTCATTTTTTTCCTGAAAACCAAGGTAAGTCTCTTGTCTGTACTCTTCGCTTGCCACCGTAGTCGAAGATGTTGTCTCCATTACGAAGGGCAACTCCGCGCATTTTTCCTTGAACCGTTCCAGCGTCTTCCTTTTTGCGATCCAGGTGGTATCTTTTATCATCGGCGACTTAACAACGAGCACGTTTTCCATATTGATGCCTTTGTCTTTGTTTTTCATAAATTCCAGTTGATTTCCAATGACAAAGACGCTGATCATCAGGACGGCTGAAATTGAAAACTGGACGACTACAAGGGCCTTCCTCAGACCAATGCTTCCGGCCTTATTCCAACGGACCTTGCGCAAAACAGCGCCCGAATTTTGGGAATAAAAGATCGCGATGGGTATGCCTGCGGTCAATATTATCCCAATCAGGAAAATGGCCAGGAAAATAAAATTAATTGGCGTCGGATCTTCAACCAGCGGGAGCAAATGGCCATTGGTAAATGATTGTAAAAACGGCTCGACGCTCAGATAAATCACCACGGTGAGGGCCAGTGACAGGAAGCAGACAAGGCCGGATTCAACCGCAAATTGCACCATTAAATCCGATCTGCCCGCCCCCATCACCCGGAGGATATCAATTTCCTTCATTCTTGCGTACGACTGCGCAACGACCTGATTGATGTAATTCACCCAGGATATCAGCAAAATAAATATGCCCACGGCTGCCAGTACATACGCTGTTTCCGATAACCGGACGCTCGTCAGCGGTTCAAATATTGCGTTCACTTTTTTGTTTGCCGACTTCAGTTCCGGTATCTTATTCAACGAATTTGCCAGTTTTTCATCCAATCCGGCGATGGTGGCGTTCTCCTTCAATAAAACATAAGTTGAATATTCCGGAACCTTCCAGAAATCGGCGGTATTCCAGGGGAGGCCCGATATCAGAAAATCAAAGTTGAATCGGGATCTGGAGGGAAGATCTTTCAAAACCCCGGTTATATTATAAGCCGTTTCCTGCCCCCATGGCGTCCGGATCGTTAATGTTTTCCCGATCGGGTTCGTATTTCCAAAGTATTTTCGGGAAGCCGTATTCGTAAGTACGATTGAATTAGGCTGGTATAAAGCCGTATTTGGGTTTCCGTGGATTAAAGGGAAGGAGAAGGTGTTAAGAAAGCTGGAGTCGGTGGCAAAAATGCTGTTTTCTGTGAAGGATACGCTGTTTCCATTTCCTTCATCGGATATGACCAAAGACTCGGCATGGTAACTGAACCTTGTCAGATTTACGACTTCCGGATACTGCTTCAGCAGTTCGCCTACTCCCCAATAACAGGCGCCACTGCTTTTTTGAGGATTATTATTGAGGGATTCTTCCTGGATGATGGCATAAATCCGGTCTTTTTTAACGTGAAAGTGGTCAAATTGAAATGAACCCCCGATGTACTTGGCAATGATCAGGGCAGAGACCGTGCCGCATACAAGCCCGAAGATATTAATGAAGGTGTAATAACGATTTTTGATCAGGGCTCTTTTGGCTGTTTTGAAATAATGAATGATCATTGTTTTGGAAAAAGGTTTTTATTTTGTTCCGGATAATCAGGGAACACGTCCCGGATTCTTTTTTCCATTTCTTCAGCGATTACCCGCCCGTTTTCATCCTGCATTTTGAGTTTTTCGATGATATTGATATAGCTTTCCAGATCCCTGTCCTGGCTCAGTTTGAAAACGGTGTCTATATCAACCACGTCAATTTCAAACGCTACGATGGCGTGCATGACCCTTTGCTTGAACGATGCGGGCAAATTATCAAAAACCGTTGGGGATTGCGGGTTATAATTTTCGAAATGGAGGGTTGTTTTCCGGAGCATATGCTCCAATGCCGCATCCTCTAAAAACCGGATAGTTCCTTTGATGTGCACGCTCATATAGTTCCAGGTAGATGCGGTGTGGGGGTTGCTGTACCAAGTGCCGCTTACATACGAGTGATGTCCTGTAAAAACAGCCAGAACGTTTTGGTTATGTAAAAAAGCCTTGTGGTGGTCGGTATTTTTCATGATATGACCGCTTAACAGTGTTCTGCCGTCTTTTTTTTCGAGAAAGAGGGGCGCCTGTGTGCCGACAGGTTTGTTTTCCGGATCGCAACCGGTCAAAAAAGCAAACGGATATCGTTCAACAAAGGCTTTGACCGCCTCCGGGTTTTTCTCCTTATGATAAGGCAGGTTGTACATTTTAATAATGTTTTTATTTTTGGACTGGAGAGTTACGGCTTCATTCTTTTTTTAATTCTCTTTCAACTTCTCCTTTTAGAACAGGGATATGTTTCTTTAAAATTACCCAAACAATTGAGTCATCAAGATTATCATAGGAATGAATCAACCGATTTCTGAAATCTACAATTTGGCGAGTGTGGCTAAACTCTATTTCTTCCTCTTCCTTACTGAATTGATTGACCGCTTCTCCGATTATTCCAAGTTGTCTTTCGACAGCGCTTTTGGTTTTCAAGTCTTTTTGGTAATCGAAAAAATCCGTAATTTCTTTAGAAAAATCTTCAATCAGTTCAATTGCCTGGAGAATATCAGCTAAATACTTTTTCGCTTTTTCTGTCATAAATTAATCGTTTTGTCCTGTTTATACTTGTCCGCAAATACGGGTTTTTTATTGGTTGATCTGTTATTAAATCTACTTTTTTGGCAAACAGATCCTCAAGCGCTTCCCATAACCCAATTAGTTTTTCTCCACGAATTAATGGCAACATTTCTTCCATTTCAACTACAAAGTCTAAATCGCTTTTTTCGGGATCAAACCGATTAGTAATAACAGAACCAAAAGCATATATCCGTTCTACTCCAAATTTGCGGCAAATTTCGATTAGTTTGTCAAGGTTTTCCTCTATTATTTTCGGCAGATTCATATCGTTTTTATTTTCAATTCATGCTTTTTTGACCTCTTTTCCCCGCTTCGAAAAACGTTTACGAAACCTCTGAGGTTTCGTAAAGGTGCGCCTTAAAATGTCCGGTCATCTAAAGTAACGATTTTAGGTCAATTATGGTTTCATCCTTGCATTTTGTTGCCGGGAGCGGTTGTGCAGGCAACGGCCCGATGTTCAGAGAGGCTGACCGGCGGGGCTATGGAACAAAGATAACCCAGTGCCGGGAATCTTTCACTCTTCGATTCCGCTACGGTCATATTCTGAACAATTTGAGGTACTCATCCAACACAAATACGCGGTTGCGGCTTTGTCCGGTCATTTCTTTGAGGGCGCCTGCCTGCACAAAATCGCTGACCAGATCATTGGCGGACGGTCGGGGCAGAAAGAAATCTTTTTTGCTCACAGGTTGACCACAGCATCAGGCAGCATTAGCAAAAAGGGCAACGCCTGGTTGTAGTCTGATTCGGGATATTCCAAACCCAGCAGGCGAATGTTTTTATAATAGGTTTGATGTTGCAGGTAATACATTTTTTCGCTTTGCACAAACCACGCCTTTTCGCGTTCTATTTTGCTGCTGAAAACAGACGAAACCGAAGTGTAAAAACTAAAATCCGGGGTGGAAATTTCGGCGTCCTGCAAGGCATCAAACGCTGCTTGCAAACCCTTGGGTACCCGCTCCAGATAGGTAGCAAGCAAGGTGTTTGGCACGATTTGTAAGGTATTGGCGGCCCTATTACTCATCTTCACCACCATTTTTTGGTAAATCCATCAGACGTATCCTGCTTTCGATGAAAACAATTTCTTCTTCTGTCAAGCCGGTTTCGCTTCTGTTTCCGACGCAGACGCTGCAAAATACAAAATGTTTCACCATCCGGATTTAATTCCTGGTAAGGATCTTCCATTCCGGCGCACCTATTCACCACTTTGGGGCTGTCCCCAAAGCTAACAAGAGAAGCGAAAAACGTTTACGAAACCTCTGAGGTTTCGTAAACGTGCGCCTAACGATTGAATGCGCCGTTTTGAAATAAACTTTTTGTCGGGCCAGCGGTCCGATATCTTGGTAACACCGGCCAAATGACAGGGCTTCCGGGCCGTAGGTCCGGTATCTTTTGCCGGAAGCGCCGCAAAAGGTTAAAAAGATAACCGAAATCCGGGCGGGCAGCCGGTTTTGATTGCTCGTTTCCATCTGCTTCGGTTGATTAGATACCGGTCCGCTGGACCGGGAGGCGTTCTCATCCTGGAGGAGGTTACAAAGATGCCGGTCCGCTGGACCGTTTCGTGGAAAACCGCTATCCAAAACTCACGTTATTTTGGCGTCAAAAAAGAGGAGAGAGGAAGAATTTATGGCCATGGCCAATAAGAGGTATGCTGAGATCCATGTCCTGAATGTTAATCGGGATAAACGAACCAAAATTCGCAGGTTTATCTCTAAAAAAATGAAGTTCGCTGTGGCTTGTTGACCGACAATTTGGTTTGCGCCCGGCGGGTTTGAAAAAATCAGCGTCTTTTGAGTAATTTTACGGTAGTACACTTTTCATGCAATCCGTTGGTATACTTTTCGTGAAAGTTAACACTGGATAGCTCCCATTTCGTTCTGGCAGCATTTGTAGCGATCATTTGGTGTTTTGAAGGCACTTTTATCAAAACCGCACCCGGCCGTTTTCGCCTCAATGTTATTGGCGCAGTCCATGCCGTGTCCAAAGATTTGATCGCTTTATACAACACGACCTATATCACGGCTGATACCGTAGTACAATTGCTCGAAAGGATTGCCAAACAATACGCCGGGCTACCCATCCATATTTTTTTGGACAACGCCCGCTACCAACGTTGTCAGTTGGTCATGGAAGCGGCTACACGATTGAACATCGAATTAGTGTACTTACCACCCTATTCACCCAACTTGAATTTGATTGAACGATTATGGAAGTTTGTCAAAGCTGAAGTATGTGCAGCAACCTATTTTGAAGCCGCCAAATCCTTTCAAAAAACAATTATCGGCTTCTTGAATAATTTGCATCGAAAATCAATGAAAAAAGAGCTTAAAACCCGGTTATCATTGAATTTCCAGCTTTTTGATCATGCACAAAACTTGACGGCGTGAGGTATATCCACCGGCAGGCTACGGGATATTTTGCCTTCTTGGCTGTTGACTGGTCCACTGGACTCTCCCTAGGAGTTCCATGAACCTATGGAGGAGACTGAACTTCGACTTCGCTCAGTTTCGAGAGACCTGGAGAGGGGGGGAGAGTGCTTCGACTGCGCTCAGCATGAAAGGTGAGAAAGTCCAATCTCTCCATCTCCCCATCTCCCCATCTCCCAGTCTCCCCATCTCCCCAGTCTCCCAGTCTCCACGCCTCCAAGTCTCCAAGTCTCCCATCCTCACTCCCGCCGGAAACGCAACGCCGACCAGCCGTCTCCATACCGGACCAGGTAAAACTCTCCAATCCTCGGCACAGCGATCCGCCGGCCCAGCAAATCAAAATACCCAATTATTTCCCGGTTTTGATCCCGTCCGGGTTCCTCCGTCCGGATTACCCGGCAGGCGTTGCTGATGTCTTCGATGACCAGGGGTTCGGACCCCAGCATGCCGACGCCGCGGTCCACCCAGACCTGGTAAACGCCTGGCTGATCGATCACCGCAATTTCGGATGTTTCCCCGTTCGACCATTCGTAGCGGTCGTACCCCGGGGGCGCGGATAAAACGGCCGATCCCTCGCCCTGGACGCAGTTGATGGCCGGCCGGTCCGCATCTTCCAGCGGGAGGTCAAAAATAAACGAACGGTAACTCATCACGGAATCCGGGTAGGTCAGTTGGGCCGCAACATTGCCGTCGTCATCCGCCAGCACAAAACTGGGGTTGGGCCGGAAACTCAGGCCGTAATTGACCAGGTGCATCCTGGCGGGGGTGGTCTGGTGGCTGCCCATGGCGCGGGCGAAAAAGCCGGGGTTGTGCCGGTATTCCCAAACCCTGGTCGCCACCCCGTTCAAAGTATCCAGACTGTATTCCACGGCTCTCGAAATCCGCGGCGGAGGGGCCGTATTGGCGTTGTCGAACAAGGCGATATGGCCGTTGGGCAGGCGCCGGGCGTCGTGCTGACCGCTGAAGCCGGGGTCGTTGGCAAAGGCAAAGGAAGAGGTTTTGCCCCCCAGTTCCCAGATCACTTCGCCGGTCTGGCGGTGCACCTTGTAAATGGCGTTGAGGTGGCGGAAGGAAATCAGCAGGTGACCGTCATCGTCTTCTTCCACCGAGTTGCCGTGGCAATAGTCGTAATTGTCGGGGTTGTAACCGTAACTTTCATAGGCCTTGGAGGGGTGGATATGGTCGTTGCTGTCCCACTGAAAGATGAGGTTATGGTCCTGGTCAAATTCCTGGACGACAAAACCCTCCGCGTGGGTCTGGGCGCTGCCCGGCACGCCGTTGATGAGGTGGGCGCTCAGGTCCACCACCCGGTCGCTGAGACCGCATATGAGGTAGGTGTTGTTCCGGGTGATCTGGAAATCGTGCACGTCGGGCAAAATGCCGTTGACGGTGGTAAAGGAATCCAGGAGTTGAAACTGGTCGTCCATCAGCACAAACCGGATATCCTGCGGGGTGTAAAAAGTGGTGTAACCGTAGAGGCCTGCGTCGGGGAAATACTTGAAATCTACCAGATTGCGGGCCTCCACCAGGGCGAACCACAGGATATACCCGTCCGCATCCAGGATGAGGATGGGTTTGGGCAGCAGGGTGGCCGGGTCGTTGGGGCCGGTACCCAGTTTGAAAGGCGCCGACAAATAATGGCCGTAACCTGCGCTGTCGTTCCGGATGAATTCGTAGGGAGGTACGCCGTTGGGGACCGGGCGGTTGAAGGTTTGGGCTGCGAGCGGGTGAAACAGGGTAGATAGCAGGAGGGTGAAAAAACAGGTTCGGATGGGCATGGTTGGTTGTATTTACCACTAAGGACACTTAGGAACACTGAGTTGTTTGTTGGCAGTCTGGAGTCCGCAGTTGGCAGTCTCTTGAAACTGAGCGAGGTCGAAGTTCAGTCTAAGTAAGTCGTTTCAACCACGTCGCGGCGCGGGGAAGTTGTTTTTGGCATGCCCTTTAGTGCACGGCAAATTAAATTCATATATTTTTTAGCCGCAGATCTACCGGATTGAACGGATAAAATCCGTTTGATCCGCAAAATCCGCGGCCATATAAAATACGTCATTACTTTAGTTCAGATTAAAACCGCCAGCGGGCGAAAGCTTCCATTGCTTCGTATTCTGCCAGCCCAAGTTTGCGATAGACATGAGCCGTTTCGCGGTTGCGGTCTTCGGCTCTTTGCCAGAATTCCCTTTCATCTTCTCCCGGGAACGGCGGCCTGTCTTTTTGCGATTGGTGCATAAAGATGGCGCGGCGTTTTTTCAACAGTTCCTGCGGACTGATCGGCACAGCCATCTCGATTTCATGGGTAGCCCATTCGTGCCATGCCCCTCGGTAAAGCCATAACCAGCAATCTTTCATCCAATCCTCTTTCTGGAGCCGTTTGAAGGATTCGATGATGGCGTCGAGGCAGACCCGGTGCGTATCGTGCGGGTCGGCGAGGTCGCCGGCTGCATATACCTGATGCGGTTTTATTTTCCCGAGCAGATCCATGATGATCCTGATATCAGCTTCGCCCAGGTTGCTTTTCCGGCGCCTTCCGGTCTCATAGAAGGGCATGTCCAAAAAATGGATATGTTTGTCGTCGAGTCCGCAGAACCTGGCGCCTGCCCTGGCTTCGCCCCGGCGGATAAGTCCCTTAATTTCGCGCAACTCCGGAATATCCGCCTCATCCGCTTTTTTGCGGTGGATGAATTCGGAAATTTTTTTGAATTTTTTGATGCTTTCCTCCGTTTCCAGCTCTTGCCGTTTCGAAAATTCCTGCATGAATTCAAGAAAACGGCTGGCGTCGTGGTCGTGAACGGCGATATTGCCGGAGGTCTGGTAGGCTACATGGACTTCGTGGCCCTGTTCTACCAGCCGCAGGAAGGTGCCGCCCATGGAAATGACGTCGTCATCCGGATGCGGACTGAAGATAATGATCCGTTTTTTAGCCGGTTTTGCGCGTTCGGGCCTGTAAGTGTCATCGGCGTTGGGTTTGCCGCCGGGCCAGCCGGTGATCGTATGCTGGAGGCGGTTGAAAACCTGGATATTGATGCTGTAGGCAGAGGCGTGTTCCAGGGTCAGATCGCTCAGCCCGTGTTCTGCATAATCCTCGTCGGTCAGTTTCAGGATGGGTTTGTTTACCGTTTGGGAAAGCCATACGACGGCCTGGCAGATCAACTGATCATCCCAATGGCACATACCCACCAACCAGGGCGATTTGACACGGGTAAGTTCTTCCGCTGCGGCTTTGTCCAGGATCACCCGTACGTTGGGATGTTTCTGAAGGTAAGTAGCGGGCACAACAGGGGTGATCTCGCCCTCCACTGCTTTTTTGACGACGGGGGCTTTGTGGTTGCCCCAGGCCAGGAGGTAAACCGTACGCGCTTTCATGATGGAGGCGATGCCCATGGTGATCGCCCGGTAAGGCACGTCCTCTTCCTTTTGAAAATCCTTCAAGGCATCTCTCCTCGTCAGATTATCGAGCCGCACCAACCGGGTAAGGGAGTTTTCCCACGACCCGGGTTCGTTGAAACCGATATGTCCGGTTCGACCGATCCCCAGCAACTGGATATCAATGCCCCCCACGAGATCGATCTTTTTTTCGTAGGCTTCGCAATACGCTTTTACCTCCTCCATGGGAATGGTGCCGTTGGGGATATGGATATTTTCCTGGGGGATATCGATATGATCAAACAAATGTTCACGCATAAAACGGACATAACTCTGCTGCGCGTCCGGCGACATGGGATAGTACTCGTCCAGGTTAAACGTGATCACATTTTGAAAGCTGAGTTTTTCTTCGCGGTGCAGGCGGACAAGTTCTTCATAAACCTTGACGGGCGAGGATCCTGTTGCAAGGCCCAGAACGACGTTTTCACCATCCTGTTGTTTCTGGCGGATAGCCAGAGCGATGGATTGGGCAATATGCCTGGAAGCGTCTTTGGATTCCTCCCATATCTTGGTCGGGATCTTTTCAACGTTCTTGAACTGATATTTCAGCACCTCATTTCGGTGGATTGCGGTTGGAGTTGTCGCTGGCATAGGTATTAAGGTATGTCAATGAATATCATTATGCAATTTGTACACTACTGAGTTTGCAGGGTTATTCTCCCATACAAGCGCGGCGCCACCCAAAAGAGCAGCCTGATTCACCGGCAAGGCGGAGCCCAGCAAACGGATGCGGTTTCCGTAAATTGAAAGCAGGTTTTTTTCAAAAGCAGCCTGCATAGGTCGGAGCAACCAATGACCCGCTTCGGCAAGTCCGCCGGCGATGATGATCGCCTCGGGCTGAAAAAGCGTGACCAGGTCGGCTGCTTTGATGCCCAGGAGTTCGCCGGTTCTTTCAAAGGCCGTGCAGGCCAGTTCGTCGGCTGATTCGGCCGCTTCAAAAATATCCCGGGCGGTTAAATCTTCAAAAGCGATCTTCCGCAGGGAACTGGGCGCGGATAATTCTGCCTGCAATTCGAATACCGTTCTTTTTAATCCGGTTGCTGAAACATAAGTTTCGAGGCATCCCCGTTTGCCGCAACCGCATTGCCTGCCGCCGGCTTTTGCAGCCGAGTGACCAAACTCTCCGGCCAGCCCTGAAGCGCCCCTCACCAGCTGGCCATTGATCATAATGCTGCAACCAAGGCCGGTGCCCAGGGTGAGCAACGCAAAATGGCGGTAAGACCGGGCCGCGCCAAAATATTTTTCTCCCAACAAGGCGGCGCTGCTATCTTTGATCAAATATACTGGAAGATTGAATACTTCGCTCAAATATTTTATGATGGGCGCTTCTCCTTCAAAAGGAAGGTTGGCGGCGCCCTCGATCAACCCCTTTTCTTCATCCGCGCTGGGGGCTCCGATCCCGATCCCGGACAAGGCGCTGGCCGCTGTCCCCGAATCTTGCAGCAATTGCCTGGCCGAAGTGGCGATGGCCTCTAAAAAAGGAAGCGCGCCGTATTGCGCATGGGTCAAAAAGGAAGCGGTATGGATCAAATGCCCTTTTTCATTGATCAGCGCCAGTTTGGTGGATGTCCCGCCAATATCAATGCCAAGGGCTAATTTTTCCATTCCGGGTAACAAGGTTAGGAGTAAGGCTAAATTGCTAAAACCGGCTGCAAACATACGAAATATAATTGAGGCTGTGTGCGTACACGGAAAAAAGAAAAGTAATTCGCGCACGAGCACAGGAAATTATATTAACTTACCGGGCCTTAAAAGCCGGCTTTTGGAAATTGGATTTGAAAACCTTTTACAACCCTGGCGTAATCGTGCAAAATTACGCAAAGAAATATGATGGAGACCCGGATCAGGATCAAGGATATTGCCGACCGGGCGGGCATTTCACCTGGAACAGTAGACCGTGTGATCCACGATCGGGGAAACGTCTCGCCCGAAACCAGGCAAAAAGTATTGGTGGTAATGGAGGAGTTGGGGTACAGGCCCAACATAATCGCCCGGACATTGGCCAACAACAAGATCCAGCGGATCATTGCGCTGATGCCCGACCCTGCGGGCGACCTTTATTGGGAACAACCCATGATGGGGGTGGAAAAGGCGTCCCGCGCCGTTCAGCATTATGGGATCGAAGTCGAACTGGAATATTTTGACCGCTTTGACCCGGAGAGCTTCCAGAAAAAAGCTGAAGATATCCTGGACAGGCCCAATCCGCCCAGCGCCATCCTGTTCACGCCCATCTTTTTGCAGGAATCCCGACTGCTCCTGGCGGCCTGCAAACAAAAAGGCATTCCCAATGTAATGATCAATACCAATATTGAAAACTCAGGATCCCTGTGTTATATTGGACAGGATTCTTACCAAAGCGGCGTCCTGGGCGCCCGTTTGCTCAACTTCGGCTTGCACGACGGTGAAACCGTGCTGATCCTTAATCTGGATAAAAGCATCACCAACGCAAAACACCTTCAGGACAAGGAACAGGGGTTCCGGGATTATTTCAAAAAAAGCAAGAACAAGAACATCCATATCGTCAAAAAAGACTTTGAAGATTTTGGCAACCGGGAAAAATTGAGTGCATTCCTCAAAGCCCAGCTTACCGCTTACCCCGGGCTTTCCGGCATTTTTGTCACCAACTCCCGGGCCCATATCGTAGTGGATGCCCTGGATGAAGCCGAACTGAAACGGGTGAAAATCGTTGGGTACGACCTGATCAAACCCAACCTGGAATACCTTCAGCGCAACAAGATCAATTTCATCATCAACCAGAATCCGGTGCAACAAGGTTACCTGGGAATCATGAATCTTGTCAATCACCTGATCATGAAAAACCGTATTGAACCGTTGCAGTACCTTCCGCTGGATATTGTGGTGGTGGAGAATGTGGATTATTACCTGAAAAGAGAACTGGAGTTTCAGATCGTGTTATAATCCGTGTCGCCGGTTTAAACCGGGATATAACCGCTGTTTTTCCATTTGATATTGCATCCTGCACTGGGATATTGTTTTTCCGCAACCGGCTTGCCGGCCAAAACGGCGTCCAATGCAGCCCGGAGATCTGCCCCGGTAAGCGGGAGGTCGTTTTTGGGCCTCGATCCGTCGATTCGCCCCCGGTAAACCAGCTTCAGGTCGCCGTCAAATACATAAAAATCCGGTGTGCAGGCTGCATCGTAAGCTTTGGCCACTTCCTGGCTCTCATCATACAGGTATGGAAATTTGTACCCTGCAGCTGCGGCATGCTCCTTCATTTTTTCCGGGCCGTCCTGCGGGTAATTTTTTACATCGTTGGAACTGATGCCAACAAAACGGACACCCCTCGGCTGGTAATCCCGGACAACCCGTACGATTTCCGGGTTCACATGGATCACATAGGGGCAGTGATTGCACAAAAACATCACCACCGTGCATTTTTCCGACCGGATGTTTTCGAGGTTCACCATTTCACCCGACACAGTGTCAGGAAGGTCAAAGAAAGGGGCTTTCGTGCCCAGGGGTAACATATTGGATTCGGTGTAGGCCATTGCAGGTTTTTTTTTGCTGAGGAATGGAGGAACTGAAGAACGGAGTAATTGAGGAACTGAGTAATTGAGGAACTGATTTTCGATCCCTCGATTCCTCAATTCTTCGATTCTTCGATTCCTCCACCCCTGTGGCGTGGCACGCACTTCCTCAAACCATACACATAAACGACCCTGGCAGGCAAATGGTTGAAGGAAACCGGGTTGAATAAAAGGAAACATTACTTAACTTTGTGGAAAATTGAGGATGGCCGATGCGTCAATTGCTGGAAACCGAACAAAAAGCCCTGGAAATCAACCTTGATGCCAAGATCTACGGAACTTTTGCCGAAATCGGCGCGGGCCAGGAGGTTGCCCGGTATTTTTTCCAGGTTGGAGCTGCCGCCGGCACCATTGCCAAGACGATGTCGGCCTATGACAAAGTTTATTCGGATCATATCTATGGCCCGGAACCCAGCGGAAGATACGTTTGTGAAACCCGGCTCTATAAAATGCTGGACCACGAATACGACCTGATCCATACCCGCCTCCGCAACGAACGCCCGGAGTCTAATTTTTTTGTTTTCGCGGATACGGTGGCAGCATTGAATTACCAGCGCACCATCCTGGGCGACGGATGGCTCGGCATCCGGTTCCAACTCAACGCGCAACACGAACCCAACGACCTGGTATTGCATGTACGCATGCTCGACAACGATAATCAGCTCCAGCAACAGGCCATCGGCATACTTGGCGTCAATCTGATCTATGCCTGTTTCCGGTTTTTTGACGATCCCGAAGTATTGCTGGAATCCCTGATGGACAGTTTGCGGGGGCGGGTAAAGATCGATATGGTACGGCTGACCGGCCCTGAATTCGACAACCTCGACAACCGTTTGCTCAGCCTGTGGATCATCAAACACCGGCTCTCGGATGTGGCCATTTTTGGCCCTGACGGCCGCAATTTGCATGCCTCCGAGTTCCTGTACAAAAAGAACGTGCTCGTGGTCAGGGGCAGTTTCAGGCCGCCCACCCTCGTCAACCTCGATATGATCCGGACAGGCTACCAGCAATTCCGGAACGATATCGGCGCGGAGGCTCAAAAAAGTTTCCTGCTTACAGAGATCACGATGGATAATCTCTGCATGGACGGCGACCTGGATGAAAGGGACTTTCTTGACCGCGCCATTTTGCTCAACGCCCTGGGGCAAACGGTGGTGGTGTCAGACTGCGAGCAACACCAGAAACTGATCGCCTACCTGGCGGATTACAAGGTCCAGCAATTGGGCATCGTACTGGGGGTGCGACAATTGCTGGAAATGATCAACCAGAAATATTACGAAAACCTGGACGGCCGCCTGCTGGCTGTTTTTGGTGAACTGTTCACCCGGAATGTACGGATCTATGTGTACCCCACACTGCAGGAAGGCAGCGCCGAACTGATGACCGCCCAAAATATGCCCATTCCGGAAGGCGTTAAATTTTTATACCGGCACCTGCTCGACAACCGGCAGATCGTGGATATTGAAGGTTTTAACCCGGATCTGTTGCATATTTTCTCAAAAGAGGTGCTGCATATGCTTCAGCAGGGAGAAACCGGCTGGGAGAACCAGGTGCCGCAAAAAGTGGCGGTGGAGATCAAAGAGAAATTTTTGTTCGGGTATCCTTGCGAAAGGCTGGAGTTTGAATATTGAATTAATTGATTCGATTGATTCGATTGGTTCGATTGATTCGATTGGTTCGATTGGTTCGATTGGAACGTCAGCCTTCGAATCAACAAATCAACGCATCAACGCATCAACAATTGATTCGAATGATAGATTGATTCGAATGATTCGATTGGCTACGCACGCCGGAGTTCAGCGAAGGAGGAATTGGTTGACCCTCGAATCAACAAATCAACGCATCAACGCATCAACAAATCATCAGATTGATGACCATATGGACTCAATCCCAATTGAAACCAACAAGCGCAACCCCTTTGCTGTTAGATAACAGATAAAAAATGAATGATCTGACCGTCCGGAAGTCCTGGCGTTTTTTTCAAGTCTCAGAGATACTTCCCGCTGGATTAGTCGTCATAAAAACAATTCCAACAAAATTTGAATGAAATGAAAAGATCTGCCTTTTTCTCTTTTTTCCGCTTAGGTGCATTTATACTGGCGGGGGTGATGGTGAACAGTTGCGCCGTCAACCCTGTGACCGGCAAAAAGGAAGTGATGTTGCTTTCCGAAAGCCAGGAAATCGCCCTGGGCGCCGAATCAGATCCCGCCATCGTAGCCAGTTTCGGTCTTTTTGAAGATCAAACCCTGCAAGCGTTCATCAACACGAAGGGGCAGGAAATGGCCAGAATCTCCCATCGTCCCGACCTGAAATATGAATTCAAAGTCCTGGACTCTCCGGTTGTCAACGCCTTTGCCTTGCCCGGCGGGTACGTATATTTTACCAGGGGTATTCTTGCGCATTTCAACAACGAAGCCGAATTTGCCGGGGTTCTCGGGCATGAGATCGGCCATATTACTGCCAGGCACTCCGCCCGCCAATACAGCAAACAACTATTGTACCAGGGCGGGCTTATCCTGGGGGTGGTCCTGTCGAAAGATATCGCCCAATACGCCGATGTGGCCAGCCAGGGCCTTGGGCTGTTATTCCTGAAATTCGGGCGTGACAACGAAAGCGAATCCGACCGCCTGGGTGTGGAGTATTCTACAAAAATCGGGTACGACGCCCATGAAATGGCCGGATTTTTTAATACGCTAGACCGCCTTAGCGGGGGGCCGGAAGGCAGGATACCCACGTTTCTGTCGACCCACCCCGATCCTGCCGACCGGAATGTGACGGTTGAAAAACTGGCAACCGAGTGGCAGGCCAAAGTGCCGAATGCCAAAAGCGTCAACCGGGACAGTTACCTGCGCATGATCGACGGCATGATCTATGGCGACGACCCCAAACAAGGTTTTGTAGAAAATGATTATTTCTATCACCCCGAATTGAAATTCCAGTACCCGGTTCCTGCCGGGTGGGTCGTGCAAAACTCGCCTCAGGCCGTTCAGATGGCACCCAAAGACGGCAAGGCCATGATGATGCTGACACTTGCCCAGGGCGCCTCATTGGAGGAAGCTGCAACCGCCGCCATGACCCAGTATAATATGCAGGTCGTCAACCAGCGCACGACATCTGTCAACGGCCTGCAGGCATTGGAAGTGTTGGCCGACGTGAAACCGGATCCGCAGCAGCAACAAACGACTACCACAGCAGCCCAGCAGGTGCGGTCGCTCAGCTACTTCATCCAGTACAACAGCAATATTTACCATATCATGGGCCTGACCTATGTGGCCGATTTTGCCACGTATGAGCCCAGGTTCCTGAATACGATGAAGAATTTCCGCCAGTTGACCGACCCGGATAAACTGAACCGCAAACCGGACCGGATCCATATCAAAACGGTGGCCCAGACCGGTACCCTGGAACAAGCCCTGAAGTCGTTCGGAACGCCTGCCGACAAGATGAACGAGGTTTCGGTGATCAACGGCATGTTATTGACGGATCAGGTGACAAAGGGGATGTTGATCAAGACGGTGGGGAAGTAGGTTGATAGTCGTAAGTCTGTAAGTCGATAGTCGTAAGTGAATTTGCAGACCGCAAGATTCCGGCAATGACACTTACTACTATCGACTGCCGGCTTACGACTATTGACTAAACATCACATACTATCAAACGCCATCACCATATAAGTGAGGAAAAAGGGCAGTGGGACCCAAAACCAGGCAGGGGCAAACATCAGGAACAGGACGATTGCAGCCAAAGAAACGAAGGTATAGAGCCAATACTTGCCGGTAGATTTTTCAGCCGTCATGATGGATTTGTTTTGTTGGCCGCAAAGCTAATGGATTGGTGTGGATTGGCCAAATGGTTTTTTGGGAGGAAGGAGTGGTCCCTGTAGGACTGAACGCGGGCAGATAAAGACCTGTAAACGAAATCACTA
>CAZLEF010000015.1:0-102243 GCA_964558465.1 uncultured Lewinella sp. | reverse complement strand
CAGGAGGTTCCAGGTTCGACTCCTGGCGGAGTCACTTTAAAGTGATACGATACCATGTCAAAAGTTTGTCAACTTACGGGAAAACGCCCGGTTTCGGGCAACAACGTTTCGCACTCCAACCGCAAAACGCGCCGCCGTTTCATGCCCAACCTGCAGAAAAAACGCTTCTTCATCCCGGAAACGGGTCAGTGGATAACACTCAAAGTGTCGACCAGCGCCATGCGCACCATCAACAAACTGGGGCTGTACGCTTACCTGAAAAAATTGCAGAAAGAAGGCGTCAACACGGGGGTGAAACTTCTTTAATTCGTTTTAAGTAAAAATACCAAGCAACCATGGCCAAGAAGAGCAAAGGCAACCGGATACAGATCATTCTGGAATGTACCGAACACAAAAAGTCGGGCCTGCCCGGCACGTCCCGCTACGTCACCCAGAAAAACCGGAAAAACACGCCCGACCGGATGGAACTCATGAAGTTCAATCCGATCATGAAGAAAAAAACGCTCCACCGCGAGATCAAGTAATTTGTTTTTTTAACAGCTTTTTCGTATTTTTGTGCTGTTATTCCATTTGGTTCACTTTTAAATTTTTATCATAATGGCAAAGGTATCAAAGAACGCACGGGTCGCACAACGCGCCGCTAACGCAGGCTCTGGCCGCGACTTTGTCAAGATCGTTCAAAGTGTCAAAAACCCCAAGACAGGAAAATATTCCTACAAGGAGGTCATGATCCACAAGGATAAAGTCCAGGAATTCCTGGGCAAGAAATAATCCTTTGGTCTTTTTTGTTTTCTCTTCAAAGAGGCTTTTCTACCCGAATGGAAAAGCCTCTTTGCATTCTCCGTCCGCCCCCCGGGGCCCCTTTCATCCCAACCTGAATCAATCCCTGCCGCAATGAGCTTTTTCAGCCGTTTTTTCAACAAAGAGAAAAAAGAAGACCTGGACAAAGGCCTGGAAAAAACCAAAACCAGTTTCCTGGGTAAGATCAGCAAGGCCATTGCAGGCAAATCCACCGTCGATGAAGAAATTCTCGACGAACTGGAAAACATCCTCATCACCTCCGATGTCGGCCTGGATACGACTGTCAAGATCATCGAACGGATCGAAGCCCGGGTCGCCCGCGACAAATACCTCAATACGCAGGAACTCAACCTGATCCTGCGCGATGAGATCGTCCGGCTGCTGGCGGAAAACAACAGCGAGGACCTTGAAGACTTTATCCTGCCAACCAACGAAAAACCTTGCGTCATCATGGTAGTCGGCGTCAACGGCGTGGGTAAAACCACGACCATCGGCAAACTGGCTCACCAATACAAACTCCAGGGCAAAAAAGTGGTGCTGGGCGCTGGCGACACTTTCCGGGCTGCTGCCGTCGACCAACTCAAGATCTGGGCCGACCGCGTGGGCTGCGATTTTTTCAGCAAGGGCATGAACGCCGACCCTGCCGCCGTGGCCTACGAAACCGTCAGTTATGCCGTCGACAACAACTGTGATGTGGCGATCATCGATACGGCCGGCCGCCTCCACACCAAGATCAACCTGATGAACGAACTGACCAAGATCAAACGCTCCATCTCCAAAAAAATGGAGAGCGCTCCGCACGAAGTCCTCCTGGTCCTCGACGCTACCACCGGCCAAAACGCCATCGAACAGGCTAAACATTTTACCGAAGCCACCGACCTCACCGCGCTCGCCCTCACCAAACTCGACGGCACGGCCAAGGGCGGAGTTGCCATCGGCATATCCGACCAGTTCAAGATCCCGATCAAGTATGTCGGCGTCGGTGAAGGGATCGATAAATTGCAGGTTTTTAACAAACAGGCTTTTGTCGAGTCGCTGTTTGAATCGTAACGCTAGTACCGCTGACCTCTGGTCGGCGGAAATGGCGTATAAGTTTTATGTTTTGGCTCCGACCTGAGGTCGGAGGTACAAGGTTTTGGCTCCGACCTGAGGTCGGAGGTACAAGGTTTTGGCTCCGACCTGAGGTCGGAGGTACAAGGTTTATTCCCGACCGGAGGTCGGGGGTAAAAGGCGCCGCTCCATCCACAGATCCATCACCCCGCCCGATGTGATCCGCATGCCGGATACCGCCCCTTTAACATCCCGGATAAACCGGATTTTGCCCAGCGGACCTGCCGTATCTTCGAAAATATCCTTTTCCAGCGCTTTTAATTTCAGACCGGAATGCCTGCGATGGTCGGCTACCAATCCGCCTTCCTGAACGCTGATCCGGTAAACGGTTTCCAGTTCGGGGCAGTAATAGACGCCGGCGTAGGCAGCCAGTTCATCCAGGCTGAGCGAGTGATCCGGCCCGGGTTTTATCGCCGCAGGTTGGTTTGCAGGCGGCGCCGGCGCCAGTTCGGTCTTCAGCACAAGGTCGGTAATCTTATCTGTAAGGTCCGCTCCGTTAAAACCTGCGAAGTTGCTTTTCATCACCATGCCAAGGTCCTGATCCGGGAAATACGTGAAAATGGCCCGGTAGCCTGCGCTGGCCCCCGTATGCCGGATCCGCCGGACACCCCGGTAAAGGTCGATGACCAACCCGAACGCATAATCGAGGGTATCGCCGTTGTTCAGCACCCCGCGTTCCATCATTTGAGCGATCGCAGCAGGGCCGCCGGTCCTGGGGTCGCGGTAATTGTTCATCCACCTGGCCAGGTCGGGGATCGTGGAATAAACTCCGCCTGCACCCTGCACTGTACTGTTGTCAAAAATCTTGCGAAATCCATTGTTCTCCGATTTTTCATAAGAGTCGGCGCAACGCGGAAAAAGCTCTCCCCTTTCGTTCATAATAAACGTGTTGTCCATATTCAGGGGACGAAAAATATGGGTCTGCATCCAGTCTTCAAACGGCGCTTCCCCTACCCTGCTGATGATCTCGGCCAACAGCATATAGCCTGTGTTGCAGTACGAATGCCGGTCGCCGGGTTTAAAATTGAGTTCTTTGGAATGGGTGGCCAGGCGCAGGGCGTCTGCCTGCAGAATGCCGTCGCCGCTCCGGCCGCCGGCAATGGCCCATACCCCGTAAATCTCGCGCAGGCCGCTGGTATGGTGGATCAGGTGGCGGATGGTGATAGGCGCGCCAAAATCCGGGACCTCCGGCAGGTATTTCCGGATGTCGTCGTCGATGGACAGTTTTCCTTGCTGCGCCAGTAATACAATGGCAAAATCCGTCATTTGTTTGGCCACGGATCCGATATCCGACACGGTTTCCGGGGTGAATGAAATACCGTTTTCCAGGTTGGCGGCGCCGTACCCCCGGCTGTAAACAAGTTCGCCGTTTTTCACAATCCCGATGGCGGCGCCGGGGCGGTCCCCATCGCAACAATCCGACAGGATCAGGTTGATGGCCGCCCCCAATTTTTTGTCGATTTTCTGGCTGGATAACAGGAAAGGGATAACGGTCAAACAGACGACCAGGAGGGTTGGTGTTTTCATCATCGCTGTATTTAATGGCCGATTACCTCGTCGGAGCCCAGAAAAAGGCGCCCCTGGTGGGTGTACCAGTTTCGTTTTGAGGGAATAATGAATCCATTGACGTTTTTCTCGCCGCCCGGCCTGGATTCGTACAACGACAAGGAAAGGGCCCCGGTCTGCCATTTCCCCTCGGGGTCGTGATAGACGATACTGCGGGCGAGGATGTTTTCCGCAGAAAGGGGCGCCGGGGTTTTTGTCCAGTTTTTCAAGCTTTGTTCGTTCATTCGGATGTAATGGGTATTGCCGGCTGTTCGGGCCAGATCCAGCGACCGGTTCATCGTTGCGGTTGCCGATGCGGTATCGCCCAGTTCCAGTTCCAATAGCGCTTTATACCGGAGCACGCCGAACTGTTCACCATCTTTTTCGATGCGTTTGTTGATCCAGCGGAGGGCCTGCATTCGGTCCAGGCCATTGTCGAGGTAATACCGGGCGGCGCGGTAATATTCATCGCCGGTGATTTTATCCCCCTGAAGGTATTGAATGCTTTCGGCCACCTGGTCATTGGTGTAAACCTGAACGGGGAGCCTGGCCCGGGTATTTTCCCATTCCAGTACCAGATCGGCGCCCTGATGGGTGAGGTTCATCCAACGGAATTCCAGGGTTTCAACCCGATCAACCAGGGGTTCTGTCCGGGTTTTAAGCCTGAAAACGTCGTTGTCAGGGTTGTAACTCCGGTCGCCCCAAAGGGAAGTATCCCGGCTGAAAACCCAGATCCATTCGGTTTCGCCGGGGATGGAATAGACCCCGTACGCCCCGGGTTGAAGTTTGTTTTCGCCAATCAGCACGGGCTGGTCAAACCGGATACGGGTGGCTTCATTGGCGCCCGTTCGCCAGATCTGGCCAAAGGGAATCAGCTCGCCGAATATTTTCCGGCCGCTGACTGAAGGGCGACTGCAGATCAGGGTGGTTTTAGTCAGGCCGATCTGTTGGTGCAGCGTTGCGGGAGGGCTGGCCGGCGGGGTCAGCAATTTCTGCGCCGACCCGGCAAGGCCACAGCACAAAAGAACAAGAAAAAAAAAGGACTTTTTCATTGAATTTTCCATTATTGAGGATCTGAGGAGATTGAATCGCGGTTGGAATATTTTTTCAGCAAAGCCAGGTATTCCGGGTGGTTTTGAAACCGGATATAGGGTTCTTCTTTTGGGCCGATAACGGAAATCAGCATCCCCTTTTGGAAGGCGACTTCCAGGTAGTGGAAAAAATTGCGTTCGTCGCCGGTGAAAGCATAGGTTTCGGCCAGGGTAGAATAAGGGGTTCCCATGGCCGGATTTTCCAAAATAGACCGCTGTGCGTACACAAAAGCCGAGTCGTGCCGGCCGGTAAAATTAAAGGACATGGCGGCCAGGTTAAAAATGGATTGCAGGTGGTTCTGGTTTTCGGGATGAGGCCGGACCTGCAGGGCGAGTTCGATGACCCTGGCGTATTCTTTTTTCAAAAAATGGGAGCGCATCACAGCCTGCCTGGCGAATCCGTTGTTGGGTTCCATCGCGAGGGCCTCTCTGGCAGCCAGGGCGACGGCTTGGGTATCGTTGTTCACCAGCCCCAGGAAGAGCCTTGAAAGGGCGTTTTCCAGGCTTTGGGGGTCGGAAAGGGCGATCGATTCGGATAAGGCCTTTTTGGCGCCTTCCTCGTCCCCCCGGTTGGATTTCATTTCCGCCCAGTTGAGCAACCAGACGGGGTGCATTTCTTCCATTTCCCCTGACGCCAGCATCCGCTCCATGGCGCGGTCGGCTTCGTCGAACCGCTTCAGCTTGTTCAGTGCGAATGCATAGGCATTGAGGTACCAAATCTCTTTAGGGTTCAGAGCCATTGCTTTTTCGATCAAGGGCGCGGCTTCTTCGGCTTTATCCATTTGTTGCAGGCAGGTAGCCAGGCGCATATAAGGCAGGGCAAAATCGGGTTTGTACCGGATGGATTCCCTGAATTTAGAGGCGGCCGCTTCGGTTTCGCCCTGATCCTCCAGGATGGCGCCCCAGGCCATCATAGCCCAGTGCCGTTCGCCGGGTCGCTCCCGGAACATATTGCGGACGACGTTCAGGCCTTCCTCAAACTGCATCTGCCGCGTATGGTAAATGGCCAGCCGGTAAGGGTCGGTATTGCCCAGAATAGCCTCTGCCGCCTGCCGAAGGAGACGGCTGACAGCCCGCCGTTCGCCTTTTGAAAGGTCTTCCATGAAAGTCCGGGGTTCGTAACCGGTCATCCGGAGGGTCAGGCCCAGGGTGCTGTCGACGCGCGTTATCTCGCCGCGGATCAGGTTGTTTTTCCTGCCCAGCAGATCGCGAAGGTGGTAACCGATGCTTTTCAGTGAAAAACCTACACCCAGCACGGCCACATTGAGTTCGGGTTCTTCTCCTCCGGTCATTTTAACGGAGTCCTCCTTGACGGAAGCGGCAATTTTTTTCACCCGCTCAACCTCGTCCTGCAGATGTCTGGCCACCACCACTCCGTCGTACCCTTGTTGTACAAGCGGCTGGCACACGTTGAACGACTCGATGGTGTACCCTTCGTTTTTGAAAATTTTCCAGAGCATCACCACAAAACCCAAGATCAACGCCAAGGCGCCCAGGCGGAATAATAAAGATACAACAGTGGCCAAACCGGCTTCCAGCCTGGTTATGCTGAACCTATTCAACCATTTTTTTGCCCGGGACCACCACCGGCTGTTGAGGAAAGAAGCGGGGATTTGCCGGAAAAATTGCAGCGCCTTTTGAATGAAAGTCATGGATGTCTCCAGGTTGTTTCCAACAAATTTAAACGATGATCCCGGAATTGACATTAATTCCCTGCAATTTTGGTTTTATACTGCGCCCCGACAGATCCTGGCATGAACCAATCCTTGCAGTTTTGTGTTACCTTAGCCACGATTCATTTTTTCACTTTCATTTATTCCAGGGTCAACTATGCGTCCTGTTATTATATTAGGCAGTTCAAGGACACCCGGTCATACCCATACCGCAGCCGCTTTTCTTGCGGAGCAATTGGGTTGCCCGCTGATCAATCTGTCCGAATACAATATTGCTTATTACGATTACGAACACCGCCATGAGCATGATCAATTCATCGAACTGATCGAGTATTTGCTTTCCTTCGACCAGTGGATACTGGCCACTCCTGTGTACTGGTATACGATGAGCGCTCAATTAAAAACCTTTCTGGACCGATGGAGCGATCTGGTCACCGTCCGCAAAGACCTGGGTCGGAAAATGGCGGGTAAAACCCTGCACGTCCTGAGTTGCGGGTCGGACATCCACCCGCCGCCCCATTATACCACTCCATTTGAAGCCACCGCCGATTATATGGACATGCATTTCGGCCGGTTGATCTATGTCTGGATCAAAAAGGGCGGAATTTTGCAGGATGAAATGAAAGAAATCCTGAACCGGGAGGCGGTCGCCATGAGCGGGATTACACCTTGAGGCGGTGGTTAGTTAGTCTTCAGTCTGCAGTCTGCAGTCTGCAGTCTTCAGTTGGCAGTCTACAGTCTGCAACTGGACTGCCGACTGCCAACTGAAGACTGCGGACTGCCAACTCACCCCTTACTCCCCAGCAGCGCAATTTGCCCCAGGTGGTATAAATCGTGTTGGATCACCCCTTCGACCAGTCGTTCCACTGACCGGCCGTCCCGGTATTCGGTTTCCAGGAATTCATCCTTTTGAGCCCCCAATAAAACAAGCAACCCTGCGTGTTGGCGGTCAAAGGCTTCCAGGGTGGCGGGCCAATCCTCCGGTTTAAAGATCCGGTTTTTGGACCAGTTTTCAGGGTCGTTCACGGTTGCCTTAAAATCCAGGTTACCCTTCAGGCGTTCGAGGAGCGGACGGCGCCAAAAGATCATATGCCAGACGATCTGGATAATGGAATGATGGCTTTTTTCCAGGCTCAGCGCCCTTTCGGGTGAGATTTCTCCGGTAATCTTCCTGAAACTGTCGCCGTACCAGGGGTCGCCTTCATAGATCTCTTTAAATTTCAGGGTCAAGGCTGCCAGCTTTTCGTTCCCGGCCGGATATTCATAACACCTTGCATGTTTGACCTCCGGTTCGAACGCCAGCAAAAAGCGTTTGTCGTCGTCATAGTACCGGGCTTTTTCGATCGTTTCACCTGCAAAGCCCCGTATGCTGTTCAGGTCGCTCCACCATGAAACGGTCCAGATATGGGAAGTGTTCCCTTCCTCCCGTTGCCAGATTTGAGCCCCAAGGCATCCCGGAGTAAGCAAAAGTCCTTTGATGCCGGTTTCTTCTACGTACCGGCGATAGGTTTCGGCGTCAGCGGCCCGTGTTGTGCCGTGCCAGAATCGGGTGATCATGTTAAAGTGATTGAGTTTATGAACAGAATAAATCTTATTTTTACCACCAAAATCAAATTAAGCGGTAAAATTAAATCATTATTACCACTAAATCAAGTTTTAAAGGTAAAAATTGATGCTCAATAAAATACTGGAGATCTCAATGGTAGGAGGTTGGCTGGCTCTGGATTTTGTAAACACGGTCAGCGACCGCAAAAACCCTGAAAATTTCAGGGATTACCTGGATTCTTTTGAAAGCCTTGTGATGTGGTCGCAGCGGGCGGGATTATTAACGCCGGCGGAAGCGGCCATGCTGTTCAGGGTTTCGGTCGACCAATCGGGCCATTCACTGCAATATGCCCAAAAAGCCCGGGAATCGGTTTACCTGGTTTTCCGTGACTGGATTGAAAACCGGTCGATCCGGCAGGAGCGCCTCAAATATTTCAACGGCCTGCTGCTGGACGCCTATTCCTATTCGGAGATCGGGTGGAATGAGGGAGGTTTGTTCCGTCATTTTCCGAGAAAAGAATTACATCCCGACCGGACAACCTGGGCGGTATTGTTGTCGGCGGAAACACTGTTGCTGAGCGACCGGCTGGACCGGGTTAAAAGCTGCGACGCCTGCGGCTGGCTATTCCTGGATAGTTCAAAAAACGGAACCCGGCGGTGGTGCGACATGCAAACCTGCGGCAGCCAGGTCAAGGCGCGGAATTATTATTACCGGAGGAAGAAAGGGGAATAGAGATTGTTTGGATTGATTCGATTGATTCGCCACGCCGCGGCGTGGTCGATTGATCCGATTGATTCGATTGGGACGATTCCTCAAATCAACAACAGTTCCTCAATTCTTCAATTCCTCAGTTCTTCCCCAAAGGGGTCCTTTGGACAATTCCTCACGGACTGCCGGACTAAATTCACCCCGGCATATTCCTCAATTTATCAGCCTGCGCGATAAAAATGACCCCGTCGCGGATATCGATGTACCCGTCATTTTTAAACTCGGTCAGCATCCGGATAACACTTTCCTTGGCGGTACCTACGATATGGGACAGGTCTTCCCGATTGATATGGATTTCTTTGGATCCTTCTTTTTCGTACAATTGGAGCAATGCGTCGGCCACCCTTTTGCGGATTGAATTGTAGGCAAGCTGGAGGAGTTGTTCTTCTTTTTCGGCGATATTATCCGCCAGGATTTTGATAAACCTGGAGGCTACGTCCCGGTTGGCGTGGATCAGATTGAGAAAATCTTCTTTGGGAATGAGGCTGACTTCGCTGTCCTCCATAGCGGCGGCCGAATAGGGATATCCTTCGCCGGTCAGCAAAGGGGTGTAGCCGAGAAAGTCGCCTTCTTTGCAGATGGTAATGATATATTCCTTGCCAAATTCGTTGGTTTTGAACAGCTTGATCTTGCCGGAATTGACAAAATGGAGATAACGCGCATAATCGCCTTCGGAAAAAACCAGTTCTTTTTTCCGGACCGATTTGATCTTTTTTTCGCGCGACAGTTTTTTGAGTTCTTCGTGCCCCCTGGCCTGGTCGATGAATGTGGAAAGACCTTCCGAAGTTTTATCAAAAGTTTTCTTCAGGCGGTCATTTTTCTGGAGGCGGGTTTCGATCACCTGCAGCAATTCATCTTTGTAAAAAGGTTTGGTCAGGTAGTCGTCTGCACCGAGGTTCATCCCCCGGCGAAAATCATCTTTTTCGGATTTAGCGGTGAGGAAGATGAACGGCACGTCGGAAGTGGCCGGTTTTTTGCTGAGGATATTCAAAACGCCGAAGCCGTCCAGTTCGGGCATCATGATGTCGCAGAGTATAAGATCGGGGGGTCTGTTCAGCGCTTTCTGAACGCCGACCTTCCCGTTTTCGGCGCCTTCCGTTTCAAAACCGTATAAGCCGAGGATTTCTTCGATATTTTCCCGTACCTCTTCGTTGTCTTCAATGATCAGAATGCGTTTCATAAATTTTATTTAATGGGTATGATCACAGTAAAATGGGTTCCAACGCCCAGTTGACTTTCAAAACTAATTTCTCCCTGCATCAAGTCCAGATAACGCCGCACAATGTGCAAACCCAGGCCGGTTCCTTTGATATTTTCCACATTATTGGCCCTGAAAAACCGGGTAAAAAGATACTTTTGATCTTCAGGCGGGATGCCGATACCATGGTCCTGGACTTCAATTTTAATCTGGCTGCCGGAAATGGCAGTCCGGCATTCCACCGGAAGGCCTTCACCCGAATATTTGATTGCATTGACCAGCAGGTTGGAAAGGATATGGCGCAGTGAATGTTTATCGAGGAAGACTTCCCGGTCGTCATTCTGGCCGGCGTAGTCCAGGGTTTGCCCGGGTTTGAGTTGACCGCGGATCTCATCCACGACGTCCATGCAAAACTCCCCGAAATTAAAAAACTGCGGCTGCAATTCGATCTTGCCTTCTTCCAGGCGGCTGAGGGAAAGAAAATCGGTGAGGATGCTTGTCAGGTGGCTGACGGCATTTTTGATCCGGCCAATATGTTTTTCCCGTTTGCCCTCGTGGATTTCATCTTTGAGCATTTCAACCAGCTCAAGGGAGGAAAGAATGGTACTCAGCGGGGTGCGAAATTCGTGGGAGGCCATGCTCACAAACCGGCTTTTCAACTCACTCAGCTCTTTTTCTTTGTCCAGGGCTTCTTTCAGTTCCACTTCACTTTCCCTGAGGGCCTGTTCAATCGCCTGGCGTTCGTAGATCTCCTTTTCCAGTTGTTTATTGGTGAAGAGCAGTTGGTCCACCACTTTGGCCAGTTTTTCGGTCCTTTCCCGAACTTTTCTGTCGAGCTCGGCATTTTGCTCTTCCAGCGCGTGGTTGAGTTTCAGGATTTTCTCTTTTGCAGCCCTGAAATCGGTCAGATCGTGAATGATGCCTGTAAAAATCCTCTGACCCTGGAGGAACACCTCGCTGACCGCAAGCCGGAGCGGAAAAACGGTACCATCCTTGCGTTTGCCTTCTACTTCCCTTCCGATGCCGATGATCCGGGGTTTGCCCGATTCAAGGTACCGCTGAATATACTGATCGTGTTCACTGTGATAGGGTTGGGGCATGAGCATATTGATATTGTTTCCCACCACCTCCCTGGCTGTATAACCAAATAACCGGGCTGCGGCGGGGTTGATCGTTTCAACCATGCCCCGTTCATCAATGGTGATGATCCCGTCAATTGCCGTATCAATAACGGCCTTCAGGCGCAGTTCCGCGTCGCTCTTTCTGATGGATTTGTCTGTTTTGCTCAAAAACTGTTTTTTTCAGCCGATAAAGTTAAAGGGTTGACCGGAAATGTCCAAATGTACAAAAATCACAAATGCCCGATGATAAAAGTCATCCCTTATATTCCCGTTTAGCCTGATTTTGCACTGAAATCAAAACTCAAATTAGTAAAACTCGATGCTGGGAATAAGTATGAATGCGATCAAGGTACTTGGAGTTGAAGGCTACAGCAAATCTGAACTTCTGAAAGAGAATGTTCAGAAGGCCCTCAAAAACCTGAAACTGGATATCGCCATAGAGGAAGTCTATGAGGTGGATCAACTCATGCACTACGGTATCAGCGGAATCCCGGCACTGGTGATCGAAGGAGAAGTGATCTCCCAAAAGATCATACCGGGCGTGGAAGAACTGCAGGCCCTTTTCAAAAATTTATTTTTATCACAACGCAAATCCTTGATCCTGAAGTCAATCGTTGTGCCGACCGATTTCTCTCGGACCTCAAAAAACGCGTTTGAATATGCAGTCAGGCTGGCTACTGCCTATCAGGCGGACATCAAAGCGGTTCATGTGCTTGTCCCTGAATGGACGGAAACGCCGTTTTATGCCCCCGCCTCCTTTTCCGGGCTGTTGGAAGAGAAAAAGGAGTTGTTGAACAACTTTGTCCGGCAGGACCCCGCCAATGTACCAGACCTGGCAGCCAAAGTCCCGAGGGTAGAAAAAGAAGTCCTGGTCGGGTTTCCTTCCGAGGCCATTGTCAGTTTATCCCTTGAATCTGATCTGATCGTAATGGGGACCACCGGGGAGGGCGGTTTTCTTGAAAAAATATTTGGCAGCGTTTCATCCAATGTTGCGCAAAAATCGCATTGCCCGGTATTGCTGGTGCCGGATGGCGCCCGTTACGCGCCCTATCGCAAAATTTTATATGCCAGCAACCACCATCCCGCGGACGCGAAGGGGATGGATCATCTGGTCGGTTTTGCAGGTTCTTTTGGCGCTGATATCCATTATGTTCATATCAATGACCATTCCGGCAGCGACTACCAGGTCGACCAACTCCGTTTTGATCAGGCGTTTAAATCCGGTGCGCCGGGGGTGAATTTTACCATGGTCAATATTGACAGCAAGAACGTCCTGTCTGCATTGAACCGGTATGCGGATGAAAACGGCATCGAACTTTTGGTCATGAGCAGGTTACACCGCCCGTTTCTGAAAGACATTTTTCATAAAAGCATTACCAAACGAATGGTTTTCCAATCGCATATTCCCTTGATGGTGATGCATTTTGCAGAGTGATCATCTTTATTAAAGCCACAATATTTTTCCTATGTTCAACAAGTTCATAAAAGTTTCGGAAATCATGACCACAGATGTGGTGACCGTCCATCCGGATGAATTGATGGAAAAGGTGGCAATCCTTTTTAATTCCAACCCTATCCATCATATTCCGGTCGTGCGGGAAGGAAAAGTCGCCGGCATTATCAGCAAAGGCGATTATTACAAACTCGAACACCATTTCACTTTGTTTAAAAACAGGTTGAGCCAGGAAAGCAACCAGTATATCATGCACTCCATCCTGGCCGGCGAAGTCATGGCACGTCCCGTTGTGACCATTTCCCAGGACGAGACCCTGGATTTTGCCGCAGGCATATTCCGTGAAAATCTTTTTCACTGCCTGCCTGTTGTGAACAAGGATAAAAACCTGGTGGGCATGATCACGCCTTATGACCTGATGAATTATGCTTTCCGGGATGAACCGCTTCAGTTGGAGAAATAAATTAATTGATTCGATTGGTTCGATTGGTTCGATTGGTTCGATTGGTTCGATTGGTTCGATTGGTTCGCCACGCCGCGGCGTGGTCGAATCAACAAATCAACGCATCAACCACGCCGGTGGCGTGGCACGCACTTCCTCGCATCCTCCACGCCGGTGGCGTGGCACGCACTTCCTCGCATCCTCAATTTTTTGATTGGTCGGATCAATCGGATCAATCCGATAATTTTTCAATGGCACATCGGCGCCTGCTGCAACGCTTCCCAAAAGGTAAATCCGGCGGGGAGGTTGAACTGAAAACCACGGAGAATAAACAAAACGGCCAGACCGGCCAGAAAGACAGGATACAGCCTCTTCAGCCGGCGTTGCAAACCCGACCCAAGACGCCGGCCGGCAAACACGGTACCGAACATCAACGGTACGGTTCCCAAACCAAAGAGCGACATATACAACATACCGCCGCCCAGGCTTCCGGCGCCCAATGCGCCTAAAATAGCCATATATACCAGACCGCAGGGTAAAAACCCATTCAGGACGCCTACCCTCAGGCCACCCCAATCGTCGTTTTTCAAGAGCCTGGCCAGTTGTTTTTTAAGATAAAGGTAGAAACGCCCGGTCAAAGGAGATTGTAATAAACGACGCTCCACCGGTATCGAAAAAACAGCGATGAACAACAATACCGCACCAATGCCCACCGACAACCATTTCTGCATGCCGGCAAGGAACAATCCCTGCCCCAGCAGCCCGATCAGGACCCCCAGGGCGATGTAGGAAATCATCCGCCCCAGGTTGTACAGCAAAAGGCTCCGGAAAGCGATCCACCTGGACTGTTCCCCCAAAGGCACTGCACAGGCGATCGGCCCGCACATGCCTACGCAGTGAAGACTGCCCAGAAGACCGATCATGAATGCTGTCCAGAACATAATTGAGGAATTGAGGAAGTGCGTGCCACGCCACAGGCGTGGAGGAATTGAGGAATTGAGGAATCGGTTCCTCAATTCTTCGGTTCCTCGGTTTGTTATAATCCTTCTTCTTTAGCGGCTATATCCACCGCCTGTTCATCGTAAAAATCTTTCCCTCCTGCGTTCCATTCCACTTCTACCTTCCATCTGCCCTTACCGGCAAAAGCCTTTCCGGCAATTTCCATTACTTTATCCGCCTTGGTCTGGACCGAAACGGAGAAATCCTGATGTTGATCATTGGGCCGGTAGAAGCGGATATTTCCGGTGATATCGCCGACATCATCCGGGAATACAAGACGAACAAGATCCTCTTTTTCCAGGTAACCTATGGTCAATTTTTGGGTCAGGTTGGCGCTGTTGCTCAGCTTTTCGTATCTGCTCTGGTAAGCCAGGTCCTCATCATAATAATTGTCCACCACCAGGCTGTTGTCGTACTGGGTGGATTTGAACACCTGAAACACCAGGCTGGCAGCAAACAGGCTGTAAAAGAGGAAGATACCGGTACCCCAGTTGAATTTCATGTTTTTTTTTGTTTTAGCTAATGGGGCAGAGACAAGCCCTGCTCGTACAGGTTATTGAATAGGTCCCAAAAAATTGGTTTTAGCTTCGTCAATTTTTTTACCATTTGACCAGACCTCCACGACCAATCGTTTTTGTCCATCGCTATCCAGTATCCTGGATTCCAGTTCGATAAAAAAAGCGCCTGCCGTCATTTCACTGGCCTGGATCACGGGCATATCGCCCACTACCCTGATGGCGCCTTCCGCATCCTTCAGGCGAAATTCAACGGTCAGGTCCTCCTGTGTTTTGTTAAAAACCTGGAAGTTGTACAAATTGGTGATATGGGTTTCATCCACTTTTTGGTACAGCATGCCAGGCGTACGCAGGACAACCGTTTCCAAAATCCCCCGGTTGGAGAGCAACCAAATATTTACACCGATGAGCAAGGTCAGCACAACGGTATAAGCGATCACCCGCCCTGTAAAGATTTTGCGTTTTTTAGCTTCGATACCGGTGTAACTATCGTAGCGGATCAACCCCCTGGGTTTTCCGATCTTGTCCATGATTTCGTCGCAGGCATCGATGCAGGCGGTGCAATGCACACATTCCAGTTGTACGCCGTCCCGGATATCAATCCCGGTCGGGCAAACCTGAATGCAAAGTTTGCAGTCGATGCAATCCCCCTTGATCTTTATCGGGCCTTCTTCTACCGGCATCGGCGTTTCGTCGATGGTTCCCTCCGACACGGTTGCGGCAATATGGTGAAGCGGATTACGGGTCAGCGGCAGGTTCTCCCCCCGGGATGCGGCGGATCTTCCGGTCAGGTTCTTAGGCTGTTTCTGAAGTTTCCCCCGCGGTTCTCCCCGGACCCAATCGTAGGAAACCAGGATGGTGTTTTTATCGGTCAGCACACCCTGTAACCTGCCGTAAGGACATATCGTTGTGCAAACCTGCTCGCGCAACCTTGCAAAAACGTAGTAAAAAGCGCCGGTAAAAGCGACCATAGCAAAAAAGCCGCCCCAGTTATTGGCAGGCGAATGGGTCACAATCTTCCAAACCTGATCTACCCCGATGATATAACTGAGGAAGGTATGCGCAATCAGGATGGAAATACCCAGAAAAATGGCCTGTTTGGCCGTTTTTTTAAGCACCTTGTCCGTTGTCCAGGGGGCATTATCCAGGCGCCTTTGCGCATTGGCGTCGCCTTCGATCCAGTATTCAATCTTGCGAAAGACCATTTCCATGAAGATCGTTTGCGGGCAGACCCACCCGCAGAACAACCTTCCGTATACGACGGTGAACAGGACAATAAAAACGACCAGGGTCAACATTGCCAGCCCAAAAAGATGGAAATCCTGCGGCGAAAAATGGATCCCGAATAAGATAAAATTGCGTTCCAGCAGGTTCAGCAGCACCAGGGGCTGACCATTTACCCGGATAAAAGGAAGCCCGAACAGAATAATCAACAAACCCCAGCTGACATAAGTCCGCGCGTTGTAAAACCGGCCGACGGGTTTTTTGGGATAGATCCAGATCCGTTTCCCGTGTTCGTCGACGGTCGCGATTTTGTCCCTGTATTTTTCCTGATCCTGTGACACGGCAAAAATCAATTGTTAGTATCTAACACTTTAGTGGTGTCCTGGGCAACGTTTTCCGCTTGTACGGGAGCGCCTTCCGGCTTCCAGAGGTCGCCTTGCGGTTCTTTTGCATTGGGCGGATTGGAGCCTTGTAAAGATAAAATAAAGCTGGCGACCCGTTGCATATCTGCGGCAGGCAATTGCGATTGCCAGGAGATCATGCCTTTTTCGGGCACACCGTATTTGATGGTTTTAAATACATTGCTGATGCCTCCGCCGTGTATCCAGTATTCATCCGCCAGGTTGGGGCCAACCGCGTTGCCTTCTCCCTTGGTTCCATGGCAGGGTGTGCATTTACTCTGGAAAATGCTCTCTCCAAGCGCTATCTGACTGGGATCCTGGAGCATTTCGACGGTCGTTTCATCCACCAGGTCCGCCCGGGTTGCCAGATAGGCCTTGACCGATTCATCTGCTTTTTTCATATCCGCTTCGTAGGCTTCGGTAGAAGTCATGCCGGCCCCGGAAACATGGTAATAAACCAGGTAAACCGCCGAAAAAGCGATGGTGACATAAAAAAGGGCCACCCACCAGGGCGGAAGTACATTGTCCAGTTCCCGGATGCCGTCGTAATCATGATGGAACATCACGTCCTTCTCTTTTTCCACCGGAACGACCCGGGTCATGCGCTTGTAGAAACGCCGCCACATGGATTCCCTGGAGAGCAGTTTCACCTCTTCCATGGCTTCGACGCCCAGGTCCTGCAAAAGTCTTATTTTTTGCACCTGCAGCAACATATTGTTCACATAAGTCAGCGCAATAAACCCGCCTATGATGACCATGGCGGCCACCACAAGTACCAGGTTATTGAACGTCCAATCCAGCAAACCGCCATTTTTTTGAGTTGCAGCTGCCGCGGTCTGCGCTTCCTGTGCTCCTGCGCTCACGGCCAGCAGAAGCGGAAGAAGAGCGAGCAGAAATTTTGACCATTTATTGTTCATGACTCGTCAGATTTCGGTGTTAGAGATATTGTCTTCCAACGGCATTCTCGACATCTTGCTGATATAGGCTTTGCTCTTGCCAAAAATGGCTACCGCACTGATGACAAAAAGCAGGAAAAAAGTCAGCAACGCAAAAATGGCCATCCAGTTGATATCGCCCGCGTTGGCTAAAATATGTTTGAACATAGTTTGTTGTTTTTTATGATTCTAAATAATCCTCCGTCCGCCGAAGCTTTAGCGAAGGCGGGCTTCCTTCTGCTTCACCAGATGTATCCTGCCAAATAAATTTGGCGGATACACGGTGACTGAGCGAGTATCCTGCCAAATAGATTGGGCGGATACACGGTGACTGAGCGAAGCCGAAGTCACTGCCCGGCCTGCGCCTTCGGTTTGATATCCGTACCCAATCTTTGCAGGTAAGCAATCATGGCAATGATCTCTTTATTTTCAAGTCCTGCCTGTTCAATGCCTGCCTGCCTGAGGTCATCAGCAATCCCTTTGGCC
Source organism: uncultured Lewinella sp. (assembly GCA_964558465.1). GTDB lineage: Bacteria > Bacteroidota > Bacteroidia > Chitinophagales > Saprospiraceae > JACJYC01. The sequence goes on along the minus strand of CAZLEF010000015.1, from coordinate 84,935 downwards.
TGCTGTTTCAACTCGTCGTTGGCAATCTGGTCGTATCCTTCCGGATAAGGCGTTCCCAGTTTTTGGAGAACCCTGATCTTGGCAGGTGTGGTAGAAATATCCAGGTCGTTTCTCAACATCCAGGGGTAAGGCGGCATAATGGACCCCGGCGACGTACTCCGCGGGTCGCGCATATGGTTGTAGTGCCAGATGTTATTCCGCAAACCGCCTTCGCGATGCAGATCGGGCCCTGTCCGTTTGCTGCCCCACAGGAAAGGACGATCATAGATGAATTCACCCGATTTGGAATATTCGCCGTAGCGTGCGGTTTCCGATCTGAACGGACGGATCATCTGGGAGTGGCAACCCAGGCATCCCTCCCGGATGTAGAGGTCGCGTCCCTGCAATTCAAGGGGTGTATAGGGTTTTACCGCTTCTATTTTGGGGACGTTTTCATCGATGAGCATCATGGGGAAAAGCTCGATCAGGCCGCCGATCAACACAGCAATGAGTGAAACCACCAGCATCTGAACCGGCTTGCGCTCGATCCAGCGGTGCCAGTGTTCGCCCTTGTGGCCGGCCACGATTTCCCTTGCAGGCGCTTCCGCTGCCTCATTGGCGACAAATTGCCCACTTTTCACGGTTTTGAAGAGGTTGTAGATCATGACAAACACGCCGACCAGGTAAATTGTACCGCCCAGTGCGCGCATGTAGTACATGGGCAGGATCTGCGTAACGGTTTCCAGGAAATTGCCGTATTTCAGGATGCCTTCCGGTAAAAATTCCTTCCACATCAGGCTTTGGGTCCAGCCGGCCCAATACAACGGGATGGCATAAAATAAAATGCCCAAGGTGCCGATCCAGAAATGGACGTTGGCCAGACGGGTGGAATACAATTGGGTATTGAACAGTTTGGGCAAAAGGAAGTACAATACCCCGAAAGTCAGGAACCCGTTCCAGCCCAGGGTGCCGATGTGCACGTGGCCGATGGTCCAGTCGGTGTAATGGCTGATGGCGTTGACCGATTTAATGGAAAGCATGGGGCCTTCAAGCGTAGCCATGCCATAAGCCGTGACGGCCACCACCATGAATTTGAGCACGGGGTCTGTCCGCACCCGGTCCCATGCCCCGCGCAGCGTAAGCAAACCGTTGAGCATGCCGCCCCAGCTCGGCGCGATCAGCATCAGGCTGAAAACCATGCCCAGCGACTGTGCCCAGTCGGGCAGGGAAGTGTACAACAAGTGGTGCGGGCCCGCCCAGATATAGATAAAGATCAGGGCCCAGAAGTGAATAATGGACAGTTTATAGGAATAAACCGGCCGGTTGGCCGCTTTGGGCAGGAAGTAGTACATCAGGCCCAGGTAAGGCGTTGTCAGGAAAAAAGCGACCGCATTGTGCCCGTACCACCATTGAACCAGGGCATCCTGCACACCGGCAAAAACCGGATAACTTTTGAACGCGCTGAACGGGATCTCGATATTGTTCCCGATATGGAGCATGGTGACGGTTACCCAGGTAGCAATGTAGAACCAGATTGCCACATAGAGGTGTTGCTCTCTGCGTTTAAGGATCGTCCCAAACATATTGAGCCCGAACACCACCCAAACCAGTGCGATAGCAATGTCAATCGGCCATTCCAATTCGGCGTATTCTTTGGCGCTGGTAATCCCCAACGGCAAGGTAAGCGCTGCCGCCACAATGATCAGTTGCCAGCCCCAGAAGTGGATATTGCTCAGCAGGTCGCTGACCATCCGGGTTTTTAAAAGCCGCTGAAGGGAATAATACACCCCCATGAAGATGCCGTTGCCTACAAAGGCAAAGATGACCGCATTGGTGTGTAAGGGCCTGATGCGGCCAAAGGTGGTTTCCGCCAGCCCGAGGTTCGCCGCAGGCCAGATCAGCTGGAATGCGGCCAGTAACCCGACCAGCATGCCGACCACCCCCCACAAAACAGTCGCATATGCGAATTTTTTCACAATAGCGTTGTCGTAACTGAATTGTTCGATTTTTGACATGATGAATGTTATTTAATATTGGGTTTCGAAGGCAAGGCCTTATATCCTGTAAAAACCGGATAAATACCGGCTATTCTTTCTCCGGTTTTTGATCGTCAAATAAAATTCTCACGGATGGGGTATAATCGTCGTCGTACTGCCCGGTACGGATCGCCCAGATAAAAGCCGCCAGGAAACCCAGTGCGAGTAACAGGCTCAGTATGATCAAAAGGAAAATGATTTTCATTTTTTTTTATTTTCGGTGCAAGGTAAAAGGCCCCTTTATCCTGTTTGATGAGAATAATCAGACAGGGGGGTGATTTTTGTCAAATGTTTTGCTGCCAGCAACCGGGTCGATCCAATCCCGAAAATGACAATCGTCAGCGAACTCAGCGGCATCAGGATGGCGGCCACCACCGGGGAAAGGTTGCCTTGCACGGCAATGCTCAGGCCCCCGATATTATAGATCAGCGCCAGCAGGTAGGCTCCGTAAACCATACGCATGCTGCCCTTGATGAAAGCCAGGAAAACGGGCAAGGCCGCAAATTGGCGGGCGTCCAGGATGGCGTCGCAGGCAGGTGTGAAGTTGTTGGTGTTCTCAGATATGACCAGACCGGTATCGCTTTGTTTCAACGCACCTGCATCGTTCAGCCCATCTCCGACCATCATCACTTTTTTGCCTTCGGCCTGCAGTTTTTTGATAAAATCCAGTTTCTCTTTTGGACTCCGGCCGAAATAAAGCTCATCTTCCCTGAACAATCCGAGCAGTTTGTGTTTTTCCCGGTCGTCATCACCCGAGAGCAAAAACAGATGAAACCGGTCTTTCCACCGGGCGATCAGCCCTGCAAGGCCCTCCCTCAATTGATTTTTCAGAAGGAAGCGCCCTTTTTCAAGGCCGTTGATGGTCAGGCGGGCCCCGCGGTCGGCTTTCCCGATTGTTACCTCCATACCCCCGGCGAGTCCGCTGACGCCCTGGCCGGTGACTTCTTCAAAACCGGTGACTTCCATGAGGGCCAAATGCCGGAACGCAGCGTTGATTTGTTGGCTCACCGGATGAGCGGAATGATAAACAACCGACCGGATTGCCGCCTGCTCGTTTTCCGACAGGGGGGCGCCTTCATAAACCAGGCGGCCGGCGCCTCCATCTGTCAGGGTGCCGGTCTTGTCAAAAACGACCGTATCCACCTTGACCAGGTTCTCGATCACCTGGGTATTTTTCAGGTACATCCCTTTGCCGGCCAGCAAAGTCAGGCTGTTGCCCAGGGTAAAAGGCACGCTTAATGCAGCGGCGCAAGGGCAGGCAATGATCAAAACGGCGGTGAAGGCGTTTATGGCAAAGCCGATGTCTTTTGGAAGCCAGTAAAAGAAGGTGGAGATCGCCACAACCAGAATAAACCCCGTGAAATATTTTCCAACGGTATTGGCGAAAACGCTGGCGCCGGCGGTTGTTTTTTTACTGAACACCTCGTCGTTCCAAAGTTGGGTGAGGTAACTTTGAGATACCTCGCGGGTCAGTTGCAGTTCGATGGTATCCCCCATTTGCCGCCCCCCGGCAAACAACAGTTCGCCTGCCTCTTTTTTAACAGGCTCCGACTCGCCGGTCACAAAGCTGTAATCCACCAGGCCAACCCCTTTGAGCAGCAAGCCATCGGCAGGTATCAGTTCCTGGCGCCTGATGACTGCGATATCGCCCGCTCTGAGCTGATTGAGCGCAAGCGATTTTTCAACACCGTCCCTTTTGACGGTACCGGCAACCGGAAAATAGGATTTGTAATCCCGCTCAAACGAAAGCCGGTGGTAGGTTTTTTGCTGAAACCATTTGCCGGTCAGGAGGAAAAAGATCAGTCCGGCAAGGCTGTCGAGGTACCCGGCGCCTGTGTGGGTAATAATTTCAAAGGCGCTCCGGCCGAACAATGCCAGAATGCCCAGGGAAATCGGCATATCGATGCCCAGCACGCGGTTGCGGAGGCCGTGCCACGCCGACTGGAGGTAACCCTGCCCGCTGTAAAACACCACCGGCAGCGCGAGCAGCAGGTTCAGGTATCCGAACCAGGTCTGGTAGCCTGCTTCTGCCAGCCCCAGGTATTCCGGGAAGCTGAGCAACATGATGTTACCAAAAGCAAAACCTGCGACCCCGAGCTGGTAATAGAACCTCCGGTCGACAGGTTTGTGTTGCCGGGTTTGTTCCAGGTTGCCGAAATGGATCGCCGGGGCATACCCGATCATAGCCAGCATTTCGGCCACTTTCCGAAGGCTGAGGGCAGCTTTCTCAAAGGTGATATAGGCTTCTTTTTTGAGAAAATTCACCTTTGAGGATAAAATCCCGCTATCCAGTTTATAGAGGTTCTCCAGCAACCAGATGCAGGAGGCGCAATGGATCTGCGGCAATTGAAAGGTTACCTTTACGATCTTTTCATTCTGAAAGTCCACGAGCCTGGCCGCAATGGTATCGTCATCCAGCCAGGCAAACTGCTCCTTTTTCTTCGACCGGAAACTGGCGCCGGGCCTGGTTCCCAGCCGGTAAAAATCAGACAGATCGTTGGCATTCAATATTTCATAGACCGTTTTGCAACCTTCGCAGCAAAAGGTCTTTTCTTCCAGCAGAATGGCCCTGTCCAGGCATTCTTCGCCGCAGTGAAAACAGGGCGAGGTCTTGCCTGCAGTTCTTCTTTCCAGGATGGAACCATGATTGGTAAGGACAATGGGCATAACGTCGATTTTCGGGTGTAAAAATAGACTGGCGAAGGGTTACCGCCGGTGATTCCGATCAGAAGAGCGGGTGATAAAAATCATTGCAAAGGCAATTTAAGTAAATTGTTAAATAAACCGAAACTATCCCGTCTGCAAAATTGTTTGTCTCCTGATCAGCGGAGCCGAATATTCAAAACCGCGGAATATCCATGAGAACACAAGAAGCGGCTGCCAGGAGGATTTCCTGGCCTGTGGTCGGCGCATTTGCCGTTATTTACATCGTTTGGGGCTCCACTTACCTGGTGAATTTTTTTGCCATTCAGAGCATTCCCCCTTTCCTGATGTCCGGTTGCCGCTTCCTTGCAGCAGGTATTCTGCTTTATTCCTTTACTTTGGCGCGCAAACTTCCGGCGCCGACCCGGAGGCAATGGCTCAATACCGGTCTGATCGGTATTTTATTCCTTTCATTCGGCACTGGCGGGGTTGTCTGGGCCGAACAGTATATCGACACCAGCATGGCAGCCCTGATCGTGGCTTTTGATCCGCTGATCATCATGGCGCTGATGTGGCTGCTCCACAAGACCAAGGTGGGCGCCAGGAGTTGGTGGGGGGCTGCGTTGGGGGTGGCGGGAATGGTTTTGCTGGTGGGTCAGCCGCAACTGACAAAAAACACCATGGCGATCTGGGGCCTGATCGCTATCGGGGTCAGCATGTTTGCATGGGCGACAGCCTCCATTTATGTGAGCCGGATCAATATGCCCAGGTCCAGAATGCAGACCACAGCCATGCAAATGATCGGCGGAGGCCTGGTATTGGTGCTGTTCAGCGCAGCTACCGGGGAATTTTCGAAGCTGGTATGGTCCCAGATCACCCTTAAATCGGCATTTTCCTGGTTATACCTCGTCTTTTTGGGGTCAATCCTTGCCTTTTCCTGTTTCAACTACCTGCTGACGAAGGTAAGCCCCGAAAAAGTCGCTACCTCCACCTATGTCAATCCGGTGGTGGCCCTCCTGATGGGATGGGGATTAAACGGCGAACAGATCACCCTCCAATCTCTTATTGCGGGGGGCGTACTGCTGACCGGCGTTTTTTTTATTAATACATCAAAAAGTACCGTTTAAGGCCAAAATATGCCCGTTTAGTTAAAATTAATTTAAACCCGGCTATATTTCTTTGCGAATTTGAACATATTACCCTAATTTGCGATCTGAAAGTTCAGTCATCCCAAAAGTGTTCAATTTAAGGCTTATGAGGCAAATTTTACTCCTGGCATTTTTTATTGCATCCTCTATTACCCTGTCAGGTCAACTGAGCAGCGGCCCTTTTGCCGATGCAATCCGGCGCAAACCCAACGCCCGCCCGGCTGAAATCCGGATTTATCCGAATCCCGTACTTTCCAATTTTAATATAACCGATAACGAAAACGTCCAGACCATCCTCGTTTTCAACCTCGTCGGAAAAGAACTGAAACGCTTCAGTTATGTTTCCGGACAGCAATATTTCGTCGGCGACCTTCCGAAGGGCATGTACCTCACCCAATTCATTGATAAAGGCAAAAGGGTGATCTCCACCCAGCGGATGAACAAGCGGTAGTTTTTTTTTATTGATTGGATTGGTTCGATTGATTCGATTGATTCGATTGATTCGATTGATTCGATTGATTCGATTGGCTCCGCCCGCCGTAGCTTCAGCGGAGGAGGGATTGATTCGAATCCTCGCATCAACCACGCGTACCGCGTGGCACGCACATCAACAAATAAACAATTGGTTCGCTTGCCGCCTTATTGTTCCTCTGTGCGCTTAGTGGTATTCAGATCCAGGTTCACCAAAACAGCCAGGCATAAAAAGAAAAAAGAGCCCACTTTATCGGTTTCGATCATGTCGTTGATGAGCAGGAAGGCGTAAATGACCGTCAGGCATAAAAGGACCATCATGACCAATCGTTTGCCTTCCGGGCCTTGCTGCCGGTGGTATATCCGCTCGCCATAAATAAAAATAGCGCCGCTGAACAACAAAAAAATCAGCAATCCGGGCGCACCCTGCTCAACGAGGGTCATGAGAAAATAACTGTGGATGCCCGACTGTTCTTCGTTCCGGCTCACGTAGGTGCGAAAACTGGTGACCGTGTAGGGTTTATAAAAATTGATAAAATTTCCGGGGCCGTAACCCAACCACGGCTGAGCGCCGGTCATATGCGCGGCCGCTACCCAGCGGTAAACCCGTTCCATGGTAGAGATATCCTCCATTTTATAGGTAGCCTCCAGCAGGTTATCAAATTCAACATGGGTGACCGTCCGGTCGTAGTTGGGAGCATAGTCGAGGTAGGTGTTTTTCCTTGCGAAAAAAATAAATCCTGCAACCGTTGCCACCAAAACGCCGGCCAGCGCGTACCGGATCAAACGCAAACGGACCAGCCAATACGCCCCCACGGCGATGAAAATGGAAATGTACGCAGCCCGGGTATAGGTCAGGTACAAGGCTGCCAAAAGGATCAGGACGGCTGCATTCAGAAAATAGCGGATCAGGGCGCCTTTTTTGTACCAGCCTCTGGCCAACCAGACCATGGGCAGGAATAACGCCAGGTCGGCCGAATAATTGACGTGGTTGCGCTGGAAGGGATGAAGGACCTTATGGATATCGGCGAAGGTGAACCCATACGCCGAGTGCCGCACCAGGATGACCAGAACGGTAAAAAAGAGCGACGTAAAGATGGTCCAGAAAAAAAGCTCCAGGTCCCTTTTGGTTTTCAGCAAGGTCCCCGCCATAAAAAAAAAGGTGACCAGATACCAGGTTTTGGCGAGCGCAAATTTCAGGGATACTAAAAAAAAGTCGGAGGTCAGGCTGGTTATATAGATCCAGGAGATGTGCGCCAATAAAAGCAAGGTGAGCGGATGCCGGATGAAATCAGCGGATAGTTGGCGCCCGTTTTTGAGCACGTACAACAAATAAATCAACATCAGTCCGACGATCAGCGGTTCGGTGGGCAAGTCGGTTCCAAATCCGTTGGGCAAAGCCACTTCCGTTGAGATCGGTATACAGAACAGCAAAAGAAAAAAGATCTTCCTGAAATCGACCAGGGCGACATATACCACCAGAAACAGAAGCGGAAGGGCTGCCAGAAAGTACCAACCCGTCAGGATGCCGGTAAACAGGGAAAGCAGCACCAGCGCGCCAAAAACCCGGAATTGTACCCGTGCGGCGCTGTCTGTCCGGTTTTGGATAGACCTACTGCCCATAATAAATTTCCTTCCAGTTAACGTCCCGGTAGTTTTCAATGAGCAATATGCCGATGACGCCGAACAGGAAGGCGATCGCTGTGGCGGCCAGCACCATGATGCTTCGCCTGGGGCGGGACTTGACCACCGGGGTTTCTGCTTCTTCCACCAGCAGCAAAGCAGGGATATTGGAGTTAAAAGCTGCCTCGTATTGCTTCAGTTTCGCCTTTTCTTTGCTGAGGTTGTCGTTGGATTCATAGTACTGTCTTTCAATGATGCTCACCTTGGCGATCCCGGAGTTGAGGGTGTCCAGCTTGCCTGCCAGTTGGGCTACTTCTTGCTGGAGGCCGGCCATACGGGTTTCCAGCATGATGAGGGTATCCCTTTTCACGCCCTTTGTAGTCCGTGAGGCTTCAAGCCTGCCTTTGGTAAAAGTCAGTTTGGATTCCGAAACAGAAAGCTGGGCGGTGAGGGTTTCCGTTTGCGCCTCGGAGTTGAAAATGCCGAATTTTTTCCGGATCGCCACCAGCGTATCACTCAGGAGTCTGAGTTGGGTTTCCCGCTCGAAAATGCTGGCTTTAAAGGTCTGGATGGTTTTCAATTGGGAGGCTTTCACCAGGTTCTGGGAGATCAGATTGATCTTTTCCCGGGCAGCCCTGGCCATTTGGGCGGCCTGCTCCCTGTTTTTATCCTCGATGGAAAGTTCGATGGCGTCGCGTTTGTTCTTTTTAACTTCGTACAAATCAAAAAAAGCCAGTTTAACGGCATAAGGTCCCTTTTGACTTCCGGGATTGATGTTGTAATGCTCATAAAGCCGGAAAGAATCCACCATGAAACTGACCAGTTCGTTGCTTTCGGCAATGACCAGCAACCGGTCGATATCCGGTGCGCCGCCATAATACTCGGGTTCGAACAAGCCGGATCCAAAAAGGAGTTCGGGCTTGCTTTGGTCCGGGCTGGTGGCTAAAAAGGTGGTATTTGCCTTATAATAGACAGGCAAAAGCAGCGAAATTACGGCAGCGCCGGCGGCGGCAATCAGGCACAATAAGGCCAGTTGCTTTTTCCATTTGAAGATCGTGCGCAAGACTCCCAGTAAGTTTTCCCTTCGTTCCATGCAGTATGGTTGCTAAAAATTTCCGCAAAAGTAGAAAAATGTCGGCTATATGGATGGGTATATGTCCATACTACTGGACATTTTGCCTTTTTGGCAGAAGATAGGGAGACCGGGTGATAAGGAGAGGGGGTGAAACGCAATGCCTTCACCCCCTCTCCCGTTCTCTAAGTCTCCCTCTCTTTAATTTTTGTCTAGTATTATGGTATATGTCTACCCGTCCCGGTTCGCGTTCAATAATTGTTGGATATCCCGGATCCGGATCAGCCCAAAGATAAACGCCGTCAATAAACCCGCAGGTGCGCAGAGCAGAAATTTAACTACCCACCCCGGCCCGTTCCAATGGTACAAAAACGAACAACCGGCGGTCAGGCAGGCTGCAAAAGCTGCATTTCTGAAAATGGCGCGCATATCCGTTTTCAGATTCAAGGCAACCTGCGCCAACAGGATCTGCGCCAATAAAGCCGCCCATTGGGTTGCGGCGGTAGCCATAGCCGCCCCCAACGCCCCAAGCCGGGGTATCAGCATCGCATTCAGCAAAATATTGACCGCAATTCCGCCTGTAAAAATGAGGTTTAACCAATACATTTCTCCATGCGCAGTCAGGAGGGCGCCATACACATACGTGCCGGCCATCGCCACAAAAGCGGCCATCAGCCAGGCCAGAATATCCGCGCCCCCACCCCCGGCGTATAAGGTCTGCATGATCTGAACGCGGAAAAAAATGGTCGCAATTGCAAGGGTGACCGCCCCTGCAAAAAGCCACTGAAACCCCAGCCCGACGAGCGCCCCGACCGGCTCTTTGTTTTTCAGCATGCGCGAAAACATAGGCAACAAAAGCCCGGCAAAAAGAAACCCAATCATGTTGGCCGCATCCAGCAACCGGTACGCGGACGCGTAAACGCCTGCTTCAAATGCGCCGTCCTCCAGCATGCGTTCGATCATCACGCCGTCGATCCGGGTGTAAACGGTCATTAATAATACCGTCAGGGCAAAAGGGAAACTTTGCCGCAGGATCACCGCCATTCGTTTTCTATCCAACCGGAAACGCCAGGTTTGCACTTTTTTCCAGGCAATCAGAAAAGCAATGGTACTGGCCAGTCCGAGCGTTATCGTTTGTGCATACACAAACCATTCAATCCGGAACGCAGTCCTCCAGGCCGGAACCCATAAAAGAGGGCCTAACCCAAGGATCAGCAGGCTTCGGTCCAGCACAGATAACAAACTGTCAGCCCGGTACAACCCCAGGCCGGAAACGTTTGAACGCAGATAAAGCAACAGCGCGCTCATCGACCAATTGACGCCAATCCAGAACAAAAGCGGCATTTGTTCTTCCGTATAACCGACCAGCCACGCGCCGGTCAGGAGCAAAGCAAGGTAAACCAGACTTAAGAGGGCTTTTAAAATCAGAAAATCCGGAAAATACTTATCCAGCAAATGGGGGTGCCGGGCGATATTCCGGTTGTTGAAGTTCTGGATGCCGAAGTCGTTGACCATCTGAAACAAAAAAGCAAAGTTGTACAAGGCAAAATAAAGCCCGTAAATCTCCGCCCCTACCTGATTCTGAACCGACCTGTCAATGCCAAATATATATAAAGGCTTGATCAGCAGGTTAATCAAAACCAATAATGCAATATTTGATAAAAACAACTGTTTCATTGCTGGAAAGATAAGGCGGGTAAACGGCAAAAAGCAAGTTGTAAATGTTTAATTTAACCCGGACCCCGGTATTGAGAAAAATCATCACATGAGTTGACATTAATCAAGGCGCTTTGCCGTATATTCGGCGGACCTTTGCAATATCAATTCAATTCGTCCATTTAAAATTTTAAACAATGAACGTTCTTGCGCCTATTAAATCAATCATGACCACACATCTGATCACAGTGAATCCGAAAGATAAACTGGTGGATGTCAAGGAAATATTTGAAAAAAATAATATTCATCACCTGCCTGTGGTCCGGTTTACGGAAATTGTAGGGATGATCAGCAAAACAGATTTTCTGCATTTTATCCGGGGGTTCAATCACAATGACGAAGACCGTTTTGTGAACGAAGCGAGACTCCGGGCCTATTGCGCAGAAGACCTCATGACCAAAGGGCTGGCCAAATTAAGTCCGAACGACCGGATCAATGTGGCGCTGGAGATTTTCCTGGTCAACCGGTTCCACGCTGTTCCGATTGTCGACAATAACGAACTGGTAGGCATACTCACAACGTTTGACATTATAAAGGCATTGGCGAATGAAGAAGTGACCCCAAAACAAATCCTGGACGCCAAGAAGTCCGGCCAATAACCGGAACACAAGGAATGGTTTCCGGGTAAAATGAGTCATCCCGAATTTTGGCATAGCCAGGGTTCGGGATGAACTTTATGGGGTTGGCTGTCCTTAAGCTGAGGAATTGAGGAATCGAGGAATTGAGGGAATTGAGGGGATCAGTTCGGGATGAATTTTAGGAGGCTACCTGTCCTCCCTTGGAGGTTTTCCAAGCGGAAAAACAGCCGTTTGAAAAGGACAGTGGTCGTTGTGGCAACGGAGGAAAACATCAACAATCATCAATCATCAATCATCAATCATCAATCATCAATCATTTAATCGTCAATCATCAATAAAAAAATAAGAATGATGATGGATGATGCCAGGAGCAAAAAATTCGGGATGACCCATGTTTTTGTTGTCACCCCCTCGATACATGGCGCGGAGCGATGCGAAATATAAAAAAGAAGGCAATCACGGGTAGTGATCGCCTCTTGTATAACCCCAAAAAACCAAATGAAAACTATTTTAAATATCTTGAGCTAATTGCTTTAAACCTTTGTAGGGGCAAAGAAAGCGTATTTATTTGAAATAATCAAAATATTTTTTTCGGCAGCGGCAATATTTTTTAAAACCCGCATTATAAATCCTTGTTTTTAAACCTCTTATAAACTGAATCCGATGGATGCCTGCAGGGAAAAATTGCGGTCGGCATCCTGGGTTTGCATAATGAAACTGCGGTCGGCCGCCAGTTGGGCCCTGGAGATATCCTGGCTTCCGTTGGTGATGTCCGTGAGGCCGTAATTGAGCCGGAAACCCAGAAACAGGCTTCGGCTCATAAAGAAGGAGAGGCCAGCATTCAGCCCGAAATCGAGCCGTTGAAAAAGTTTTTCACCATTGTCGAAACCATGGTAATAAGCGCCGATATTTTTGGGAATGCCGACCTGTGTGCCGCTGATGGTCCTGAGGTGTTCTTCGGTCGTATTGGCGCCCCTCCATTCATCCGAAAGGTAGTTGTAGTCCAGCGCCAGATCGAACGATTCAATATTGGCGCCGCTCAGCGACTGGCCCCGGTAGGTGAGGTCGCCCGTTCCCCGGGAGCCCAGGAGTACGGCCGCATTGACCCCGCCGGAAATCTCCACCCGGCCGAAACGGGCATAAGCCATCAGCGGGAGATCGATATAGGTATTGGTGACGCTGATCACCTCCTGGCGGATGCCCGTACTGTAGATGGGATTGCCGGCCTGCGGATAAAAGACCCACCATGACGGGCCGTCGTAGGTCAAATTGGTTCCTTTTTGCGAATAGAGCAATTCGGCCCGCAACCCAAAATAGTCCGTCAGTTCCATCCGCATTGCAGCGCCGATATGAAATCCCGTATTGGTTTTATTGACCTCCAATGCTTCGCCATTGTTATCCGTTTCATCAGGACCGTCCAGGGTTGAAAAATTGAGCCCCGCTTTAAATCCGCCCGAGATCCGCTGTCCGAAGGCCGGCCATTGCAGCAAGATCAATAAGGCCAATACAAAAATGTTCCTGTTCATTCCCATCATCGTTATTGTTTTTGGATCAAAGACACTTTTGCAACAGGATCCGGTTGGCCGCCCTTTCCTTTTGGGGCGTAAAACCAACGATATCGAACCCGTTCCGAAGGGCAAATATAAGCATCCCTTTGTGTTGGTTTCTGGTTTTAAAGGTAATGGTGGCATATCCCTTTTGTCTGGCCCAGATTTCCTGGGCTTCCGCCAGCTTTCCGGCAATTCCCGCCCGCCGGAACGGCGGCAATACACCGCCTATCCAGGAATAAAAACCGCCGTCTCTTTCGTATCCGGCTTTAAACCCGGCAACTATTCCTCCCTGTTCAGCAACCAGGATCAAATGGGGAACCCGATCCAGCCGCTTGTGGTATTCCCGCTCATCCGGCGGGTCGTTGAACTCAGGAATTGCGCTCGCCACGGCCACCGCCTCTGCCATTGTTCCCTGGCGGATGATGGGTATTTGATCGCTCATTTAAATGTTGATTTGTTGATGCGAAGCCTAAAAATCGAACCCCCGCCCGCCACGCCCAAAGCGTGGCCATGCGGGTAAAAATCGTATCAATCGATTCAATCGATTCAATCGTATCAATTTCTAACATTCCGGCACACTGATCGCAATATGCACAGCCAGCCCGCCCAGTGAAGTCTCCTTGTATTTATGGTTCATATCCTTTGAAGTTTCCCACATGGTCTTCACTACATCGTCGAGGGTCACTTTGGCTTTGGCGGGATCACTTTCCAGCGCAATATTGGCTGCGGTAATGGCTTTGACGGCGCCCATGCTGTTCCGTTCGATACAAGGCACCTGTACCAGGCCGCCGACGGGATCGCAGGTGAGGCCCAGGTGGTGTTCCATAGCAATTTCGGCAGCCATCAGGGTTTGACCTACGCTGCCGCCCAGCGCTTCCGTGAGGGCGGCGGCGGCCATTGCCGACGATACGCCGATCTCCGCCTGACACCCGCCCATAGCCGCAGAAATCGTAGCGCCTTGTTTGAAAATGCTGCCGATCACACCTGCCGTCAATAAAAACCGGACAATATCGTCTTTACCGGCGTTTTTATTGATGAAGGCCAGGTAATACAGCAAAACGGCGGGTATGACCCCGGCGGCGCCGTTGGTGGGCGAGGTCACTACCCGGCCAAAATTGGCATTTTCTTCATTCACAGCCATCGCAAAACAGCCGATCCACTTGACGATCTGGGAGAAATCGTAGTTTTTGCTCCGGATCGTCTCCAGGAGTTGCACGCCGTCGGCGCAATCAACAGGCCCCAGCAATTTTCGCCGGATGCCGGGCGCCCGCCGGTTGACGTGTAATCCGCCCGGTAATTCCCCTTCCGTATGACAGCCTTTCCAGATACACTCCAGCATGACATCCCATATCCTCAACAGCCCGTTTTTGACGCCGGGTTTGGGCGTCCAGGTCCGTTCGTTGATCAAAACGATCTCCCAGATTGCGGCGCTCTCCTCCAGGCAATGGCGCTGGAGGTCGGCCGACTTGTGAATTGCAAACGGCGGTATGGCCCGCGGATCTTCCAGGTTTTCACCCTCCCTGACCACAAACCCGCCGCCCACGGAGTAATAAACGCCATCGTACAAAAGGGCGCCTTCTCCATCAAATGCCTTGAAATTCAAGCCGTTGGCATGGCCCGGCAAACATTCGTCGTAGTGAAAGACCAGGTTCTTTTCCGGGTCGAAGGGAATTTGCCTTTGCCCGTCCAGCCACAAACTTTTCCGGTCGGCCACCTCTTGCGGGATGCCGTGTACCCGGTCGAGCGGTATGGTCTCCGGATTCTGTCCGCTAAGCCCCAGAAGAATGGCGATATCCGTGCCGTGGCCTTTCCCGGTAAGGGCAAGCGAGCCGTACAGGGCAACATCCACCCTGCGGAGTTTTTCAAAATGACCAGGCGCCTTTAGTTCTCCTAAAAATTGCAGGGCGGCGCGCCACGGACCCAGGGTGTGGGAACTGGACGGGCCTACCCCTATTTTGAACATGTCAAAAACGCTGATGGGCTCCATTGGGTAAGTTGGTTAGGTGGGGTAAAGATAGGCTTTTTTGGAGAGAGTGTGAGCGGGGGTGAGCGGCGTATCGTACCCGCCAAATTTATTGGCAGAATCCCGGGCGGATTTCAGCCGCAACCGGGAGCAGCCTCTTGCGAACGGTTGATTTGCCGCCGACCGGAGGTCAGCGGTACTAGGGTTCAAAAAAACCGATCGTCCCCCCTACCCATTCTTTATCCTTGTTGAAACGGACGCCCACCATTTCGCCCTTGCTCAGGCGGACGAGGTTATTGACCAGCACCGGGCGGGGCGCTCCGTCTTCCCAGACCATCATCATGCGGATCTCGCATTTGGCGGGCATATCAGGCGTCAGGATGGCAGGGGCGTATTCTACTTTTCGCTGCAGGATATAATTTTCCGGATGATCAACCGATTCGATATCCTGGCGGGTTACGTTGATGACCACGCCCGTGCCTGCAAAGGAAAACAGCGGTTTGAGGACGTAATTTTCGAGGTCTTCCGGGATAGATTTTAACTGGTGCAAGTAAAAAGACTCGGGCACGTATTTGTTTTTGAAGAGCGGCAGGGTATGTTTGCTGATGCGGAAAAACCAGTTGGGATGGCCGACCCACCGGCCGTCGAACTCGTCGGTGAGGTCAAATTCGCGGACCAGGTCGCTGCGTTTCAGCAGCTCGTCAAAAATAATGCGGTTGTAAATTTTTTCGATTGGAATTTTGCGACCGTCACGCTCATAATAAAGGTTTCGGCCTGCTTTCCGGATCCTGGTGATGCACACCGGTTCGATCCCGTACAAGTGTTTTCCAACCACAAAATCAATGGCAGTCGTTTGTTTTTCAGGTTCGATCTCCAGCAGGATGACCTGCTCCGGGTTGCTGTCGCCGATGATCACTTTCCGCAGGAGATCCTGGTAACCAGCCGAGTCAAAGCCGCCGAAAAGATGGGTCATGCCGGCGGGAATATCAAAATGCCGGCGGTAAGCTTGCTCCAGAAAGTCCTGATAAAAAAACAGGGAAGGAAACCCCTGGGCTTCGATCAGTTGCGGGAAATACTGTCCGTTTTCATCACGGCATACCCCAAAATCGAGGACGAGAAAGGAGGTATGGGCAGTTTCGTTGGGGGCGATCTGACCCGGTAACAATGCGCTTTCGGACAATTGTTTGAAATCAGGCCGGACGATCACATCAACCAGGGCTTCGCAGGCCTCTTCCAGTTGTTTTTTCAGGTAGGCGGGAATAAATACCGGCGTCTCAGCGATCCGGAACGGCGGTCTGTAACTGAATTGGGCGGCGATCCAATCCAGGAAAGCTTGATAGGTTTCAGGTTTGAAGGCAGCGTTGTAGGATTGCCGAATTTCCGGAATCATGGCTTTGGATTGAAGTCAAAATGCAAAATGCAAAATGCAAAATGTAAAATGTAAAATGCAAAATGTAAAAGTACAGTGCGGGCATCACTTTTACATTCAATCGTTTAAATTTTACATTTTGGCTTAAAAAAAAAGCCCCCCTCCTGTCTGCACGGAGAGAGGCCATCCCAAAAACCGATTTAAGTATTCACTTGAAAATGGTTCTTGGTTAATCACATACAATCCAATCGCCTTTATTCTTGATTTCCGGCAATCCGGAAATAAAAGTCGTTATGAATACCCGCAAAATGCAGGGACAAAATGTCGTTATGGTATGTAGAAAGCAGAAAAAAGGGAGTGAAGATGAAAAATCAGGTCAGGAGAACGATCCCGTCGGGATTGATCCTTTGCTAAATACTCCAGATATGGTTAACTCTCTCAGCTCTTTTGATAACAGGGGCAAATATAGATTTTTTTTTCAAATAAAAAAAAATTCCGGATGTTTTTTTTCGCCAAAGCTCACTCCTTTTCTGGTTTTTTGGGTTCATACAAGGCATTCAACTCGTTTTCCGCCGCTATTGAAGGCATTCTGGAATGTTTTAACGGGGATTGGAGAATAAGGTTACCTGAAAAATGAAAAAATTTAAAAATAATCCATTTTTTTATTCCTCACTTAGTTTTCTTTTTAAACTAAGTAGGTTTATATTTGTCCTTAAATGAGGCCCAATAATTGCAACCATGAAGATAGCCCTTGCCCAGATCAATTGCCATATCGGCAACTTTGAGGGCAACCTGAAAAAAATGCTGCATGCAGTGGAAGAAGCCAAGGCCCAGGGCGCCGATATCGTTTGCCTGCCCGAGCTGGCAACGACCGGCTACCCGCCACGGGATTTCCTGGAGTTCGACGATTTCATACAACTGGCCAATTCTGCTGTTGAAAAACTGGCTGAAGCGGCGCACGGCATTGCCATCCTGGTCGGATCGCCCAGCCGGAATCCGTTGCCGGAAGGTAAAGACCTCTATAATTCCGCTTATTTTCTGGCGGAAGGCGGGGTACAGTTCGTACAACACAAAACCCTTCTGCCGACTTACGATGTTTTTGACGAATACCGGTATTTCGAGCCGGCGCACGAATGGCGGGTTTTTGAATTCCGGGGCAAACGGCTGGCCATTACAATCTGCGAAGATCTCTGGAACGTGGGCAATGAAAACCCCTTGTACAAGGTATGCCCTATGGACGAGGTCATGGACCAGAAACCCGATCTCATTCTTAACGTATCGGCTTCGCCATTTGCCTTCGACCATGCGGCAGAGCGGATCGAGGTCCTGAAAACCAATGTCGCCCGGTACAACCTTCCTTTATTTTATGTGAACCATACCGGCGCCCAGACCGAACTGATCTTTGACGGGGGTTCGGTGGTGCTTTCACCCGACGGGCAGGTGTTCGACGAACTCCCTTATTTTACCGAAGTGGTCAGAACCTACGACCTGGATGCCGTGCTGCGCGGCGGCGTCAACCGCGAACAGGCCCGGGATAAGATCACCCTGATCCATGACGCCATTCTGGAGGGCATTCGGAATTATTTCGGGAAACTGGGTTTCAAGCGGGCCATCCTGGGTTTGTCGGGCGGCATCGACTCTGCGGTCGTAGCCGTATTGGCAGCCCGCGCCCTGGGCCCCGGCAATGTCAGGGTCATCCTGCTGCCCTCGCAGTTCTCCTCGGAACATTCCGTTCTGGATGCCCGCAAACTTGCCGAAAACCTGGGTGTTCAATACGATCTGATACCGATCCAACCCATCTTTGAATCGTATGCCGCCGCCTTGCAACCCCATTTCTGGGCCCAACCGTTCAACCTGACGGAGGAAAACATCCAGGCCCGGATACGGGGGATGCTGTTGATGGCCTTTTCCAATAAATTTGGTCATATCTTGCTGAATACTTCCAATAAAAGCGAGATTGCGGTGGGTTACGGCACACTTTACGGCGACCTCTGCGGAGGTCTCTCCGTGATCGGCGACGTGTACAAAACCGAGGTTTACGACCTGGCCAATTTCATCAACAAGGACGGGGAAGTGATCCCTCAGAACACCCTTGCCAAACCCCCCAGCGCTGAACTGCGACCCGGGCAAAAGGACTCCGACAGCCTGCCGCCCTACGAAGAACTGGATCCGATCCTGTTCCAGTACATCGAACGCCGGCAAAGCCCCCAGGACATCATCGCCATGGGTTTCGACGAGGCAACCGTGCGGCGGGCCCTACGGATGGTGAACATCAACGAATTCAAACGTTACCAGACCCCCCCGGTGCTGCGTGTATCCAGCAAGGCGTTCGGGATGGGACGGCGGATGCCGATTGTGGGGAAATACTTGAATTGAGGTTTTTTTTTGTTACCACGCCCATGCTGTACAGCTACTTTGCGTTCGGCAGGGCATTTGGAAAACGTTCAGCCCGGAACGGTAGCCGATGTAAGTTACAAAAGTTGAAAGTATATTCTATTGCTCATCCATCTCACCGGATATTCAAAAGGCCGACTACACAGTTTTCCATATTTCCGACCGTTAATACAAATTCCTGTTTTACTTTGGCGCCGTCAGCATGTTCTGCCGGCATCCAGCAGGGCATGTTGCGAATCGTCTCCAATAATAGGTAATCTGTTTCGCTATTTTTAGCGGTCTGGTATTCAGAACCAAATATATGGGCATTGATAATTTCCCCTTCTTCGCTAATGGTAAATTTTACCGCTGTCAAATCATAATTTCTGAAACTATCGCCAGGAATTTTATCAATGGCTTTTTCTTTCAGGTATTTTACCAATTGTTGGTGTCCGCCAGGATATTTTGCCCCGAGTTCGGGGTCAACCGTAAAGGTAAAATCGTATTCCTTAGGCTCATTGTACTTTAAGGTGTTCTCCGGCATGTATTTAACCTTAACCGAAATGTCTGCGCCTGCATCCGCCATATTCATCCTGTCTTTTTGTTCCTGGCTGAGGATATCACTTTTACTGACGGATTTTAGGATTTTCCCTTTATGGCATGTCGATATTTCAACTGAAATAAATTCTTTTATCCAGGATGACCGATAATGCCGGTTAAGATCCGTTAAGCTATTGGCTTTATTCAGCGCTTCTTTTGTAATTGAAATATAGGGATAGACTCTGTTCACTTCAAACTTCAACGCACCGGGTAAATTGCCTTGTGCAGAACCGAGATCAGGAAGGGCAAAAATGATGGAAAGAAGAATAATGAACTTATTTTGGATGTTTTTCATAAGACCAATTTTTTATATCATTTAAGGCCTGCCAAAGGTAGTTGACTATTCATCTCTCAGTATTTATTCCACGCATCCTTAACACCTCAATAACAAGTAGCTTCTGATTCATACTTGACACTGCGTCACAGGCGCTCCACAAATGCGTTAGCAGTGACGCGCCCTTTGCCATCCCTGCCGGCACTCTTATTTATTTGATAAACTCCTGGCTATAAATCGCTTCATTGCCGAGGGCGTCCGTGACAACGAGCCGGAACTCGTGTTTACCGGTCGGGAGGTCTTTTGAAAACCGGTGAGTGATCGTCCTGGATTTGGCGTCGTGTTCCATTAGCACCCATTCGCCGTCGATGGTGGCGCGGTATTCCAGTCCTTTGGCATTGCCGGTGACCGGGTAATTATCGCTGATCCGGAAGCTTCCGGATTTGAGCCGGCGCATGTCATATTTGAAAGTAACGGGCCGGATGGTGGGCGCCACCTGGTCGGTCATGATACAAAAATCGCCGAGGCTTCGGACCCTGGCGGTCATAAATCCGTTTTCATCCCAGGTTCCGCCCCAGTTCTGCACCCGGTTGCCGGGGCCGCACAAGGCAATAAACGCTTTGTCCCGGAGTTCTTCCGGCAAACGGTTTGCCCGGATGGACAAGTCAAAATAGCAGTGGATGGGTACGGAAGCGTCGTGGAGATGATGGACGGACGAATAAATATTGTCGGACAGGTCGACGGATAAAATATACTCCATATAAAGATCCTCGTACAGGGTGCTGTCCGGGAAATGCAGGTAAAAAGACGGGTGGTCGATGATGCTGGCCTCATTATAAGGCATAAAATAAGTGTAGATTTTTTCGGGTAAAACCGGAGGTTCGCCCTTTTGGCGGGCCCAGAATTCCAGGGTAGAGGTATTGCCCTGGATGTCGCGGGTCACCATTTTGATCTTGCTGGCTTTTTCGGGGTTCAGATTGACCACGCCGTTGTTTTTTTGCCGGCGGTAGATGGACAGTTGATTGCCCGGCAAAGCAAAACCGCGGTTAAAATAGGCCCGGTCCTGCAGATATTCCTGGTAATCGAGGTGGGCGTTCAGGTACCTGGTCTCTTCAAAACCGATTTTCTCAAACGTAAAATTATAGATGAGGTTGTCATCCTGGTAAAGGTCCATGGCATAGATGCCGTTCCAGTTGCTCACATTGTTCATGTGGTCGTAGACCTTGAGGGCAAATCCGACCTGTGGGGAAGGAAACAGCAGGGTATCCCCTTTCACTCCGTAACCTGTACTTTTCCGGACAAGGGAAAAGATATTGGCGCCCAGTTCTTCGCGTTTTTCGCTGAGCCAATAGGCTTTCAACTGGTGCATGCGGGGCGGTTGGCTGTCATTGACATCAAAACCGAACAACAGCGGGTTCACCGCGTTGCCCGATTGGGTTTCGCGCATCTCAAAATGCAGGTGGGGGCCCTGGGAGGCGCCGGTATTGCCAACCTCGCCGATCAAATCCCCAGAAAGAACGGGAAACTGGTCGGGTGCGGGCTTCAGTTCCACTTCAAATTTTTCCGTAGTCCGTTGATGGCTGCGGATATATTCCCTGAGTTCGGGGCTGAAGTCATTCAGGTGGGCGTAACAGGAGGTATACCCGTTGGGATGGGTTACCTGCAGAAAATTGCCGTAACTGTTGCCTTGAACCCGGATGAGGGAAACGTATCCATCGGCAACCGACCGGACAGGGGTACCGATGATCGCCTTGATATCGATGCCGCCATGGAAATGGTTGGGTCTCAATTCACCGAACGTACCGCTCAACAACAAAGGTTTGTCGATGGGCGAACGAAAATAATCCTTCGGATAATACGGGTCATTATCCGGATAAAAAGCCAAAAGGAGAATTGCGCTAAGAGCCAGAAAAAGCAGCGCAGGTCGCTTATTGCCAACACTCACTTGTCGCGTTTTTTGCCTGTAAATATAAAAATTTCGGTCGTCTTTCCACAAATGCCGGCTTGTAAGAAGCGCCAGATATACGGCAGCATGAAGTATATTTGCCGCGCCCAACCGGACATGCGCCTACTATAACGTTGGCGGAGCTGTTTAGTTACAGGGGGGTGTTGTTAATTTCTGGTTTGGGGTGGTTTGGGGTGGTTTGGGGTGGTTTGGAGTGGTTTTCCCGGTAATTGGTTTCCATGTTCTTAGGTGTTCTTAGTGGTTTCAGTGTCCTTAGTGGTTTTAGCGATCATGAAAAAATGGATTTTAAAAGCGATCATTCAAAAATTAATATCTCTTCTGCCCTGGCGGCACCGGGTCAACTACCTTTTTCAAAAATACGTAACCCGGGGTGTCCGGCTTTCGGACGAATATTTTGAGGACCGTTGCGGCCATTTTCAACAGCACCTGACATTTTACCGGAAATACAAAGGTTCACCGGCCGATATCCGGGTTTTGGAACTGGGCGCCGGCTGGTACCCTGTTGTGCCGGTCGGATTTTTCCTGGCAGGTGCGGGGCAAATTTATACGGTGGACATCAGTCCGTTATCGGATAAAACCAAGGTGATCGCCACCGTTGAACGCTACCTCAGGCAGGGTTTTGACCCGGCTTTCCAACGTAAGGACCGGTGGACAGAGCTGGAACACCTCGGCAAGAGGATCCGGGAACTGACATGGGAAGAGATCCTGGCCGCCCTGCGGATCACTTACCTGGTGGAAGACGCCCGCAAACTGCCGTTGGAAACCGCTGGTTTCGATTTGATCACGTCCAACAACACCTTCGAACATATCCCCGGAGTTATCCTTCAGGCTATTTTGACAGAATTCAGGCGGGTGATCCGGCCCGGCGGACTGATGTCGCACTTCATTGATATGTCCGACCATTTTGCACATCTGGATCCTTCCATTACCATTTATAATTTTTTGCGTTTTACTCCCCGGCAATGGCGCCTGATCGACAATAATATCCAACCCCTTAACCGCATCCGGCTGACCGGCTACCGGCAGATGTACCGTGAATCGGGCCTGCCGATCACGGAAGAACGAAACCGGCCGGGTAATCTGGAACTCCTCGCAAGCGTGCCGCTGGCGGCGCCCTTTGCCGACCTTCCGGCGGAGGAGGTGGCGGTGAGCCATGGGTATTTGGTGTCTGTTGTTGAGGAAGTGCGCGCCACGCCACAGGGGTGGAGAAACTGAATACGCTCAGGAGGCGTAAAAAAGAACCTCATTTTTTTCCGGCAGGCCCCTGACCAAGGTCAACCCCCGTATTGACCTCAATCATTTCAATCCAGACTGAGGCGGCATAACTTTGCATCAGGTTATCCAACTTCCTCAAGCGGAAGCAGATGATCTGGCGTTCAACTTATTGTTTCATCAAAATTGTCACGTCATGTTACTTACCAAATGGAAAAACCGCAACAACCTGTTGTCGTCCCCGGCCTTCTCCAATTGGGTAGACCATTTCTTCAGGGACGATGACTTTTTCGACAACCGTTTAATCGGTGGCGAACTGACCGTTCCCGCTGTCAATGTGAGCGAAACCAAGGATGCGTTCCTGGTTGACCTTGCAGCGCCGGGCATGAAAAAGAAAGACTTTAAAATCGAAGTCAAAGACGGTATGCTGTGCATCAGTTCGGAAACCAAAAGCGAGAAGGAGGAAAAAGGCGAAGACTACACCCGCAAGGAATTCAGCTATAATTCTTTCAGCAGGTCTTTCTGGCTTCCGGAAAACGTAAAAGCCGACGATATTAAAGCTACTTATAACGACGGCATCCTGAAGATCAACGTACCTAAAGCAAAAGTTGAAAAAGAAAAACCGGCCAAAATGGTCGCAGTTTCTTAAAGAGGCTGTAAGGAGTTGAATGTAAAGTCCTCAGTTTATGACTTTTTTCATTCTTCCATACGTTAGGTTAATTCCGGAAGCTGCTTTTGGTGGCTTCCGGTTTTTATTTTTGCTTAAAAATGAATAACCATGTCTCTAAATTTCAAAAAATACATCCTGGACGGTGAAAAATTCGTCCGGGAAGTTGCCGCAGAATTGGGCGCCCCCGAAGAAACCGATAAAGGCGGCCGGGTTTTGCGGGCGGTCCTGCATGCGCTCCGGAACCGGATAACACCACAGGAATCCCTGCAACTCATTGCGCAATTGCCGATGCTGGTCAAGGCTCTTTATGTCGACGGCTGGAAAATCAGCCAGGAGGCGATGAAACTCCGGCATGCCGGTGATTTTATCGAAGCTGTGCGGGAAGCCGGAGGTCAGGGTTTATACAATGATTTCACAACGGATAATGAAGTCGAAAAGGCGATCCAGGCAGTATTCCGGGTGCTGAAAAACCACGTATCTGCAGGGGAGATCAACGATATTCTGGGAATTTTGCCCGCAGAAGTGAGGGCGGTGCTGGGATGAGATCCCACTCCATTGCGAGGAGGAGGATTCAGCCGCCGCTCCGGGCGGGGTACTCCTTCAAAAACAAACCTGTTATACTGAACAAAACCTTTCCTGTAAAAAAATTGGCAGCCCGCGGGACTCCGGGGCTGCCATCCGGCCGATACACTCACCTGGCGCCGGCAGTTTGTACAACGGTTCAACCTAAACGTTTAATTGGCGTGAACCGGTTCTTTTTCCTTCATCGTAAAGTACTTTTCGAGCAAGTCGGGCACTTTTTCAAAAGCTGCTGACAAACCCTTGCTTACTTTGGCGGGTACAAAGGAAATTTCACCGGCTTTTGTAACCAGGAATCCAAGCGGTTCAACCCCGATACCGGCGCCGGCGCCGGCCCCTTCGCCATGCATGTGTTTTTCATCGGCGCCTTCACCGCCGCCATAGCCAAAGCCCAGGCCGACACGGATAACCGGCACGCAGGTAAATTCGCCGAGTTTAAATTCCTTGCCCACCACGGTTTCAGTTCTGGCTTCTGTTTTCAGGAATTCGGTGACTTTGGACAGAACTTCTTCAACATTTGTTTTCATGGCTATTATTTTTTGGTATTAAAAAAGGTCCGCAAAAAGGCCCATCCCAAACGGTACAGGCGGGTTTGCAGAAAAATTGCGATCTCCTGATTCCCCATAAAATTGACTTGCAACCGGATATTCCGCCTGTTCAGCAACCGGAACAGCGGGTACAACCACGCATTCAGCATAAAATCACCCGAATCCCAATTGATCTGCAAACGCCTGATCTTTATGGCCTTCAGCAGATTTTTAACCAACCGCATACCCTGCCTTCCGGAAATAACCGGTTTCCGCCCCGCTGCCTTTACCCGTTTTTCGGGTTGCTCCCCCTCCCCGGGCTTCAATTCTTTTTCCCAGAATAAAAACCGGATAAACCACCGCCACCGTTCTTCATCCGGCGCTGCCCGAAAACGAAACAGCCCGGACCACCTCGCCTCATAAATATCCTTTCCCGTCACAATTTCCACCTGCAAGGGCAGCCATAAAAGCAGCGCTATCAGCAAAATCAGGAAGAGGAGGAACCAGATCATAACGGTTTGTTTTCGTCTGCAATTTGGGGGTAAGGAGGGCAAAATTTCGCTGACCTTGATCATGCGGGCGTATGAGAGTGGTCAGGTTTTTTTGAGGAATCGAGGAATCGAGGAACTGAAGAATCGATTCCTCGATTCCTCAATTCTTCATCAATGATACAAATCATCTCCATCGCTGACTCCCGCCATTTCATAAATCCCGGACAAACAGGAACTTTGCAGTGTAAGTTTATGACGTTCAGCCTTTTATTCATTCATCCATTCAATTACAAAAAGATGACAACGTTTAAAAGAGCTTTGATAGCCCTCGATCTCACCCACAACGATGAGGCTTTGCTTTCATATGCCGGTTTTATTTCAAAACCCTTACATACGGAATCTGCTTATTTTATGCACATCATTCCGGATTTTACCCAACCGGATAAAATAGAAACAGACCCGGAATTCCAGAAGATCATTCGCCCGGAATTCCCGGTGGATGAACAAGTGAAAGAACGGTTGGTAAAAGAAGTGGAAACCTGCTTCGGGAAACACCCGGAGATCAAGACCCAGGTAGAGGTCATTGAGGGGAAACCCTATCAGAAGTTATTACATTGGGTGGATGTGAAAAACATCGAACTCCTGATGGCCGGACAAAAAAAAGTGAACCAGGGCAGCGGGATCGCTGTGAAACGGGTAGCCCGCAACGCAGCGTGCAACGTACTTTTTGTACCCGAAACCGCAAAACCGGAAATTCATGAAATCATTGTGCCCGTAGATTTTTCCGACAACTCCTCCCGGGCCTTAAGGGTAGCGCTTGACCTGAAAAAAACGTTGCCGGGAGTGACCGTTACAACCGTACATATCGTACCGCAGCCGGCCGCCGTTTATTACGCACCCGAGTTCAATGACCCGCGGTTCGCCAAATTGCTGATGCAGACGGCAAGGGAGTCGCATATTACCTTCCTGGAAAAAAACCGCCTGCAAAGCGGAGATATCAAAGAAGTTTTCATTGAAGACAGTTATGCCAATATCCCCAGGCATGTTGCCGAATTTGCCGGATCCGGCAAATTCGACCTGATGATCATTGGGGCTACCGGGCATTCCGCATTCAATCAATTGTTTTTCAGCAGTGTAACGGAATCGGTTGTTGAACGGTGCCGGGAGATGCCGATCTTGGTGGTGCGGTAAAAAATTTTATTGAATTACAGGATTGGCGTTTCGGGTGGAAGGAGTTTAAAGTTGTTGATAATGGTTTATAGTTGTTCATTATCGTTGAAAGCTATAACAACCAGAAACAATTTTGAACAATAATAAACGATCCTAAACAATCCCGGTTTAAGAACATGTCGATCCAAACGGCGGCATCTGAACAGGCGGGAAAATCTTGAAATACAGGAATTATGAAACCATTTCAAAATATGATAATTGCCCTGGATCTGACACGGACCGACCAATCCCTGTACAGGTTGGCGGGCTATTTTACCGACCTGTTCAACACGAGAAAGGTATATTTTTTGCATATCGTCCCGGAAAATATTTTTTATAAAGGAAATACCGATCTGATCCACCAGGTATTGGCGCCGGCAGCCGATGCGCGGGGGAAGTTGAAGGAAAGACTAACCCGGGAGGTCAGCCGCTGGTTTAAAACCCGCCTGATGCCGGAGGTTTTTGTGGAAGTGATAGAAGGCGACCCGCTCCGCGCCCTGGTCGGCAAAACAGAAACCGCTGATGCCGATCTGCTGCTGCTGGGCAAAAAAAAGGCCGGGGCAGGCAGCGGCATTACTGCAAGGATGATCGCCAGGAAAGTGATGAGTTCTGTTTTTTTCCTGCCGGAAACGACGGCGCCCCCCTTCCGGCATATTGTGGTTCCGGTTGACTTTTCCGAGTATTCCTTTTGCGCCCTGCAAACGGCGCTTGCCCTTGCTGGAAACGAGGGCAAGGTCACCTGGTTGTATGTAGCCGATCTGGCGCCCAGGGAAGAATATCTCCCACCCGATACAAGTTGTCTTGAATCCGGTTGGAAAGAAAAAATTATTACGGCCTTTAACAATCTGCTTTCCAAAAAGAACATTCCGGGGGAGCGGCTTACCCCTGCTTTACTGACCAATATCAAATGCAATACCGCCTGTCATATTATGGAATGGGCGACGGAAAACGAAGCGGACCTGATCGTAATGGGCGCCAAAGGGCAATCTGATATAAAAGACCTGCTTTTTGGCAGCGTAACCGAACGGCTGGTTACTTTGGAAGAGGATATTCCGGTGTTGATTGTGCGGTAGGGAGACGTTGATTTATTGATTCGCGTGCCACGCCACAGGCGTGGTTGAATTGTTAAAAAAAAGACCATGAAAAAGCAAACAGGCATCTGGCTTGACCTCAAAGAAGCCAATATCATTGACCTGATCGATGAAGATGAACTTAAGGTCCAGCGGATTCATTCCGGCGTGGATACCACGCATGCAAAAGGCGGTTCCCGGACTGGAGGAACACCCTGGGGGCCTATGGGTAAAATTTCGGAAAACAAGGTGTTGAACCGGCGAAAACACCAGGAAAAAGGCTATTTCAAAGAGATCCTGGAGGCCGTAAAAACCTCGGATGAAATATTGATCTTCGGCCCGGGAGAAGCAAAAGACGGACTGATCAGCTTCATTAAAGACGACGATACCCGGATTCATTCCCGTGTCCGCGGTGTGGAAACCGCCGATTCCATGACGGTAAACCAGAAAATCGCCTACGTGCGCAAATTTTTCTCCTGATTACCTTAAAAAATTGAAGCCATGAAAACTAAAATCATTGTAATAATAGCGCTGATCCTCAGCGCCTTTTATGCCCGGAGCCAGTCGGCAGAAGAACTCCTGGCACAGTTGCTGGCAGAAGAAAAAAATACGGTAGATGCGCTTGTCTTGTACCCGGAACCGGTCAGAACTGCTATCCTCGAAGCTTCGCTTTACCCCGAAGCGCTTGTAAAAATGGAGACCATGCAGTCCAATACCAGCAAGTCGTTCAAAAATTTGCTGGGCGGATATCCGCAAGAGACCCAGGAAATGTTGTGGGATCTGACCCGTTATCCGGGTTTGATCTCCAAACTGGCATCCGGGGGAGAGCCGTCGCAACAACTGGAAAAAATTCTGGCCGACTACCCCGAAGAAATCCATCAACGTGCAAGGGAAGTGCAGGAGGATTATTACGATCTCCTGTACAGGATGCACCAATTGAGCGACCAATCCGATCAAGCTTTTGCGGGCCTGATCCGGGAATACCCGCCCAAAACACAGGCTGCCCTCCGGCAACTGGTGGATTTACCGGAAGTGCTGACCCTGCTGACCGGCAATATCCGGCTCACGGTTATGGTAGGCGATCTGTACCGCCGGAATCCGGGCTGGCTCAACCAACAACTGGACAGCCTTAACCTCGTAGCTGCCCGCGAACACGCCAAGGAACTCGAAGACTGGAAGGCCGGCCTGGAGAGCAATCCTGAAGCCAAGGCGGAACTGGTGCAAACCGCGCAGGATTTTTCAGCCGAATACGCTTATGACGACGCCTACTACGATTATGAGGAACCCGAACCCACCGTCATTG
This sequence comes from uncultured Lewinella sp., assembly GCA_964558465.1. Classification (GTDB taxonomy): domain Bacteria; phylum Bacteroidota; class Bacteroidia; order Chitinophagales; family Saprospiraceae; genus JACJYC01. The sequence continues at coordinate 56,513 of CAZLEF010000015.1, read as the reverse complement.
AGCACCACTATTATTATCATTATCCCTATTGGTTCGGATACCCCCACTGGTATGTCTATCCGCGTTGGCGCCGATACCCCTTCTGGTACGAATGGGGCTTTTATACCGGCCCCGGAAACACCATTGTTATTATCGACCTGCCGTCGTTTTATTTTGTCAACTGGTATTTTTACTACCCGCACCACCATTACCGGTATCCGGGCTTGTCGTCCCATTTCACCAACCACTATTATTACCACCCCAGGAGCGGCGGCAGTATTACGGTTGGAGTCCATAATTGGCGCACCCGAAACCGGGAAGTGATCTCCGATCAATGGATCGAGACCGCCCGCAGGAACCGCGAACCGTTCAGGGAATACGGCCAGTTTGAGACCGCCCGTGAAAATTATAACCGGACCCACGCCGATAAACAGTTGGCGCCCAGAGAATTCCTGGATAAAAACACCCGGAAATTCCCAACTCTGACAAAAGATCAGCCTGCTGTGCAACCGGGGCGGGAAGTCTCCAAAGCGCCTCCGGTTCAAAGGCCGCGGACCGAACCGCCCACGGTCAGAAAACCGGCGGATGACCGCAAACAACCCGAGATCCGGCAGCCCCGGACGGAGAAACCGCCCGTGGTGAAAGAAACCCGGCCGCGCACTGCGCCCAAAGAAATTCCGAAAGTGGACAAAGCCCGGGAGTTTCACAAAGAAAAATGGGAAAAACCACAGCCGGAAAGAAGCAGAACCGAGGCAAAACCGGCGCCGTCGAGGACCAAGTCTGAAAAGGCGCCCCCAACCGTGAAGAAAGAAACGCCCAGAAAGAAGGGGGATGGGTAGGCTTCAGTTGGCAGTCGTCAGTCGGGCAACTGAGCGGAGTCGAAGTTGGCAGTCGTCAGTCGGGCAACTGAGCGGAGTCGAAGTTGGCAGTCGTCAGTCCGCAGTCGTCAGTCGGGCAACTGAGCGGAGTCGAAGTTAGCCACGCCGCGGCGTGGGACTCACCCCTTCCCCTCCTCCGGCCCCAGCAATACCGCCAGCGGCTGCAGGCTGTCGATCCGGTCAGCCAGGATTTTCATGATGGCTGCAAAGGGTACAAAGAGCACGATTCCGGCGCCGCCCCATACGATGCCCCCGATAATAATGGCGATCAGGGTGGCAAGGGGATTGATCTTGAGTTGGGCCCCTACCGCAACCGGGAAGATCACATTGGCCTCAAGATACTGGACCACCCCCAGCACAGCAACCACCCCTAATGGATAAAGAAGCGAGTCGTGGGAAGTCCAGGCCACAATGACTGCGGCAGATCCACCGATGAGAATGCCGATATAAGGAAAGAAAGTAAGGACGGCGGCCAGTACGCCGAAATAAACGGCATTCGGCAAGCCGAGTAATAAAAAACCGGCGGAATTGAGCGCCCCGACGATCAAATATACCATCAACATGCCCTTTGCAAATTTGAAATAGGTCACCGTGGTTTCGGCGATCGTGGATTTAAAAATGCCGATCTGGTGGTGGGGAACAACCAGCAAAATAAATTTCACCAGCAATTCCTTATAATAATAGATCAAAGAGACAAAGACGGGAATGATCAGTAACATGGCCAATGTACCTGCCGAAAGGGAAATGGTCTGCTGGATAAATGGAACGGCCCCCTGGATCAGGTTCTCATACATCTTCTGCACCAGCGTCTCCTGCTGCTCGGGGGTGATCTGTATGATCTTGCTCAGAGATTGAAGAATGTTCTCCCCCAGCGCCGACACCTTATCCTCGGAGCCAGCAAACTTTTCCTGCACCACGGCAATGCTGTTGGACAATAAGAGGAACAACAAAAATCCAAATGCCACCAGCAAAAACAGGCAAACTGCAATGGCCGCCGCCTTTCCCGCCTTGCGTTCGATCCGGATGCCCATCGGGTAATAAATAAAACAGATCAGGAAGGCGAAGCTCATGGGGATCAGCAGGAGCCGGGCGTAGTAGAGGATCAGAAAGCTGAGCATGATGAACAGCAGGACATAGGTGTAGTATTTGAGATAATGGTAGGCAGGGTCTTTCATAACCGATTTTTTATTGGGTATAAAGGTAAAGGATATATTGGTGGCGGTCGTCCCTGGTCTTAAGATTTTGACAGACTCCTTATCCATTTCTCCATCTCCACCGCATGAAAAACAATAGAAGAAACCCCCAAACAGATCAGCAATTCCTGCCATGTCAGCGCCTTCGTAGAAAAAATACCTTGCAAAAAAGGTACATAAATCAGCGCCAGCTGCAGTGAAAACGTCAGCAACACCGAACCCAGCAGGGGTGTATTCGAAAAAATACCTTGCCGGAACAGGAAAAACCGCTCGCTCCGGATCGACAGTACATGCCCCATCTGGCAGAAGCAAAGCACTGAAAATACCATGGTCTGCCACCTGGGATTGCCGGTTTGCATGGCCCAGGCCTGGATGCCGAGGCAAACCGCGCCCGTGAGCAGGCCCACCCACAGGATATGCCCCCCGAGACCCCCTGCAAAAAGGCTTTCGCCGGGGGGCCTCGGGGGGCGTTGCATGATATCTTTTTCGGCAGGTTCGCCGGCCAGGGCCAGGCCGGGCAGGCCGTCCGTCACGAGGTTGACCCAAAGGATATGGATGGGCAAAAGCGGTATGGGCAACCCCACCATAGGCGCCAGGACGATGGCCCAGATCTCCCCGCTGTTGCCGGTCATGATATACCGGATGAACTTGCGGATATTGTCGTAGATCCGCCGGCCTTCCCGGACGGCTTTGACGATGGTGCCGAAATTGTCGTCGAGCAAGATCAGGTGAGCGGCTTCTTTGGAAACATCCGTACCCGTGATGCCCATCGCCACGCCGATATCCGAACTGCGCAGGGCCGGCGCGTCGTTTACACCGTCGCCGGTCATGGCAACATATTGTCCGTTCCGCTGCAAGGCCCTGACAATATCCAGTTTCTGGCGGGGCGATACCCGGGCGTAAACCTTGATATTCTTCACTCTTTTTTCAAACTCGAATTGCGGCATCTGATCGATTTCCGCACCGGTGTACAGCATATCGTGTTCCGACTGCAGGATGCCGATTTCCAATGCGATGGCTTTTGCCGTTGCCGGATGGTCGCCCGTGATCATGACGGGCGTGATCCCCGCTGCGCGGCATTCCGCCACGGCTTTGGCAGCTTCCGGTCTGGGCGGGTCGATCAAGCCGGCCAGACCGCAAAACTGCAGGCCGGCTTCAGTCATTTCCTGGGTTTGTTCACGGGGATCCTCTTTGACGGATTTACAGGCAAAGGCCAATACCCGCATCCCGTTTTGGGCCATAATTTCCTCCTGATCGATAATTTTCACTCCGTCCGCTCCGGTACATTTGGCAAGCACCGATTCCAGTGCGCCTTTGGAAACGACCAGGAAATCGCCTTCCGCGGTTTGATGGACGGTTGTCATCATCTTCCGGTCGGCATCAAACGGGTACTCATGAATACGGGGATACGCTTTTGTCCATTCAGGCTGGAAAGCCGGATGCCCGCTTGCAAACCGGACCAGGGATGTTTCCGTCGGGTCGCCGGTCAGTGTTCCGTCCGGGTTGACCCGGGTATCCTGGTTGACCATCATGGCCAGAAGCAGTTGACCGGGAGGCTGTTGATCCGCCGTCCAGATTTCTCTTACGCTCATTTGGTTGAGGGTAAGGGTACCGGTTTTATCCGAACAGATATAGGTGACAGAACCCAGTGTTTCCACGGCCGGGAGCCGGCGGATCAACGCGTTCTTGCGCACCAGTTTTTGAGCCCCCAACGCCAGGGCGATCGTGATCACGGCGGGCAGTGCTTCCGGGATGGCCGCCACAGCCAGCGAAATGGCCGTGAGCAACATTTTGACCGGGTCTTCCCCCTTGAGCAGGCCGACCCCCAAAAGCAGCACACAAATGCCGAGTACGATGTACGACAGGTTTTTGCCAAAATCGGCCATCCGTTTCTGCAGCGGGGTACGCACTTCCGATTCCTGAAGCATTTGGGCAATGGAACCGATCTCCGTGCGCATACCTGTTGCAACAACGACTCCCTGCCCTCTGCCCGAACTGACGAGCGTGCTTTTGTAGGCCATATTCACCCGGTCGCCCAATGGGGTTTTTTCATCCTTCAACTCCCGGGTGGATTTCATAACAGGATGCGATTCTCCTGTGAGCGACGCTTCTTCGATCTTTACAGTGTGCACCTCTGTCAGCCGGATATCAGCGGGGATAATATCGCCCGCTTCCAGCAGAACGACATCGCCCGGTACAAGTTCCGATGCCGGGATTTGCCGGATGGTCCCGTTCCTCAGGGTCCTGGTCATCGAAGCGGCCAGTTTTTTGAGCAATTCAATGGCTTTTTCTGCCCGGTATTCCTGGATAAAACCCACAACTGCGTTCAGCAGCACAATGATCAGAATGACCAGGGTATCTTTCAGGTCTCCAATGAATCCGGATATCGCAGCGGCAGCCAATAAGATAAGGATCATCACATCCCTGAACTGGGAGAAAAAAATGAGCCATGCCGGTTTTTTTCTTTTTTCAGTCAGTTTGTTGGGTCCGTATTGCAACCGCCTTTCCTCCGCCTCCGTCTCCGTCAGGCCGTTCAGCCGGCTACCGAGCAATTCGATCGTTTCAGGAATATTGAGGAGATGCCAGTTCATTGATTCGAGGATTCGAGGATTCGAGGATTCGAGGATTTGAGGCCCGCCCGAAATTGTCGGAACAAATATTGATTTACCTATAAAAGTATGGAAATTCCCCTGGAAGTCGGATGATTTTTTGTAAAATTCAACTGGATATTTTTCCGGCGGGGTGATAGAAATCATTTGAACCGGCGGACCATTGGTTTAGCTTTGCTTCAGGGATTTTGTGTCACAGGTGTTTTAGGGGTATTCGTTCCATAAGTTGATTTATTTTTGAAACATGGAAAACTTCCAATCAAAACTCGTGCTGGTTGCGGGCTTGCCGGGCTCCGGCAAAACCACTTTCTCTGAAGCGCTGGCAGAAGCGGCCGGCGCCGTACATCTGAACAGCGATAAGTTGCGGTTCGAACTGGGCAAAACGGGGCGGTACGACGACGCGACCAAAGCATCCGTCTACCAGGAATTGTTGCATCGAACAGAGGAGGGCCTGGCGCAGGGAAAAACCGTAGTGGTAGACGCTACGTTTTATAAAAGGGCTTTGTGGATGCCGTTTTCCAAAATAGCCGAAAAGATCAATGTCCCGGTTTACTGGATTGAAATCAAGGCCGCGGAAGACGTCATCCGCACCAGGATCGGCAAAAAACGGGCATTTTCGGAAGCTAATTTTGAGGTATACCTGAAGATCAAGGTCGAAGCGGAGCCTTTGGAAATGGAGCGCCTTATATTATGGTCGGACCGTTTAACCCTTGAGGAGATGGTACGTGAGGCCGGGAATTATTTGGTGAGCGGGGAGATGAGAGGATGAGAGAGTGAGAGGGGTGAGAGAGTGAGAGGGTGAGAGAGGCTTTAATTTGCCGCCGTCAGGATGATATGCAAGAACCGGTTAAAATATTGATCGTTTCGGGGGATGAAAATACTTTCATCAGGCTCTCCGCATTGCTGACGGAAGCAGGAGAATATGCCTTTACGGCCGAGTGGGCGCCCTATTTTGAGGCGGGGATAGAAGTTATCCACCGGCGATGTCACGATATCTATTTTGTGGATTATCCGCTGGGAGAAAAAAACGGGTTGGACCTCGTACGGGATGAACTCGACGGGGGGCATCCTTCGCCGTTTATTCTGATGACCGAAAAAGAAGACCTCGGTCTGTCCCACCAGGCAGAAGCGGCCGGAGCGGCGGATTTTCTGGTAAAATGGACCTTTTCAGCGCACGAATTGGTCCGGACCATTCGCTACGCCATCAACCATTCCCGAGACTTGGCCAGGATATGGGATCTGAACGCGGGGCTCGAGCGAAAAATACAGGAGCGGACCAAATCGCTTAGCCGCACGGTTCGGCAGCTGAAAAACCATATTCTGGCAAAAGAAAAAGCCCAGAAAGACCTGCAGGCGCACGAAAAAATGCTGCAGCAATTGATCCAGGGGTATGGGGTGGGTTCATTCAGCATTGTCGAACGGGATTATAAATGCACCCTTGCCGGCGGAAAATCCCATCAACTGCTGAATCCCTCGGCGGACAGTACGGCGTGTGAACGACTTTTTCCGATGTTGCCACCCCAAGACTGGGAACGGATCAGGGCTGAAATGGAAAAGGTATTTGCAGGAGAGGAGATCCGCGATCTGGACCTGCCCGGCGAATGGCAGGGCAGGCATTTCATTATCGACGCCTTCCCGTTGCTCAATCTTGATGGTTCGGTCGAACGAATTGTCGTCATGACCCGGGATGTCACCGCCTTGCGTTCGGCCCTTCAGCAACTGGAAACCGCCCTGTTAAGCGAACAGGAACTGGGGAAATTGAAAAGCCGGTTTGTCACCATGGCCAGTCACGAATTCCGGACGCCGCTTACTGCGATCGCCTCATCGGCTTTTCTGGTCGAAAATTATGCTGAACGTCAGGATTTTGTGAACATCAAAAAACACGCCGGCCGAATCCGCCAATCAGTCGACAACCTCAATGCCATTCTCAGTGAGTTCCTTTCACTGGGCAAACTGGAGGAAAATAAAATTCGTCCCGTTTGCAAACCCTTTAACCTCAGAGACCTGGTGGATGACGTTTATACCGACCTGAGCCATCTTTTTAAACCCGGCCAGGAATTCATCAGCCAGTTTACCGGCAATGAAACTGTCATTCTCGACCAGAGTGTATTGAAAAACGTACTGATCAACCTGATTTCCAACGCGATCAAATATTCACCGGAAAATACAAAGATCAATGTATCCTGCGAGGTGACCGGATCAGCCGCAAACATCACCATACTGGATGAAGGCATCGGCATCTCCGATCAGGACCAACAGAAACTCTTTACCCGGTTTTTCCGGGCCGAAAACGCCGCCGACGTCCAGGGTACCGGCCTGGGTCTTTACATTGTGAAGCGGTACGTTGACCTGATGAGAGGCGCCGTCTCTTTTGAGAGCAAACTGGGAAAGGGATCCACCTTCAGGGTAGCTATACCGCTACAAAATGCCGGCAGTCAGGAACTTGGAGAAAAAGGGGAGTAACTCCGCCTTCACTTTCTGGTATCTCCTCCGGCTGGATTCCATCATTTCTTCAACGTTCCTGCCGGGTATATCCTGTATCCGGCCCTGCAAGGTCAGTTCGAGGGCGCCCAGGTTTGCCTCCAGTTCCGGCAAAACTTCCTGTTCGAACCGCTGCAATTCGGCGCTTGCTCTTTCAAGGGCGGCCTTTTCTGATTTTTTGCAGACGAGTTTGCTGAAAGATGCCAGCCGGGTAAAGGCCCTTCCTTCCGTTTTCCAGAACCGGAGTTCTTCTTTCCAAAGGGCAATTTTCCCGGGTATCGGCCAGGCATTGAGATAAGCTGGTTTCAGAGAAATCTCTTTCATGGTTAAGGGCATTTGGATTTGGATGATGGGTGACGGCCTCCCTCCATCGGGGCCAACCTTCAGGATTAATTCGGCATGGACTGTAACTTATGGATATTCAATATTTTAATACTATGTTCGGTCGTATCGATCAATTGCTCTTCTTTAAAGTCGGAAAGTGTTCGGATAACCGTTTCTTTTGCAGTACCGGTAAGGGACGCCAGGTCTTCGCGAAGTAACTGGATTTCGTCTGTTTTTCCTTTTGACAGTTGTACCAATGTGTTCGCCACCCGTTTGCGGACCGAGTCGTAGGCCAAATTCACCAGCAGTTCTTCCTGATCGGCAACCCGGTTGGCCAAAAGCCGGACGAACTGCACCGCCACCTCTTTGTTGTTGTAAACCAGGGAGGTAAACTCCGCCCGCGGTATCAGGGAAATTTCACAATCCTCCAGGGCCATGGCCGACTCGATATAGTTGGTTTCTTTCAATATGCACAGATAACCGATGAACCCCTCTTCGCCGACGATCCGGGTGATGAATTCCTTTCCCCGGTCATTGGTTTTGAATATTTTCACCTTCCCGCTGCGGATGAAGTAAAGCCACCTTGGATAATCGCCCTCCTGGTATAGCAGATCCTTTTTTTTATAACGCCGCATTTCCCGGTTTTCCGCCAGTTTGCGGATGGTTTTCATCGCGATGGTCTCGTTGACAAACGTCTCCAGGCTGTTGGTTTTTGGGAAATTTTGCGGCTGACAATGTTCCCTTTTTTTCAGACGCGTTTCAATGGTATTCAGCAACTGGATGTTGTCGAAAGGTTTGGGGATATAATCGTCGGCCCCAAGCGTCATGCCTTTCCGGAAATCTTCCTTTTCCGATTTGGCCGTTAAAAAGATAAAGGGGATATCTGCGGTAGCCGGCGTCCGGCTCAGAATATGCAACACGCCGTATCCGTCGAGTTCGGGCATCATTACGTCGCAGAGGATCAGGTCCGGGACTTCCCGCATTGCTGCTTCAACGCCTTTTTTGCCGTTTTCGGCCGTAACGACTTTATAGTTCGATAAAATGAGGATCTCCTCCAAGTTTTCCCGCACGGCTTGGTGATCCTCGATGACGAGGATTTTTTTCATAAGGCAATTGATTGGTTTACACTTTTCTCTGAATCTGCAAAATACCCGGATTAATGCTCATAAACAGTGACGAAGGTCAGTACGCAGGATGATAAAAATCATCGTATAGGCCTCGTAAAAACTTGTTCAAAACGCTTATTATAATAACGTGAGTTTTGGATAGATATTCGTTTCAATTGATGGGAGCAATTTTAACCACAAAGACGCAAAGGAATCACAAAGATCACAATTTCCTTCGTGCACTTTGTGGAATCTTGGTGTCTTTCCCGCAAGGCGGGACAGGTCGTGGTTAACAGTCCAATTCAACAGGTTGAATTTTAGAGTCCGATACGACATTTAAACTTATCCAAAACTCACTTTAAAATAACTATTTATTGACCGGTAATATTATTTGGAAGCGGCGCCGGTTATGGAACGGTTCACAAAAGAAGGCGGACGGCCTGATAACAAACAATCGACGGCCTATAACTGGAACCGCCTGAAAAACTGCCTTTTGGTGGCCTCAGCCATGATGCCGTATAAACATGCAATGCCGGCCATACCGGCAAGCAACGACCAGGGCAGGGGCTGAAACCCGACCAGGGCGCCAACCGGTGAAAAGGGGATCGCAACGGCGGTCAGCGCAACAACCACTGCCGCTAAAACCAAAAAACGGCTCGGCCGGCTGCGCCATGCAGGCCTGACGGTCCGGATGATCAGCAGGATCAATACTTCCGTCAATACGGACTCCACGAACCAACCGCTCTGAAAATGAGCTTCATCTACGTGGAAAACCAACAGCAGCATCGCAAAAGTGAAATAGTCGAACAGGGAACTTTGCAGGCCAAACACCGTCATAAACCGCTTGATCAGACCCAGGTTCCAGCGTTTGGGCCGGGCAAGTTGTTCTTCGTCCACCCGGTCGGCGGCAATGCCCAGCGCCGGAATATCCGAAAGAAAATTGAGCAGCAGGATCTGCTGGGGCAACATCGGAAGGAACGGGATAAAAAGGGAAATGCCGGCCAGACTGAACATATTGCCAAAATTGGCGCTGGTGGTGATAAATATATATTTCAGGGTATTGTTGTAGGTTTTTCGCCCCTCAAGAATGCCCTCCTTGAGTACGTCGAGGTTCTTTTCCAAAAGGACCAGATCGGAGGCCTCTTTGGCCACGTCGACCGCGCCCTCCACCGAAATGCCGACATCGGCAGCCCGAAGGGCGTTCGCGTCGTTGATCCCGTCGCCCAGATACCCCACTACCCGTTCCCTGGATCGGAGGGCCCTGATCAGACGTTCTTTCTGGTACGGTTCCACTTCCGCAAAAACATTGGTCTTCAGGGCCTTTTCCGGCAGGGCCTCATCGCTGATCTGCCGGAGGTCCGAACCTGTGAGCACCGATGGCTTTTTAATGCCCATCAGCAAAGCGGTATGCCGCGCCACCAGGCGGTTGTCACCCGTTATGACCTTAAATCCGACACCCAACCGTTCCAGGGACAGGATGGTTGCCTCGATACCGGGTTTCGGCGGATCGTACAGAAAAATGAAACCCAGGAAGGTCATTCCGCGTTCGTCATCCTTGTTAATGACCGGATCGCCGGTGACATCCTTCCAGGCGACTCCGATGGTTCGGAATCCTTCTGCGGAATGGACCCTGAAATTTTCCAGGATGGATTTCGAAACCTGTTTGACCGGCGCCAGATGGCCGTCTTCATCTTCCGCGGTTTGGCAAACTTCCAGTACATTTTCCAGCGCGCCTTTGGTGATCATGATATGTTTTCCGTCCTTTTCTACCACAATGGACAAGCGTTTCCGGATGAAATCATAGGGCACCTCGTCAAACTTGGCGTATCCGGCGGGGTCCATACCTTCCATCTTGCGCAGCGCCTCGTCCAGGGGGTTGGAAAAACCGGTTTCATAATAAGCATTGAGCCAGGCGTACAACCTGGTTTTGGCGGAGGGCATATTGTTCAGCCCGTTGGTTGCAAACACTTTTACCTCGCCGGTCGTCAGCGTACCAGTTTTATCAGAACAGAGGATATTGACTGCCCCCAGGTTTTGAATGGCGACGAGCCTTTTGACGATCACCTTCTTTTTTGACATGCGTTCAGCGCCTGCTGAAAGGGTAGTGGCCAAAATCGCCGGGAGCAATTCAGGCGCCATTCCTACTGCGAGGGCCAGCGAAAATAAAATGCTGGCGATCACGGGTTTGTCAAAAAACAGGTTAAGGATGAGGATGCCTGCGGCGAGCAGAAAAGTCAACCGCAGAATCAGAAGACCAAAGCGGTTGATCCCTTTCTCAAATGCGGTTTCCGGCGTTGTTTCCGCCAGGCGTTCCCCGATACGGCCCAGTTCCGTTTCGCTTCCTGTAAAAACAACGAGCGCCTCGGCTTCTCCGTTTACAATATTGGACCCCTGAAACAAGACGTTTGTCCTGCTTATCAACGGTGTTTCAGCCGGACAGACCCCCGGGTATTTTTCTGCCGGAAATGATTCTCCCGTGAGCGTAGCCTCATTGACGTGCAGGTCCCTGGCGGTCAGCAGCCGACAGTCGCCGGGCGCCATATCCCCCGCGGCCAGCAAAACCACGTCTCCGGGGACGATCTTTTCGAGGCGCACCTTTTTCACCTTGCCGCTCCTGCGTACTTTTGCGGTGGAATGGACCAGCGCCTGCAACCTTTTTACCGCGCGGTCAGCTTTGTATTCCTGCCAGAAACCCAGGACGCCGGTGAGGAGCAATATGAAAGATATGATGGCAGCGTTGGCAACATCCCCCAGACTTGCCGACAGGCCGACGGCAAAAACAAGGATCAGCACCAATGGGCTTTTAAATTGTCCAAGGAATAAAAGCAGGACATTCCACCACGGCGGGCGGCGGGATTTCCGGCTTTTCAGGGCCTTTAGCCGTCGCCTGGCTGTTTTTTCTCCCAAACCGGCGGGCGATGAGGCCAATTGACTGAACAGCATTTCAGGCGTCTGCTCCCAGAAATCCCTTACTGTTTGTTTTGTGTTTTGATAATATGTCTGGTTTTTGCTCATTTTCCTCCGCACCGCATTATCCACTATTATTTTTTTATCAATTAAACACCTACCAGCGCCTCATCTTTTTTTACCATCCTCAAAATCAAACTCCCAAAGGAAAAAATTGATAATTTCATGGCTGAAATATTTATTTAAACAGCGGCTGTGAAAGAAGTCCTTCCACAGCCGCACAGGGGTTATTTGCCAAGCATGTAGATATAACCTACCCCGATGGTGATCCCCCGGTTGTGCCAGTGGAAATTGTCGGAATTAGCAGTATCGCTGAGATTGGTAATCCCCCATCCCAGTCTGGTATCCAGGAACAATGCGCCCGGACCGGCGGTGTAACTTACCCCCACGCCCAGCATTGCGCCGATATCGGTTCGTTTCAACTCGCTTTCATCAAAATCAATATCCGTTTCTTCGTCTTCGATTTTGAACTTCCCGTCCAGGGCATATCCGAAAGTCGGGCCGGCCAGTACAGTGAACCGGACCTTTTCTCCTCCGAATTTACCTTTGAAGAGCACGGGAACTTCGATGTAGTTCAGGAGGTTTTTTAATTCATAGGTACCCAAGTTTTCTACCGTAGTCTTGTACCCTTTCTGAATGAAATTCACTTCGGGTTGAAGCGCAAATTTTTCCGAGAACGGTATTTCAACCAGCAGCCCGATGTTCAGTCTGGGGATGAAGTCCGTTTCTGTTGTAACCCAATTGCCTTCCGATTTCTCTTCCAATTCCGATTTCGCGAAATTGACCCCTCCCCGCAATCCCAGGCCCACCTGGGCGTTCAGGAAGTTGTACGCGCCTGTAAAAAACAGGACGGCGAGAACGATTTTCATCAACGGTTTCATGGTATATGATTTTGAAAAATAATTTTGTTGATTCGTTGATTTGTTGATGCGTTGATTCGAATCAACAAATCAACGCATCAACAAATCAACAAAAAAGTCATCTCATCAGCTCCAGCGCATCCACTGCTTCCAGCGTCCGCATCCGGGCATCCCGTTCGGCGATATTTTTGATTGTCCGCAACTGAACGCCGGTCATCAGGCCGTGCAAAGGCGGGTAAAATACGCTGCCGGCCAGCCATTCGGCCCATTTGGGCGCAGCTTTCATTTTAGCCCGCACGACGAGCCGGGTCGCATCTTCCCCGATCGGCTCCAGCACAAACGCCCAGGTCATTTTGAAGGGCTTGATCACACCGAACATCTTTTCGGATTCCCCGCCGATGACAAAGTGATGGTTGGTTTTTACGTGATAAACTTCGAAAAAACTGTCCTGGGCAGGTGTAGCCGCAAGGTGGTCTCCAGCTTTCCGGTCGGTCCATTCCTCCACCACATAATCGACGCTCGGCAATCCGCCGTGATCCAGGAGGTCTATACTGTACCACCCGGCACGGTCGCAGCCCAGTTGCATGAGGTAACGCCAGACCATCGGAACCGGCGCCTCCACCACCACCTGGTGGGTCATGGCATGGCCGGCGTTGGGGATGATCTCATCGCCTGGCAGGGATAGATCGTCTTCATCGGGTAATTTCATTTTGCCCAGTTCGGATTCAAGGTGCGACATGGCCGAACTGCGGATGAGCCTGGACCCGATGCCGATGAACTGGTAATAGGCGTTCAATTTTTTCCAGCTCCGTTCATCGGTGGCGGTCGTACGCAATTCGAGGCATATGGTGCTGCCGTCCAGATAGGGTTCAACGGAAATTGCCCATGCCAGTTTTCCCCACCCCACTTTGTTGAATTGGGCGAATCCCTCCGGGGTTACTTCTGCAAAAGGAATATTCAAATGCCAGAATTGCCCGATAGACCCGACGACCACCTCCTTGCCCGGAATTTCGTTCAGGATCATGAAGCCGGTTCCGCTTTTGGTCACCTCGTCAACGCCAATGCCGCCAGCGTCCTTTTCCTTCTTTTTGCCCGTAAACAGATCCGGCAACGTACGAATATCGAACAGCAGTTTGACCCAGGGGATTTCCGATGCATCGAAATGCCTGGCCGCTTCCCAGGCCTTGACGGGTTCCGCCTGAACATAAATCCGGTGGACTTCCGTATTCCGGGGATTGGGAATGAAAGTTTGAATCGATCTCATTTGACGATGGGATTTTGATGATGAATAATTGTACCCTGCAAAGTTCAGCTTATGGGTCACGAAAAAAAATGACCCGGATCAACCCGCGATATGATTGAAATTAGGAGATTTGAACCGGCGTTTAAATCTCCTGACCATGAAAGAAGAAACCAAAAAGTACAGTACGGTACATTATAAAAATTACCTGGGCCTGGAAAAGATCCTGAATGCGCAGCATCTGAGAAGCTCGGAAATGGGAGAGAAGGCTGCGCACGACGAGATGCTGTTCATCATCGTCCACCAGAGTTATGAACTTTGGTTCAAGCAGGTCATCCATGAACTGGAATCGGTAATGGCCATGTTCAGCCGGGACGAGGTGGATGAAAGGAACATCGGAATATCGGTGGCCCGCCTCAACCGCGTGATCGAAATTTTTAAACTGCTGGTGGAACATATCCGCATCATGGAGACCATGACGCCGCTGGATTTTCTGGATTTCCGGAATTACCTCTTCCCGGCCTCCGGGTTTCAGAGCTTCCAGTTCCGCAAAATTGAAAACCTGCTGGGTCTGCCGGAAGACGAACGGATGACCTATGGCGGCCATCATTACGCCGCTTTTTTCTCCGGAGAGGAACAGCAGGAACTCAAAGCCATTGTCGAACGGGGTAGCTTGTTCGATGTGGTGGAAGACTGGCTGGAACGGACGCCTTTTTTGCGGTTTGGCGATTTCAAATTCCTGGAGCACTACCGCAGATCGGTGGAAAGGATGGTAGCCAAAGAAGCCGAAGCCATCAGGGCATCCGACTATCTGAGCGACAAAGAAAAAGCCATGCGGCTGCGCATGATGGGCAGTACGGACACCTATTTTGAATCGATACTCGACCCGGAGGTCCACCGGAAAATGATGGCGGAAGGCAAACAAAGGTTGAGCTACAAAGCTACCCTGGCCGCCCTGATGATCAACCTGTACAATGAGGAACCCTTGTTGCAGTTGCCCTACCGCTTTCTGATCTGCATCGTCGACATCGACGAACTGCTGACCACCTGGCGGTACCGGCATTCACAAATGGTGCTGCGGATGTTGGGCCGGAAAACCGGGACGGGCGGCTCCTCAGGCCACGATTACCTGCACGCCACCGCCGTGAAACACCATATTTTCACCGACCTGCACAACATTTCCACCCTGCTGATCCCCCGGTCGGAATTGCCCGAATTGCCGGCTGAGATCAAACGGGAACTGGGCTTTTATTTTTCCAGTTCAAAAGAAAATTAATGCTATCTTTACCATGAAAATTTGAAGTATAAATTCAAAAATTCATGGTAAAATACATTAGCCGAACGATCGAATCCAAAGTACTGGAGTTGCTTAAATTTTTCCCGGCGGTTGGAATTGTAGGCCCCAGGCAAGTCGGAAAGACAACTTTGGTCAAGGTTTTGGACAAAAACTTTGTTTATCTTGACCTGGAAGATGACCGTGACAGGGCCAAACTTTCTGCCGACCCTTATTTTTATTTCACAGAAAACAGCGATCGATGTATTGTCCTGGACGAAGTCCAACAGATGCCGGAAATTTTTCGCCTGCTCCGCGGGATAATTGATGAAAACCGCCGCCCTGGCAGGTTCATTTTGCTGGGGTCTGCCTCGCCTGAATTGCTGCGGCAAAGTTCAGAATCACTCGCTGGCCGGATTGCTTATATTGAACTAAATCCCTTTAATTTACCGGAAGTCCGTCCGGAAGCGGATTGGAAAACACATTGGTTAAGGGGTGGATTTCCAAATTCGGTGCTTGCGCCAACCGATGAATTCAGTTTTGAATGGCGGCGAAATTTTATCCGGTCGTATTTGGAAAGAGACTTGCCCGGTTTGGGGTTGAATGCCGACCCGATGATTGTCCGCAGGTTTTGGCAAATGCTTGCAGGTGAAAACGGGGGCGTTTGGCTTGCTGAAAAATTTGCCCGTTCGCTCGGTGTAAGCGGACATACGGTCAAGAATTACCTTTCTTTTTTGGAAAACGCTTTTCTGGTAACCGTTCTGGAGCCTTGGTTTTCCAACGTGAGTAAAAGAGTGATAAAATCACCTAAAATCTTTCAACAAGATAGCGGCCTGCTGCATACCTGGCTGGATTTCAGGAAAATTGACGATCTCCTCGGGTCTGCGCACTTGGGCGCATCATGGGAAGGTTACGTAATAGCACAAATAAAAAGTATAGCAGGAAACCGCCTCAATTATTATTTCTACCGAACCTACCAGGGTTCTGAATGTGATCTGGTTTTAACCCGCGGCAATCAACCCATCGTCAGCATTGAAGTCAAATTTTCATCGGCTCCGGTCCCGGGTAAAGGCTTTTATATTGCAACGGAAGACCTCGGTACAACCGACAATTACATCATCGTTCCGGAGATAAAGGAGTACTCCCCTAAAGAAAACCTGACCGTTACCAGCCTGATGACCTTTTTAGAAAACCATTTACCCAAATATTTATAACCGGCTTTTACATTTTACATTTATAATTTTACATTTTGAATTACAAATCAGTTTTTTAAATGTAAAATGTAAAATGCAAACTTTAAAATTTAAAAGTGGCAGTCAGCCTTAATTTAACGACCTTGCCCCTTCCCCACCACCAACACCATCTCCCCACCTCCCGCCGGGCTTTCCAGCCGCGTTCCCGGCGTTTTCACCCGGATCTCTTCCGTCTTCAGGGTATTCCCCGTCAGCACATCCAGCCATTCTACCCGGTATTTCCCCTTTGGAAGGACGAGGTTGACCTCCACCGGTCTGGCCAACAGGGGTTCGAGGTAAACCACCCGGTTTTTGGCGTCTTGCATAGCGTAAGCAAACGCCCCTTCGACATGGCCCAGGAAAACATCGTCCGCTTTCAGGGTAGCCAGATCCAAACCGTTCAGGAAATCTTTCAGGACCCGGAATTGCCGGCGCAGGGCCGGACTTCCGCCGCCGGGCGCGTTGTTTTCCACGTCCGTTCCGTCTTCCCGGCCGGCCGAAAAAGAATAATCCAGGTGGCTGAACAACCCGCCGCCGGCCATCATGAACCGCCAGGCCTGCCGCCGGTAGGTATCGTCGCTTTTGCCGGCAAAACCCGTTTCGTTGCAGCCGACGACCTTGCCGATGCGGTAGTTCATCCCCACGGCTTCCGGCAGGGCGTAGTGGAAATTGTAAATGGAAATATAGGGGTCCGACACAAACGCCGGCTGTTTGAAATTGGCGATATTATGGGATATGAGGTGTTTTTTGGGCAGCCCTTTTTCTTCCGAAACGATCCAGGAAGAGACGGCCTTGTGCCAGGACCGGGAGCGGTCGGAGGGGACTTCCAGCGAGGTTTTCCAGCCGTTGCCCGGGTTTTTAAGTTCATCCCTGGAAAGGTAATCATACCAGGTCAACACATTTTCATTGCCCTCGGCCCAGGGTTCGTTCTGGATCTCAAAATAAAAATGGTCAAATCCGTTGAGTTCCCGGACCAATTTGCGCACATAGGCTTCCTGGTACCGGAGGATCGACCCGTTTTCCAGGCTGTTGGCGAGGTGGGCCGCCAGGCCGGCGGGTGTACCGTTGACGTTATTGGCGCCGTTGAAGGGGTGGTAAGCCCAGCCAGCGCCGTAATAGGCCGAAAACAGCGTGACCTCAACCAGGACGTTGAACCTCCCGGCTTTTTCCATAAAATCGCGGAGACGGGCAAAAAAATCCTCGTTCCAGGCCTCCAGATCGTACTTGTCGCCGGATCTTTTCCAGGGCAGGATCAGTTTGTCTTCCGCAGGCGCCATCGTGTTGCGTTCAATGCCAAAAGCCCCCGGTTTTTCGTAATAGGCCCCGGTGAACAGGCGGGTATGATTCAGGCCGTCCTTTTTCAGGGTTTCCAGGTAGCGTGTATAATCAAAATCCAGGTTCATCACCGCCCCGTAATGTTCGCCGGAACCGACGATCGCCAGCGGTTTTCCGGCGAAGGAAAAATAGTGCCGGTTTTCCGGCAAAAGCTGCAGGGGCTGGGCGGAAAGGGTTGCGGGCAGGGCGCAAATGGTAAAAAAACAGCAAACAAGATTTCTCATTTAAAATCCGGTTGTGAAATGTGAAATGTGAAATGCGAAATGTGAAATGCAAAATGCAAAATGCAAAATGCAAAATTTAAAAGCGTCCAATCGTTCCGACAGGACCTCCGGATGAGGAAGCCGCCAACGGCAAACGGCGCCGGCGGGTAAAAATACGAAATTTATGAGCAGGACTTCATGCTGAGCGCAACCGACTCCGTCAGTCATAGGTGACTTCGTCGTCCGGAGGCCGAAGCACACCTTCATGCTGAGCGTAGTCGAAGCATCACCCTCCTCCGTCCGACCAAGCCTCGGCGAAGTCGGATCACCCGCTCGCTCCGCTCGCGGGATCCGGCCAAATAAATTTGGCGGATACGATTCGGGCGGACGGCGTATATTTGCGGTTCAAAAAAAAACAAAAGACATGAATCGCGTTCTGTTCATCGCTTTGACATTCGGTTTATTATTCGGCGCCTGCAAAAAGGATGTTGACCAGGCTAAGGTAGACGAGGATACCATCATTCAGCACCTTGCCGCCAACAGCCTGACCGCCGTGCGCCACGAATCCGGCATTTACCATATTATTTCCGTTCCGGGCAACGACCAGCATCCGGTGCTTTCTTCGAAAGTGACCGTAAAGTACAAGGGTTATTTCCTGAACGGAACGGTCTTTGATCAGACCACCGGCGCCGCAACGGCGACCTTTAACCTGTCGGGATTGATCCAGGGCTGGCAGATCTGCATCCCGCTCCTGGGCAAAGGCGGAAAAGGAACCTTTTTCATTCCTTCCGCCCTGGCCTACGGGCCTTACGGTTCCGGGCCGATACCACCCGATACGGTATTGGCTTTTGATATCGAATTGGTTACGTTCGAATAATATTCCGGAACAGGCTTCGTTCTTTGGTTGCGAAGTCTGATTTTTTTTTGTTTGGGGTGGTTTGGGATGGTTTGGGATGGTTTATTATTGTTATGCTGCCGTTACCCCAATAACAATGAACCACAATAAACCCTCCTCCCCGCTCAGGCGGCTAGTGCGACCAGACCGAATTAATTTAACGCTTTTTTTCACTTTATCTACTGATTTTCAATAGTTTGGCCTGTAATGGAACTTATGGCCTTTGGCACTAGGGCGCATCCTCAAAAACAACCAAATGCATTATCCAAAAAAATCCCGAGCACTCTTTAGTCTCTTTATACTCCTGCTCACCGGCGCCCTGTCCGTCCTTCCAAAGGAATCTTATGGACAAACCGCCTCTTACCTCCCCAACCATGCCGGCGACACCCTGATCTATCAACTTCTGAATACGCCGGATGGACCGCCGCGGGTCTGCGTTTATACCGATCACGATTTCCGCGGCCAAACCGTGCTCAAAACGGCCGACTCCAACGGCGCCTTCCGCCTCGAATCTTTCACAGCACGGGGCTGGGAATGGTACCTGATCCGTTTGGCCGATGGAACGGAGGTCCTGTTGGATCACCCGATGACGGTCCTGCCCGGAACGGTTGAACAGGGGCAGACCATTGAGGTAAAGGAAACCTGCAGTTTGCTGAAAAACGCACAAAAGACCGGGCAGGGCAAGGTCAGCGTTCAAATGACGGTGGAAGGCATTGATTCCGCCCATATGCCCTTCCGCAATTTTGAGGAATGCCTCACGCTGACCCTGCATTTCAAACTCGAAAAAGGGACCGTCACCTTGCAGGAATACACCGAAAAAATGTGGTTTGCGCCGGGTATCGGGCTGGTCAAGGGCGTCCGGCAGATGGCTGCGCCCAAAGGCGCGAAACCGGTGCGGATACCTTATGAGTTGTCGGGGGGGCGTATCAGGGGGGCGGCGCTGGAGGGGCGCCGGCATTGAACCGGGGATGGCAATTGCGGTCAACTCCGCTTAGGCGGCTACTTCAAGCAGCCTCCTAAGTTATCCCCGACGCGGAAAGCCCAACCCTCAAATCAGGCGATAACCCCAAGTTATCGCCTGATCCCAAATTTTTTTATCTAAATTAATCCACAAAAAGTTTTAAATTTAGAAATAATTATTATTTTTGTGTTTTAAAATCAACCATAACCTTAAATTATCACCTGAACTCGTCTGCGCTGCCGTTTCTACAGCGGCCGCCGATTTTAAAACACCTTTTAACCAAAAAGTGATGATTGCCGCCCAAATTTCCCCTTCCAGGAACTCTTCATGCAAACTTTGTGTTAAAAAAACACTAATTCCTCAGGCGTTCCAGCGAACATCGTCGAAGTACCGGAACATTTCGCCGATTTCACGCAACTTCCCGGCTGTTTTCGGGTTATCCTTGCATCCGGATTGTGGTGGTGAGTTGGAGACTTGGTGACTTGGAGACTTGGTGAGGGGGAGACTTGGTGAGGGGCGGACTGGGCGAATCGAAGTCGCGACTTGCACAAACACAAAATATCCGGCATTATGAGCCGGGATTCGTGAATCTCTTTAACTTCGCGCCCCGGTTTCAACACAGACCCCTGAATTTATTGAACGCATAACAATTGGAATCATCCATGAGACTGAATTTGATCTTCACCCTCATTGCACTGGCCTGCTCCCGGCTTGCTATCAGCCAGACCTCGCACGAGCTTAGCCTCGGACAAGCCGTCAACCTGGCCTTGCAAAATGCAGAGGAACTGAAAAACCTGAGACTCGACGAACAGATCCAGGCGCTCAACAACAAGGAGGTAACCGGCGCCACCTATCCCCAAATTTCCGCTTCCGGCCAGGGCTCCTATTACACCAACCTGCCCCAGATCCAGTTTCCCAACTCCAATTTCCCCATCTACCAGGTATTGGAGGACGAAGGCGTAAGGGATCAGAGCGGGAATCCCATTACCACGGATAAAGCCACCACCAGTTCGCAAGCGGTCAGTTTCGTAGCGCCCCTGAATTTTCAATTCGGCCTCACCATCAACCAGTTGCTCTTCCAGCCGGATATCTTCATCGCCCTCAAAGCCAAGGAAACGGTGCTCCAGTACAGCCGCGACAACCTCAAGGTCTCAGAAAACAACCTGCGGGAAGCCGTACAAAAAGCTTACTACTCGGTGTTGATCGCGCAGGAACAAAAACGGATCATGGAAGAGACCGCCCTGCGCCTGGACCGGCTCAGCGCCGAAATGGAACAGATGTTCAAAAGCGGCTTTGTTGAAAAACTGGACATCGACAAACTCGCCGTCAGCCGGAATAACACCCAAACCGCCATTAACCAGATGACCAACGCCATCCGCATCAGCGAGGACCTCCTGAAAAATACCATCGGCCTGCCGGTGAAGGACGAGATCCGCCTGACCGAAAGGCTGGAACCCCAGGAACTGCAAGCCCTCCTGCTGACCGATCCCGGCCCCTTCAACTACGACATCCGAAGCGAAATCGCGCTGATGAATACCGCCAGAAAATTGCAGGAACTCGACCTGAAAAGACAGGAAACTGCCTACCTCCCCACAGTAGCCGCCTTCTACCAGTTGCAAAGAGCCGGGCAACGCAACCCGGATTTTGCTCCGCCGGGCGGCAGTCCCTGGTTCTGGTACACCACCGGCACCATCGGCCTGAGCGTGAATCAGCCCATTTTTGACGGCTTCCAGCGCAAAAACAGGGTGGGACAAGCCAAACTCAAACTGCTGAAGGTGGACAACCAACTCATTCAGATCAAACGATCCATCGACATGGAACAGGATGTCGCCAGGAATTCCCTGCGAAACGCATTGCTCAACCTCGAAGTACAGGAAAGAAATACAGGCCTGGCCCGTGAAGTGTTCGAAACCACCAAAAAGAAATACGAAGCAGGCCTGGGGTCCAGTCTGGAACTCATTCAAACGGACACGGAACTCCAAAGGGCCCAAGGCGCCTATTTCCAGGCGCTCTACGATTGTTATATCGCCCGGATCGCCTTGAGCAAATCCCTGGGTCAATTATAGCCGTACCATAAATTTTAAAATTATACCATGAAAAACAGCATAGGTGTATTCATCCTTCTTGCCCTGCTGGGCGGATGCAAGAAAAATGAACCTGCCACCCCTTCCGGAAATGACCTGGCCGCTAAAAACGCCGCCCTGGCCAAACTGAAAAACCAGCAAACCGACCTGGCCAACCAGATCGCTGCCCTGGAAGCTGAGATCATTCTGCTGGATCCTTCCAAAGCGATCCTGCCCAAACTGGTTTCAGTTGCCGAGATCGCCCCTGAAGGCTTCGAATCTTATATCAACCTGCAGGGTACGGTGAGTTCGGAGAACATCGCCTACATTGCCCCCAGGAACGGGATGGGCGGATACGTCAAAGAACTCCTCATCCGGGAAGGACAAGCCGTCAAAAAGGGGCAACTGATCCTGAAACTGGACGACCAGGTGCTCAGGCAATCCATCGCAGCGTCAAAAACGCAACTCCTTTTTGCGCAGGATCTGTACAACCGCACCAAGGAACTCTGGGACCAGAAGATCGGTACGGAAGTGCAGTTGCTCAACGCCAAAAACAATGTCGACGCGCTGCAAAGCCAGATTGCCGTTCAGGAAGAGCAATTGAAAACCTACCTCGTCTACGCGGATCAGAGCGGGATTGCCGAAATCGTCAATATCAAACCGGGTGAACTGTTCACCGGCGTAGGCCCCGCGGGGCCGCAGATCCAGATCATCAACAACAACGACCTGTCCATCCTCGTCGATATACCGGAAAACTACAGTTCGGAAGTCAAAACGGGCGCTGAAGTCCTGGTCGATATTCCGGCAGTCGGAAAAACCTTCAAAACCACCATCGGCCGTATCAGCCAATCCGTCAATGCGGCTTCCAGGGGGTTCACCGCGGAGTGCAACATTCCTTCGTCGGCCGGCCTGAAGCCCAATATGGCGGCATCCGTCCGGATCCTCAACCATTCCAATGCCAAAGCTATTGTCATTCCGGTCAACATCGTTCAGTCTGATGAAAAAGGGAAATATGTGTACCTGATGGTCGAACATGATGGTAAAAAAACCGCCAAAAAAGTACCCGTAGTCCTGGGAGAGCTCTATGGCGATCAGATTGAAATCCTCAGCGGCTTGCAACCGGGCGACCAATTGGTCACCAAAGGCTATCAGGACCTGTACGAAGGCCAGATTTTAAGCAATATTTAAGTCGGGGTCGAACCCATCCAATACCAACGGCAATGCACAATATTAAAGAACGGTTCAAAGAATTCAAGGCCACCAGTTGGGCTGTCGACAACAGAACGGCCGTCTATATCATCACCCTGATCATTACCCTGTTCGGGTTTTACACCTTTACAACCTTACCCAAGGAACAATTTCCCGATATTGTAGTGCCCACCATCTCCGTATCCACGGTTTATGTAGGGAATTCCCCCAAGGATATTGAGAACCTGGTGACCCGGCCCATCGAAAAGCAGATCAAGGGCATCTCAGGTGCGAAGATCAACAAGGTGAATTCTATTTCCATGACGGACTATAGTATCATCATTGTAGAATTCGACACCGACATCACACCTGAATTTGCCAAACAAAAGGTAAAAGACGCCGTAGACAAAGCCAAGACCGACCTGCCCACCAACCTGACCAGCCAGCCGGATGTCGTGGAATTTTCCATCAGCGACATGCCGATCATGTTTGTTAACGTCAGCGGCAATTACGACGGCCTGAAACTCAAGCGGTATGCCGAACAATTGCAGGACCGGTTTGAGGCCCTGACCGAAGTCAGCAGGGCCGAAATCGTCGGCGCGCCCGAAAGGGAGATCCAGATCAACGTCGATCCGCTCGCCATGGACAAGGCGATGCTGAGCTTTCAGGATATTTCCAATGCCATCGCTGCTGAAAATGCAGACATCAGCGGCGGACAATTGGAAGTAGGTGATATGAACCGGGCCCTGAGGGTTAAGGGCCAGCTCGTCAGCAGCCTTCAATTGGCCGACCTGGTGGTCAAAACACCCACCGGCGGTGATGTACGCCTTCAGGATGTCGCTGAAATCAAGGACACCGTCAAACAACAGGAAAGTTATGCCCGCCTGAACGGCCTGAATGTCGTCACACTCAATATTGTAAAAAGACCGGGCGAAAACCTCATCGATTGCGCCAAAAAGATCAAGGAAATTGTGGACGAGATGAAGGGGTCGGTCCTGCCCAAGGATCTGGCCGTCGTCATTACAGGCGACCAGAGCAAACAGGCCGCCACCTCCTTCAACGAACTGGTTAATACCATCATTATCGGCTTCATCCTGGTGCTGCTGGTCCTGATGTTTTTTATGGGCGTGACCAATGCGTTTTTCGTCGCCCTCAGCGTACCGCTCAGTGTATTTGTGGCTTTTATTTTTTTACCGGTGGCGGATATCATCGTGGGCAGCAGCGTCACCCTTAACTTTATTGTGCTCTTTGCGCTGCTTTTTGGACTGGGCATTATTGTGGATGACGCCATCGTGGTCATTGAAAACACCCACCGGATTTTCAACAACGGCAAGACGCCCATTTTAAAAGCCGCCAAAATAGCCGCCGGCGAGGTCTTTATTCCCGTATTGGCGGGTACGGCAACGGTGGTGGCCCCATTTTTTCCGTTGCTGTTCTGGAAAGGCATCGTCGGCAAGTTCATGATCTACCTGCCCACCATGTTGATCTTTACGCTGCTGGCCTCCCTGATCGTCGCCTTTTTCATTAACCCGGTTTTTGCGGTCAGTTTTATGCGACCGGATGACAAGGCGCCGACCAACAGGCTGGCCGTATTTAAAAAATGGTGGGTCTGGGCTTTGCTGATCCTGGGCATCCTCGCCCGGATGAGCGGCGTCAAAACCTTTGGCAGCGTGTTGATCATCATCCCTATTCTCGTGATGATAGACCGGCTGGTCCTCAAGGGCATTATCTTCCATTTTCAGCATTCGGTCCTGCCCCGGTTGATGAACAACTATGAACGGCTGCTGAAATGGTTGTTGAAGGGAAAACGGCCGGCCTGGGCATTTTTTTCGGTTTTCATCCTGTTTTTCTTCGCACTTTTTGCCCTGATCCTGAGAAGCCCGGACTTTCCGTTCTTCCCAAGCGGCCAGCCCAATTTCATCTACGTCTACCTGAAAATGCCGGTCGGCACCAAAGCGGCCGAAACAGACCGGGTATTACAACAACTGGAAACCAGAACCTTCAAGGCCCTCGCCAGCCTGAATCCCGGCGAACCGGGATCGATTGTGGAAAGCATCCTTTCCAATGTGGCCGTCAATGCCAATAATCCGATGGACAATAACCGGAGCGTCCAGTCCAACCTCGGGCGAATCCAGGTTTCCTTTGTGGAATTTGCCGAGCGCCCCTACACCCCTACCCTGCCCTACCTCGATAGCGTAAGGGCAGTGGTCAAAGGCATTCCCGGCGCCGAAGTCACAGTGGAACAAGAAGCGGCAGGCCCGCCAACCGATCCGCCCGTCAATATTGAAGTGGGCGGCGACGATTTCGAAGCCATCACCAAAGTTGCAAAGGACCTTCATAACTACCTGGATACAAGCCGGGTAGAAGGCATTGAGAACCTGGCCCTGGATGTCGACCTGAACAACCCGGAGGTTACCCTTGTCGTCGACAAGGAACGGGCCGCCATCGAAGGAATCAGTACCAGCCAGGTTGGAAACGCCATCCGCACCGCTCTGTTCGGTTATGAGGCGAGCAAACTGAAAGATGGGGAGGATGAATACAAGATACAGGTGAGGTACGATGCGACGCAAAGAAACAATTTGCAAAACCTGCTCAATATGCGGATTACCTTCCGGGATTTCAATACCGGCAGGATCAAGCAGGTCCCGATCAGCGCGGTGACCCGGTACGATTTCACCAGTACGCCCGGCATGGTCAAAAGAAAAGACCTCCAAAGGACCATCCAGTTGCAATCCAATGTAACCGACCTCACCGCCGTTCCCAGGATCAACCAGGCGCTGGCGCAAAAAATTGCCGCCTTCAAATCAACCTACCCCCTCCCCGAGGGCGTCACCATCAAACAAACCGGCGAAAGCGAACAGCAGCAGGAAACCAATGCGTTCCTGGGCAAAGCCTTCCTGATCGCGCTGGGTCTTATTTTCCTGATCCTGGTGCTGCAGTTCAACTCCCTGAGCAAACCCTTCATCGTGTTATCCGAGATCTTCTTTTCGGTGATCGGAGTATTACTGGGTTACGCCGTCACGGGTATGTCCATGCCGACCATCATGGTCCTCGTAGGCGTGATCGGTCTGGCCGGGATCGTTATCAAAAACGGTATCCTGCTGATCGAATTCACGGACGAACTCCGGAGCCGGGGTTACAAAACCCGGGAAGCCGCTATCGAAGCCGGAAAGGTGCGGATCATTCCCGTACTGCTCACAGCTGTGGCGACCATCCTGGGCCTGGTGCCCCTGGCGATTGGTTTCAATATCAACTTCGGCACCCTGCTCTCCGATTTCGATCCGGATATCTGGATCGGCGGCGACAGCGTCGTTTTCTGGGGGCCGCTGGCCTGGACCATCATTTTCGGCCTGATCTTCTCTTTCTTCCTGACCTTGCTGATGATCCCCAGCATGTACATCCTGTCGGAACGGTTGAGACGCCCTATGGAAAAATTCTACGGCACCAAATTCATTGCTTTGCTCGGTTTCCTGGGCCCCTTCTTTTTCATATTTGCCGGCATCATGTATTTTGTAAGGTGGATTACCGGCAGGCCGGTGTGGAACGGAACCTACCGGCCGGTGGCGCAGGCGGTGGAGGAGGGATAACGTTATGGCAATTGGGCCCAAAAGTCCAGAGGTCCATAAGGCTCTCCATAGGAGTTCCATGAACCATAGCAGACGCCTATGGAGCGCGCCTGTGGCGCAGCCGGTGACGGACAGGCGAAGCCACCCTGGAACGAAGAAAACAAACTTGAGAACACTTCAACGCACTTTCCAAAAATCTTAATGGTGGGGACTGGATGGCTTCGCATCCTGCAGTGGCTTGATTTTTTCCACCACGACCTGTCCCGCAAGGCTGGACAGGTCGTGGTGGGAAAAAACTGTGTTTCATATGGAATGGTTAACGCGGACCTTGCGGTCGGCGTTAACCGGGCTGCTCCGACCAGAGGTCGGAGTTACTGGCTGCTCCGACCGGGAGGCCGGAGTTACTGGCCTTTTGCATGGATAGCGGCAATGCCCACCACATCCACGATCTGGCGGACGCTGGCGCCGAGTTGCAGGATATGCACCGGTTTTTTCAATCCCAGTAAAATGGGGCCGATCATATCCAGCCGGGAAGTTTGGCTCAGCAGGTTGTAGGCAATATTGGCGGCTGACAGGGCCGGGAAGATCAGGATATTGGCCCGGTGGCCCGCCAGTTTTGAAAACGGATACAATTGCTGCAGCGCTTCCGGATTGAGCGCCAGGTGAGCCTGCATCTCGCCGTCCACGATCCAGTCCGGGTGGCGCTTGTGCAGGATGGCCGTCGCAGTCCGCTGGAGTACGGCCGATTCGCCTTTGGGCACGGAGCCGAAGTTGGAATAGGTCACCAGGGCAATTTTGGGTTCGATATTGAAGGTCCGAACCTCCTCTGCCACCAGTTCGGTGATATCGGCAATATCTTCGGCGGTCAGGAAGTGGTTGATGGTGGTATCGGCCAGGAACAGGGGGCCGAAGCGGGTCATGAGGATATGCATGCTGGCCACCTTTTTAACCCCTTCGCGGGGGCCGATGACCTGCAGTGCGGGCCGGATGGTATAGGGGTACTTTTTGGTCAGCCCGCCGATCATAGCATCGGCGTCGCCCACCTCCACCATCATGGCGCCGTAATAGCTCCGGCTGCGCATGATATCCTCAGCTTCCAGGATGTTGACGCCTTTGCGTTTTCGTTTTTCATAAAATTTCAGGCTGTAATCCTTGAAAGTCTGAGCTTCCTGCTCATTGGCCGGGGTGTAGGGGTCGATGATGCGGACCCCGGGGATCCGGATATCGTATTCCTTGAGGATGGCCTGAACCCTATCCTGGTTGCCCAGAAGGATGGGTTTGGCGATCTTTTCCTCGGCGACAACCTGGGCGGCCTTGAGCACGGAGAGGTTTTCCGCATCGACAAAAACCACCCGCCGGACGTGCTGCCGGGCTTTGGTTTCAATCACTTTGGAAAGGGCGTTGTCGTGCCCGAGGCGTTTGTCCAGTTCGAGCAGGTACGCATCCCAATCGGTGACGGGATGTTTCGCCACCCCGGTATCGATGGCGGCTCTGGCGACGGCGGGTGCGACAGTGGTGATCAGGCGCGGATCGACCGGTTTGGGAATGATATAGGTTTTACCAAATTTTAAATTGACGTTGCCGTAGGCCATGTTGACGATATCGGGCACGGGCTTTTTGGCCAGTTCCGCCAGGGCGTAAACCGCCGCAAGTTTCATGGCCTCGTTGATTTCGGAGGCCCTTACGTCCAGGGCGCCCCGGAAGATGTAAGGAAAACCCAGCACGTTGTTGACCTGATTGGGGTAGTCCGACCGGCCGGTGGCCATGATACAGTCGGGGCGGGCCTCCGTCGCGTCTTCATAGGGAATCTCCGGATTAGGATTGGCCATGGCAAAAATGATGCAATCGGGGGCCATGCCCTTGATCATTTCTTTATTCAGGACATTGCCTTTGGACAATCCGATGAAGACGTCTGCACCGTCCAGGATATCCGCCAGGGAAGTCCCCAACGGTACGGAACCATTCACAAATTCCGATTTTTTCCCGTCCAGGTCGTGGCGGTCCGGGTGGATGAGGCCCTTGCTGTCGAACATAAAGATATTCTCCTTTCTGGCGCCCAGGGAAACGTAGATGCGGGTACAGGAAATGGCCGAGGCGCCTGCTCCGTTGACCACCATTTTAACCTGGGCAATGTCTTTCTCCACCAGTTCCAGCGCATTCAGCAAGGCGGCGCCGCTGATGATGGCCGTACCGTGCTGGTCGTCGTGCATGACCGGGATGTTCAGTTCTTTTTTCAACCTTTCCTCGATCTCGAAACAATCGGGGGCCGAAATGTCTTCCAGGTTGATGCCGCCGAAGGT
This sequence comes from uncultured Lewinella sp., assembly GCA_964558465.1. Lineage (GTDB taxonomy): Bacteria > Bacteroidota > Bacteroidia > Chitinophagales > Saprospiraceae > JACJYC01. The sequence goes on along the minus strand of CAZLEF010000015.1, from coordinate 27,860 downwards.
AGGTTCCAGGATTTTTACTGTGCGGACAAATTCGTCCACGTTTTTGGTATTCAGCTCCAGATCAAAACAATCGATGTCCGCGTAAATTTTAAACAGGAGGCCTTTTCCCTCCATTACGGGTTTACCGGCTTCCGGGCCGATATCGCCCAGGCCGAGTACGGCGGTACCGTTGCTGATCACCGCCACCAGATTGCCTTTGGCCGTGTATTTGTACACGTCGTTCACGTCATTTGCAATTGCAAGACAGGGTTCGGCCACGCCGGGCGAATAGGCAAGGGAAAGGTCCCGCTGGTTGGCGGTTTCTTTGGTCGGAATAACTTCAATTTTACCAGGCCGGCCTTTGGCGTGGTATTCAAGGGCTTTTTCTTTCAGTGTATTTTTATCCATGTTCTTATGATGGTTAGGGCAAATAATTTAGTTGGCAGTCTTCCCCAAAGGGGTCCCTATGGGACATTCCGGCAACTGAGCGGAGTCGAAGTTGGCAGTCTTCCCCAAAGGGGTCCCTATGGGACAGTCCGGCAACTGAGCGGAGTCGAAGTTGGCAGTCTTCAGTTCCTCCACGCCTGTGGCGTGGCACGCAGTTCCTCGATTCCTCAACAACGATAAACCTATTCAACGTTCGTTCCAGACTTTAGTTTCTCAGCAGATTCAGCGACCTGAAGCGCTTCGATGACGTCTTCCAGGTTTCCTTCGACGACCTGTTCGAGGTTAAAGTTTTTATTGTCGCCCTCGAGCCGGTGGTCGGTCACCCTGTTTTGCGGGTAGTTGTACGTCCGGATCTTTTCCGAGCGGTCGCCGGAACCAACCAGAGACCTGCGTTGGGCGGCCAGCGACGAAATTTGTTCTTCGCGCTGTTTTTCCATCAGTTTGACATAAAGGCGTTGCAAGGCGATTTCCCGGTTTTTGATCTGGGATCGGCTGTCCTGGCTTTCCCCGACGATACCGGTTGGAACATGGACGATCCGCACGGCGGATTCCGTCCGGTTGACGTGCTGGCCGCCGGCGCCGCTTGCCCGGAACACATCTACCCGGAGGTCTTCCTTGCGGATATTGACATCTTCCTCTTCCATTTTCGGAATAACGGCCACTGTCGCAGCGGAGGTATGAACCCGGCCCTGCGATTCCGTTTTTGGAATGCGTTGTACCCGGTGGGCGCCGGATTCGAATTTGAGCTGGCCGTAAACATCGCTGCCGTACACTTCGATTACAATTTCCTTGAAACCGCCGGCGGCGCCTTCGCTGATGGAAAGGATTTCCGTTTTCCAGCCTTTGCTTTCAAAAAACTTGGAATACATCCGGTAGAGGTCGCCCGCAAAGAGGCTCGCTTCGTCGCCGCCTGTGCCGGCCCGGATCTCAAAAATGACATCCTTGCTGTCTTCCGGATCTTTCGGGATCAGCATTTGCCGGACCTGCTCTTCCAGCGTATCCTTCTGAGGCAGAAGATCCTGCAGTTCCAGTGCGGCCATTTCCCTCAGATCCGGGTCTTGTTCCTCGCGGAGCATGCGCCGGGCAGTCTCAATATTACCGTTCAGGGAGGTCAACTCATGAAAAGCCTTGACCAAAGGCTGCAAATCCTTGTATTCCCGGCTCACTTTACGGTAGCGTTCCATTTCGCCCATGATGGCCGGATCGGAAAGTTGTTCTTCCAGATAAACGAACCGGTCATATATTGCAGCTAATTTTTCGATCATTTCCGGGCAGGTATGCGTTTGAATTGAGGATGTTTACCCGCCGCATCCGTGCGGGAGGGCGAAGATACGAGGATTCGAGGATTTGAGGGTTCAAAATTGTTCATTTTTGTTTATTGTGGTTCATTGTGGTTAAACGGCAGCCAACAATCCCAAACAATCCCAAACAATCCCAAACAATCCAAACAATCCAAACAATCCCAAACAATCCCAAACAATCCCAAACAATCCCAAACAATCCAAACAATCCAAACAATCCAAACAATCCAAAACCATTACCTTTGCCCCCCATGCCGCTCATTTTGCTCATAGAATCTTCCACGGAAATTTGTTCCGTTGCTGTATCAGACGGCGAACGGCTGCTGAGTTGCACCGAAGCCGGGGCCGCTTACGACCATGCAGCCCGGATCACGCTGCTGATCGCAGAGGCGATGGAACTGGCAGGCTATGGACTTCGCGACCTCAACGCGATTGCAGTAAGCGCGGGGCCGGGGTCGTTTACAGCGCTTCGGGTTGGGTTGTCTACCGCAAAAGGCATCTGTTATGCCCTGCAAAAACCGCTGATTGCAGTGGATACCCTGGCCGCCCTGGCGGCGGCGGAGATCAGGGCGCAGGGAGGGATGCAGGCCGTTTATTGCCCAATGATCGACGCCCGGCGAATGGAAGTCTATACCGCATTTTACCGGGAAACCGGCGAGGAATTGAAGGCGCCGCACGCCCTGGTGGTGAATAACGGGAGTTTTGACGAATACCTGTCCCAGGGGGAGAAGATCGTGCTGTCCGGCAACGGGGCCGCCAAATGCAAAGCCGTCCTGGATCAACCCGGCATTTTATTCACAGAAACCGTTTGCCACGCAGGCATGCTGGCCGGGCCTGCTTTTGCGGCTTTTACCGAAGGTCGATTTGCCGATCTGGCTTATACAGAGCCGTTTTACCTCAAACCGCCTAATATTACCACTCCGAAGAGCCGGCTTTGAGGAAATTGATTTGATTGATTCAATTGATTCGAATCCTCGCATCAACAAATCAACAAATCAACAAATCAACAAATCAACAAATCAACAATGGGTTGGATTGAGGCAAATGCACAAAACCTATTGCCGCAAAGTATAATTTTATCTTTTGATTATCTTATATTTGATTTTACTTGAATATTATTGTACTTTTGCCTAAACGCCAGGAGGTTTAGTGTTAAAGATTTAGGTGATACCAGGATTCAGACCTCCTTCCCCGATCGGCGCCCAATTAAAATCGAAATAGCGTTACCATTATGAGAAAACAAAAAAACGAGCTTGTCGTCCTTAAAAAGGGAAAGGCCGACATTGAGCTGGACTACACAGAACTGCGCAAAGCAGTCCAGGTGCTACGCGCCATCAACCACAAATTGAGACAACGGATCATCACTTTGCTCGAAGAGAACGAAAGCATGACCGTCACCGAAATCTACATCAAGCTTCGGCTTGAGCAGTCGGTAGCCTCTCAACACCTTGCGATCCTGCGCCGTGCAGGGGTGGTCATTACCGAGCGGGAAGGCAAGTTCATCAAATATTCCATCGATCGCTCCAGGCTCACACAAATCGGAAAGCTCGTGGAAGATCTGGCCATTTAATCCGGCTGGTTTTTATTCGACTTTCATGAAAAAAGGTTGCAGATTTTGTTATTCTGCAACCTTTTTCATTTCTTTTTTATAAAAATATGAAAAAAAAGGTCATTTTTGCTTTGCTGAATGCATTCTCCCTTACGGCGTCGGCGTTTTAGCAACTTTCTATAACCGATTTAAGACTTAGGCTACTACAACCGAAAAAGAGCTTCTTCTATGAGAAAGGCTAAAGTGACCATCAATCACGACAGACTTCAGGCCTCCTCCACTATTCTTCGTGCAATAGCCCATCCTTTGCGCATGAAGATCCTGGAATACATCGACCGCCATGAAGCCATTAACGTGAACAAGATTTACAACGCGTTGAAAATCGAGCAATCCATTACTTCACAGCACCTGCGTATTTTGCGGCAGGCTGGGTTGGTGGATGCCAGGAGAGAAGGTAAATTTATCCTTTACAGCGTTGAATACGACCGGATGACGGAAGCCGTGAAGGCCATCAACGCTTTCCTGGAAAAACCGCGTTAAACTTCCACACTGTACATGATTCACCGCTCAGGTGTGAGGACTGGGAGTGGCTAAAGGTCACTCTTTTTCTATGTCTTTATTTTCCTCTTCTGCTTCTGTCAACTCTCCCGGAACATCGTTTCCCGGCACGGCTGCCTGTGCGAGTGCCGTTCCGTTTTCAGAAACAGGCTCTTCTGTTTTTGACTTGGAGGGGCCGGCAAAAAAACTCCGCTGGAACAGCAGGATGTACAACACCCCGACCGTGATGGAGGCATCCGCAATATTGAATACCGGGCGGAAGAACATAAAGCTCTCGCCACCCCAGAGGGGAAACCATTCCGGAAAGTTGCCGCTGAACAAGGGGAAATGGAACATATCCACCACCTTGCCATGCAGGAACCCCGCGTATCCGCCTTCGGGCGGGAACAGCGTGGCCAGATCTCCGGTATGGTAAGAATCTGAAAAGATCAGTCCGTAAAAAGCGCTGTCAATAATGTTTCCGATCGCTCCGGCCAGGATCAGGGCAAAACTGAAGAGCAGGCCCATCGAAACCCGCTGGCGCATGAGAAAACGCAGGTAATAAACCAAAAACCCGACGGCTATAATACGGAACAAACTCAAAGCAAGTTTGCCGTATTCCCCCCCGATCTCCACACCGAATGCCATTCCGGGGTTTTCAGTAAAATGAAGGCGGGCCCAATCCAGGCCTAACATTTTTATTTCCTGACCAAAATACATATTTGTTTTAACCAGTACTTTGATGGTCTGGTCGATCGCCAGTACAAGCAAAATGATAAACAGGATTTTTGTCGTTCTTTTCATCAATCTTAATGGTTTTCATCCTCTACGTAAACACCGCCGTCCTCTTCCGTTTCGGCGGGTTTTTCTTTGATCACCAGGGCATTCTTCTTCAACTCGGCATAGGTCTTCCGGTTTCTGGCCACATCGATGGCCAGGAAAATGGCTTGCCGGAAGGAAGACGGGTCCGCCATATTTCTGCCCGCCAGGTCGAAGGCCGTACCGTGGTCGGGCGACGTCCGCACAGCGCCAAGACCGGCTGTAAAGTTTACCCCTGATCCAAAACTCAGCAATTTGAAAGGGATCAGCCCCTGATCGTGGTACATGGCCAGGATGGCGTCGAATTTGCGGAACTCGCCGGAACCAAAAAATCCGTCGGCGGAAACCGGGCCGACGATGACCATGCCTTTTTTCTTGGATTCCACGACGGCGGGCCGGATGAAACGCTCCTCTTCGTCGCCCAGGAGGCCGTTGTCGCCGGCATGCGGGTTCAGCCCCAGAACGGCGATGGACGGCCGCTCAATCCCAAAGTCCACCTTGAGGGATTCATTTAATATCTGGATCTTGCGGAGGATCAATTCTTTCGTCAGCCTGGGCGTCACTTCGCTCAGCGGCAAATGGTTGGTAACCAGCCCGATGCGAACATGGTCGCTGACCATGAACATAAGGCTTTCGCCGGCGCCCAGGGCATCAGTGAGGTATTCGGTATGTCCGATAAACGGAAAATTGGCCAAATGCATGGCTTCCTTGCTGATGGGAGCGGTTACCAGGGCTTCGATCTGCCGGTCGCGCAGGTCGGCCACCGCAGCTTCCAGCGATTTATAGGCATAGGCGCCGCTCATGTCGGAGGGTTTGCCCAGGGTGATATTCACGTTGTCCTGCCAGCAATTGACGATATTGACCTTGCCGGTCTCGGCTTGCTGGACATTGCGCACGCTGTTGAAATGCAATTCGGCGCCGACAATGTTCTTATGGTAAGAGACCACCTTGGTGGAACCGTAAACAACAGGGGTGCAGTAATCCAGCAATTTTTCCTGGGAAAGGGTTTTGAGGATGACTTCAAGCCCAACCCCATTGATATCGCCTATGCTGATGCCTATTTTAATTTTTTCCATTCAACCCGCTTTAACGGCCGTTCCCAACGGGATGGCCAAATGAGCGGCGCAAATTTAAGGAAATACTCCTGATATCCTTAATTTCGCACCGGCTTACCTAAAAAAACATCCTTGAAAGCAAAAAAATCATACGGCCAGCATTTCTTGCGGCATCCCGAAATCGCACAGCGCATTGCTGAGAGCCTGACGGGCGCCGGCGGTTACGAGACTATCGTGGAGATTGGCCCGGGAACAGGCATGCTGACCCGGTTTCTGCTCGGCCTCCCTTACCGGCTCATTGCCATTGAGGCCGACCCGGATATGGTGAATTACCTGGTAAAAAACTTCCCCCAACTCGCGGGCAACCTCATACCAGCCGATATCCTGAAACTCCGGCTGGAGGATTATATCTCCGGGCAATTTGCCATTATCGGCAACTTCCCCTACAACATTTCTTCGCAGATCCTTTTCAAAATGCTCGACTACAAGGATCGTGTCCCTCAACTCGTAGGCATGTTCCAGCAGGAGGTTGCCCAGCGGGTGGTTGCAGGCCCGGGCAACAAGGATTACGGGATCATCAGCGTTCTGGTGCAAGCCTTTTACGACGGGGAATACCTGTTCACCGTCGACAAATCCAGTTTCAGCCCGCCCCCCCAGGTGCAATCCGGGGTCATCCGGCTCACCCGGAAGGCTTCGCAAGACCTGGGTTGCGATGAGGTCCTTTTCAAAAAAGTAGTAAAACAGGCCTTCAGCCAACGCCGAAAAATGCTGCGCAATACGATGAAAGGCCTGATCAACGATCCGGAGATTTTAGCCGACCCGTTTTTTGAACAACGTCCGGAGCGGCTTTCTGTGGCGGATTTTGTGGGGCTGACGAATCGGATTGGAGGGAATTGATGAGATTGGAACGATTGGAACGATTGAATCGATTGGAACGATTATTCGTCAAATCGAATCATTCGTATCATTCATTAAATCGAATCAATTCCTACACGCCTATTGGTGGCACGCACTTCCTCGATTCCTCCACGCCTGTGGCGTGGCACGCACTTCCTCAGTTCCTGCTCAGGGTTTGGGTAACAATTTCAGGAGTTGGTGGATATCTGGGAAGAAACCTAAAACAAACAACTTATGAAATCGAGTTTGAAATGGATCATCGGCGGGCTGGTGGTATTGGCCGGGGTGCTTACGACGATTATACTGACCACAGGCGGAGGGCCTCAAAATGCTCCTAATCTTCCAAATGATTGCATCGATTGTGGTCTTCCTGCAACCGCTTGCGACCCATGCCCTTGTCTCAAACCTCCAATCCATGACGGCACAACCGTTATCCATGAAGACCCTGGCCAATCGCTGAGTGGACGGGGTCCCACTGAGGAGGATTGCCTGAATTTTGATGAAAATTGCCGGCTTCACTTTAATTATTCCGGGTCTGTCAACGGGAAATGCAACAACAACACAAATGGGGTTTATGCATCCATTGCGGCAAAGTTGTACAATAGTGCGGACGTTTTAAAAACGGCGGAAGTCAAATTTTGGAATTACGAACGAACGATCAGTTCCAACGACAATATGACGCTGGCCGGGAGTGCCTTTCATTTTGACCCCGATTGCAGCGGTACCTGCAAGGCATATTTTTTCGTGGAAATTACTTTTGATCCGCCTGCCTTCCCGGTCCCTGCGGAAGATGAAAATTTCAAAACCGTTATTTACCTCACCGGGCATAAAGAAGGTATTCATATTTCGACGCCCCACGACCACGGATTGCCGAACCAGAGCAACCAACAATTGAGGGTTTCTCAGCCTTTCGGCCAACATACTCACGAGGTCGTGTTTGAACATGCCATATGCGCCCCCGATTGTTCGGAGGAAATCTGAAATAAAAAACACGTCGGGTTTGTCCAAAATCAATAATCCCCCTATCTTGGAAGCGGCAATCCAGCCAAACGGATTTGAACCAGCTTTAGACTTATGCAGATTATTGAAAACCCAAAGGTGTACGACGTGTGCATCATCGGCTCCGGCGCAGGCGGGGGCATGGCCGCTAAAGTCATGACCGAAGCCGGCGCCGAGGTCGTTGTGCTCGAAGCCGGCCCGTTTTTTGATTCGGCAAAGGCCGATATGTTCAAGTGGCCCTACAATTCACCCCGGCGCGGGGCGGGCACCCACAAACCTTTCGGCGAATTTGACGCCGCTTACGGCGGGTGGAAGATCGAGGGCGAGCCCTACACCGTAGCCCCGGGCGGCGACGGGTGGAACTGGTTCCGCTCCCGCATGCTGGGCGGCCGCACCAACCATTGGGGCCGCATCTCCCTGCGTTTTGGCCCCCTGGATTTCCGCCGCAAAAGCATCGACGGGCTGGGCGACAACTGGCCCATCACCTACGACGATATCAAACCTTATTACGACAGAGTGGACCAGCTCGTGGGCATCTTCGGCACCAACGAAGGCCTGCTCAACGAACCGGACGGCATCTTCCTGCCGCCGCCCAAACCCCGGGGGTACGAACTCCTGGTGAAACAGGCCGGCATGAAACTCAAGATCCCGGTAGTGCCCTCCCGCCTGTCTATCCTCACCCAGCCCCACAACGGGCGGGCGGCCTGCCATTACTGCGCGCAATGCGGCCGGAGTTGCAGCACCCATTCCAATTTTTCTTCACCCTCCGTCCTCTTCCCGCCGGCCCAGGCCACGGGCAAACTGACCATGGTGCTCAACGCCATGGCCCGCGAGATCCTCACCGATTCGGAAGGGAAAGCCACGGGCGTGTCGTACGTCAGCAAGGAAGACGGGCAGGAATACCGCGTAAAGGCCAAAGCGATCATCGTGGCCGCAGGCGCCTGCGAATCGGCGCGCCTGATGCTTAATTCCAAATCCAGCCGTTACCCGGACGGACTGGGCAACTCCAGCGGCGTATTGGGCAAATACCTCATGGATTCCACCGGCGCCGGTATGGCGGGTTTTATCCCTAAACTGGTCGACTACATACCGCACAACGAAGACGGGACCGGCGGCATGCACCTCTACGTACCCTGGTGGCTCAACGAAAAGAAACTGAATTTCCCACGCGGTTACCATATCGAAATCTGGGGCGGTCGCGGCATGCCCGACTACGGGTTCGGCGGAAATATCCACAATATCAACGCCTACCTCGGCGATATCGACGGCGTCATCCGCGAAAAAGGCGGCGGCGGATACGGCCGGCAACTCAAGGAGGATTACCGGCGCCTGTACGGCTCGGTCATCGGTTTTTCCGGCCGGGGCGAGGCCATTGCCTTCAAACACAATTACTGCGAGATCGACCCCAACGTGGTCGACCAATGGGGCATCCCCGTACTCCGGTTCAGCTACCAGTGGAGCGAACACGAGGTGCGGCAGGCCAAACATATGATGGATACCTTCTCGGAAATCATCCATACCATGGGCGGCAAGGTGATCGGCCCCATACCGGGGCGCGAATCCAAGTACGGCCTGGCCAAACCCGGCGAGATCATCCACGAAGTGGGCGTGGCGCGAATGGGCGCCGACCCCCGCAATTCGGTGCTGAACAGCTATTGCCAGTCGCATGACGTGAAAAACCTGTTTGTGGTGGACGGCGCCTCGTTTGTGTCCATGCCGGATAAAAACCCGACCTGGACGATCCTCGCCCTGTCCATGCGGGCCTCAGAATACCTGGCCGACAAGATGAAAAAAATGGAAATTTAAAAAAACGGGATGATGAAAAAGATCAATCGCAGAGATACCTTGTATTATATCACCCTGGCCGGGATTGCGGCAGGGTTGCCCGCTTCGGGTTGCAAACCGGAGGAAAAACCGGCGGAAGCGGATACCCACCACATCCCCGAAAGTGTCGACGGCCTGACCGGGCTTTCGGAAGAAGACAAACTCCTCCTGCAGGAAAAATTCTTTACCGACCATGAGCGGGAAACCGTCCGGGTGCTGGCCAATCGCATCATTCCGGCCGATGAAAAATCGGGTAGCGCCGAGGATGCCGGTTGCGTACAGTTCATGGAATTCATGATGCTCGATTTTCCGGAAGAATACGAAATCCAAACCAAAATGCGGGGCGGACTGGCCTGGCTGAACGCCGAATGCCTGAAACGGTTCAACGTGGATTTTGCAACCTGCACGGAGGCCCAGCAAAACAATGTGCTCGACGATATCGCTTATCCCGAAACCGCGCGGCCGGAAATGAGCCATGGCGTCGAATTTTTTAACCTGTTCCGCAATTTTACCGCCACCGGTTTCTGGAGCAGTAAAATGGGTATCGAGGATCTGCAGTATATGGGGAATGTGCCGACGGTATGGGAGGGGCCGCCGCAGGCATGGCTGGAGAAGTTGGGGGTTGCGGATTTGATGCTGGATACTTGATACTTGATGCTGGCCACGCCTGTGGCGTGGTGGATGCTTGATGCTTGATGCTGGATGTTGGATGCTGGATACTTGATGCTGGTCACGCGGCGGCGGACAGGCGTGAAGTAACCCATTTCGAATCTATCTGTTTTTTAAATTCAAGTTGTGCCTGAGGGTAAAACTTTTAGCCTTTTTATTCTTTTTACCAGCTTCTTGGTTTCTCTGGCCGATTTTTTTGTCCCATATTTTATAACAATATCACGTTTGCCTTTTGGAATCTCGATGATTATATCCATCCAGGAACACCCATAATTGATTACCAAAAATCGAGTCTTCTCCTTCAACCCCAGTTCAAATTCACCATGAATTCCTGTAACCGCTTGGGTAAAAATATCCTCCAAATCGTACACAACCGCCCCAACAATAGGCTCGAAATGATTATTTCCCCCGTCAACCACTCTGCCCTTTAAAACCCTGGAAGGTTGGGAGATTATTTCAGCATTGAAAAAAGTTAATACTGCAGTTGCAAAACCGATTTTCATCAAACCCGATTTTACATTGATTTTCATCATTTTTGTGAAATTGTAGGTTCATGTATTTCTTTGTAGACCAGGTTCGGCTTTGGCTTTTTGATAGTTTCGCAGCGTTTGACCTTCCGGCGCATTCAAAAATTTCCCTTATCTTTCCGCAAAGTAACACCAAATTTTCCCAAATGCCGCCCCGTTTGATTCTGTTGCCGTTAATCCTTGCCTCCAGCCTCCATGCCGGTGCTCAGAACGACTCCCTGCTCGCCATCCGGCTTTACAGGCAGGCGGAAAAAGTCCACAATAATTATCCGGCTTACACTCAACTGGCGGAAAAAAGCCTGCCTTTATTCAAAAAAACGCGGCAATGGGACCTTTACCTCGACAACCTTGCCGGATTGCGGTCGGCCTGTTTTTTTAAAAGCGATTTTCTGAAGTCGGAAGCCTATGCCCAACAAATGCTTGCTGAACTGGATACCATCCCCGCCCGGCGGGAGTGGATTGCCAGGCATTTTTTGCTGCTGACCGTTTTTTACTACTCCAAAGGCGCCTACGACCGCATCGTCCCGCTTTGTGAAAGGGTGATTAAAATGGACCAGGAGAAAAAGCTGGACCCCGGCATCCTCAACCCCGGCGACGCTTATACCAATATCGGGATCTTTTACAAAACCACCGGCTCCGTTCATGAAGCCATCCAGAATTACAGGAAGGCGCTTGAATTTTACAGCGGGTCTTCTTTCAAAAACCACGCTCACCGGGCCACCGTCAAAAACAACCTGGGCAAACTTTATTTTCTGATGAAGGATTTCCCGGAAAGCCGGAAAAACTACTTCGAATCGCTCCAGATCCAGGAAAAACAACCCTCCAACCCGAACAACGACCGCTTCCTGGGCAACCTGTACCTTAATATTTCGGATTATTTCCTGGCCGCCGGTCATCCCGACAGCACGGGTATTTTTATCCGGAAAGCGGGCGGAATCAAAGGCCTTCGCCCCGATTATTACGCTAACCTCAGCCTGCAGACCGGCCTCTGGAAACTTGCAGACCGGGATACTGCGGCCGCCCGTCAATTTTTCCTGCAGGCGCTGGACCAGTGCCACGGATTTTACAGGAAAAAACACCTGCAAACGGCCAAGGCCCTGACCCGGTTAGGCGAACTGGAACTGGCGCAAGGTCGTCCTTTCGAAGCCCTCAACAGGCTGCAAAGGGGTATTTATCACCTGGATGAAATACAAACCGACAGCCTGGACCTGTGTTCGAATACCACTCCCGGTTCAAAATCGGTCGTACTGCCGTTTGAACTCGTCCAGATCCTATGGCTGAAAGGCCGCGCATTGGAACAATCCGGCGACCCGGCCGGCGCTCTGACGGCTTATCAAACCGCCGGCGACTGGATCTGGCAGATCCGTTCAGGATATCAGTCCGTAGATTCCAAACTTTTTCTCGGCGAACGGGCCACGGAAATTTTTGAATCGGGTATTCATCTGGCCAGCCGCCTGTTTTATGAAACCGGGTTGCAGGAATACCTGGAGGCCGCCTTCCGTTTCTCCGAACAGAGCAAAGCGGGTCTTTTGTTAGAAGCCGCCCTCCAGGCCGAAGCGCAGGGGTTATCCATCATCCCGGATTCCCTGTTCCGACAACGGAATGCCTGGATAACGGAGATCGCTCTATACGAAAAAGAGCTGGCAACAGGGTCTGAAGACGCCGCCCTCCTCGCCCGCCTGGAAGAGGAGAAATTGTCCCTTGAACTGCAATTGTCCGCATTGAACCGCCAACTGGAACGCGATTATCCCTCTTTTTTTGCTTTCAAACAGCAATCGGTCATCCAGCGCCTCGACCGCCTGCGGCAATGGGCCGGCCGGGAGGGCAAATCGCTGGCCGTCTTTTTCTGGGGGAAAAGCCAAATTTTCCGGTTCGAGGTGACCGGCAAAAAACCGGGATTGACTTCCCGGCCGGTCAGCCCCGAATGGTCGGAAAAACTCGGGCTGGCAATCCGGGGTTGTTCGTCTCCGGCAGCCGAACCCGCAGTTCTGTATCCGGCGCTACAGTCGCTGGCGGAAGATCTGCTGGGCGGTTTTTGGAACGACGAAAGGCCGCTGGTGGTCATTCCCGACGGCCCGCTCAATTTTCTGCCGTTTGAAGCCTTGCTGACGGGCCCCCCGTCCACTCCCCGGGAAATGCCGTATTTGTTGCGCAAAAGGTCGGTTTCCTACGCCTGGTCTGCCTCGGCGCTCCTGTTCAACCCTTCAAAAAACAAGCGGCGGCAGACGTTCAATCTGTTCATGGCGCCCGGTTTTGAAGCCGGTCAGCGCGGGTTATCGCCTCTTCGATTCAACGTAGAGGAGCGAACTAATTTTCCGGCGGACGGCAGTTTGTTTCTGGAGGGCGACTCCGCTAATCTGGAACGTTTTTTGACCCATGCGCCCGGAAGCCGATGGATCCACCTTTCCACCCATGCGCTGGCAGCAGGTTTACCGCGCATCGAGTTCAGCGACGGCGCCCTCGGGCTGTCCCAACTGTACGCCATGCAAATTCCTGCCGAGTTGGTGACGCTCAGCGCCTGTGAAACCGGCGCCGGGGAATTCCGCCAGGGAGAAGGTGTGATGAGCCTCGCGCGCGGGTTTGCGTACGCGGGGGCGCAAAGTCTGGTGGCCGGGTTATGGCGAGTCAACGAACGCTCTTCGGCCAATACCATCAGCCGGTTTTATGAGGGTCTGGAAGCGGGGTATACCGGTTCGGAGGCCCTGCGCCGGGCGAAACTGGCCTGGCTCGACGACCGGTCCGTTCCCGAATTCAGGCTGACGCCTTATTACTGGGCGGGGCTGGTTTATACCGGGAAGGAAATTCCCGGAAAACGGAGCGGCAGGTGGATGATATGGGCTGCGACTGGGGTGGCGCTGGCTGTTTTATTGTGGCGGATGCGGCGGCGGCATGGGATTTATGGAGGGAGCCGGTAACAGGAGATTTTTCCTCCATCATCAAACTTGCCGCGCATCAGCGCGGTCACCGGTCAAGATTGATGGCGTGGTCGTTCCGGTCGATGAGCAAGTCGATCTGAATACCCCGGCCAAATTCGCTGTTTTTCAAATAAAAAGCCGACGCTTCGGAATAAATCCCGGAAATGCCTAAGGTTTTTTTTTCCAAAAATCAGTACAAAAATAAAGATTCCGCCCGATTAAAATTCATAAACCGGGCGGAATCTTGAAATTTTTTCCACATTCCGCCGATTTTGATGATTCTGAATCGGGCGGAATCTTGAAAAAGTCATCTACCGTCTGCCATTAGCCGTCCACCATCTTCCTGGCCGCATTTTCCGCCACCCGCGCCAGCACCACCTTTCTGATCAGTTCTTCCGGCAGCGGTTGACCGGGCGGGAAATGCAGGGTGGCCCCTGAAACCTTCACGCCTGTTAATTCATCCGCTATTTTTTTGACCAGCGGCGGGCTCATCACGAGCAGGCTGCAAAACTTTTGGGTGGTATTCAATCCCACCACAAAGGCATTATTGTACCGGAAACACGGCGCCTGGTAACTGATCTTCTCCTCCGCTCCGGGAAGGACAGACCGGATAATCCCCCGCATTTCTTCCAGGGTTTGCCGGAAGGGCTCTGCGCAGCGGGCAATGAATTCGTCCGGTGTGGTTGGCGGAATATTCATTGATGGCATAATTTTAAAATTTCAGGTTATCATTTGGGCTATCGCGCCTTTGTAAACTGTAACTTAAGAAGTAACGAAATATTTTAACTGGCCGCGGATCATACGGATTTTACGGATCAGATCCGCACAATCCGAATGATCCGCGGCTAAAAAATAAAGGAACATCATTTACAGTTCGCTTAATTCATCCTTTTTCGCAAATTTCTTTCAGCCGCTCCAGGGCTTTGGGCCAGGTATTTGCAAAATAATCCTTGAACTCCTCGTTCGAATCCATAGAAACCAGGACTCGGGTCCCTCCGTTGTCTTTCCGGAAGGTGTAGTTTTCCAGCGCGCCCGCCCAGCCGTCCACCTCCGGGCCGGAGATGATTTCCTGGTCGCCGCTGATCACGCCCAGATGTTCTATCGATATAAATTCGTTGGGAATATTTTCCCTGATCCGGCTGACCATACCGCCCACATTGCCGTCCTTGTCCGACCCCAGAAACCGGATTTTGGATCCTTTCTCCCAGGAGCCTTCAAAACGCGAGGTTTCGTTGAACACAGAGGTCCATTCGGCATAGTGCGGCGGGTCGATCATAGTAGCGTACACTTTTTCAATGGGCGCCTGAATCCCGATGGAGAACTGAAGGGTCAAAGATTCGGCGTATTTTTTGAAATTGTCCAGGATCGCCTGCCATCCGGCCTGTTGCATTTCGCGGGAATGGATGTTTTCCGCATCAAACGTCTCTGTTACTTCCGTTTGGCCGTCGTGCTCTTCAAATTTTACTTCGACCTTTCTGCCGTCCACAATGGTGTAGGCGATATACCGGTTTTCAACGACCTGGTCGTACACCCCTTCAAAATCGAAACTGGCGCTCCCGTCTTTGGCCGCCATAGTGGAGACAAACCGCCCGCCGACCCGGAGGTCGTTCACCGCTTTTGGCGTATGCCAGTCGTCGGAGGCGTTGTTCCAGTTCCGGATATGTTCGGCGCCCGTCCAAAGTTTCCAGACCTTGGCGGCCGGGGCGTTCACCGTAGTTTTGACCGTGATGGCCTTTCCGGTTTCAGGCGCCTGGGTCAGTTTACCGATCTCGATCTTGCGCATTTGCATCATGGCCGCCATGGCCCTTTGCGCTTTAGCCGGGTCGGGGTCGGAAAGCAGTTGGGGTAATACCTCGGGGACGATCTGCCAGGACACGCCAAAGGGGTCCTTCAGCCAGCCGCACATGCTTTCCTCGCCGCCGTTAGCCGTGAGTTTTTCCCAGTAATAATCCACTTCCTCCTGGGTTTTGCAGTTGACCACAAAAGACAAGGCTTCGTTGAAAGTGAAGGGTTGATCCATCGGGTTGTCCATGGCCATGAACGTTTCATCGTTCAGGCTGAACTGGGCGTGTTTCACCGTGCCTTCCCGACCGGGTTCTCCCGGGCCGTATTTCAGGATGCCGGTCACGGAAGAAGGACTGAACACCGAAGTATAAAATTGAACAGCCGCTTCCGCCTTGCCGGATTGCGGGCCCGTGAACAGGAGCGAGGGCGAGAATTTTTGACCGAGGGTATCGTCCAGTTTCCCCTGAGAAACCTGCCACGACACCCCGAACCGGTCTTGCACCCAGCCGTATTTTGGGCTCCATTCGTATTGGTCGAGCGGCATGAGCGCCATACCGCCGTCGGAAAGCGCCTTCCAGACAGCGTCGGTCTCGGCTTCTGTTTCGCAGACGACAAAAAAGGAAACGGAAGGGTTGGGTTTGAATTGGGGGCCGCCGTTCAGCGCAGAGAATTTTTGTCCGCCGAGCGAAAAACTGACGACCATGACTGCGTCGCCGTTGCGCGCCACATCGAGGATTTTGGAGTTTTTAAACACGGAAATGTAGTAGTCCGCGGCTTCCCATGCCTGGTTGTCAAACCAAAGGAAAGGTGTTATTTTTTGAACGTTTGCCATAATGGGTGAATTGAAAAATGTTTTAAAAAATTTGATATTGCAAATATACATCAATTTTACCAACAAAATGTATTATGATGACGACAATTTTGTGGGGGATTTGCGACAAAATTTTACCATAATCCTCCACACGCCGCAGGTCCAAAGGACTCCCACGGAGCGCATGGGTGTTAACTTATACTTCGCGCCGCCCACGCTTTGGCGTGGTGCATGGGGAACTTCCCAAAAGCGCGCCACGCCCCGGGCGTGGAATGCCGCAGGATGGATGGTTTGCCAAAAACCATCCGACGCGCGGTATAATACTACTTTGTCACTTTAAACTAAGGTGTTATGATGGATAGCGGACTGGCACGAAGCGGTCCAGCGGACCAGTATCTTTGTAACCGTCCCAGATGAGAACGGCGTCCGGTCCAGCGGACCGGCATCTAACCACCCGAAGCAGGTTGAACCCTACGATCCCTCCAAAGGTTCATGGAACTCCTATGGAGAGTCTCCGCAGGAGTCTCCATAGGAGTCCTTTGGACCTTCGGACCTATAAAAATTATCCCTATCAGTTCGACGGAATGGAAAAATACCTGGACAGGATCCGGGAAAAAAAATCCAGGCTGGACGCCCTGCGCCCTCTTCCAGCTATTGCCGTCCAAAACCTGAAAAACAGTTTAAACCTGGAATGGACCTACCATTCCAACGGCATCGAAGGCAATACCCTGACACTCCGGGAAACGAAAATGGTCATTGAAGACGGATTGACCGTCAAAGGAAAAACGCTGCGCGAACATTTTGAGGCCATAAACCACCAGGACGCCATTGATTTTATCGAAAGCCTGGCCACTCCAGGGTATACCTTAAAAACGGCGGATATTTTGAGCGTGCATGGCCTGGTCCTGCAAAAAATTGAAAAGGAGTTTGCCGGCAGATACCGCAATTCCGGCGTGCGCATTTCCGGCGCCAATTTTATTCCGCCCAATGCCCTGAAAATCGACGATTTGATGGAAGACCTGATCCATTGGGTGAACGATGAAAACAATCAGATGAACATCGTCGTCAAAGCCGCCATTTTTTATCATCGTTTGGTATGGATTCATCCCTTCTTCGATGGGAACGGCCGGACTGCCCGGCTGGTATTCAATCTGCTTTTCCTCAAAGAAGGTTTTCCGCCGGCCATCATCCTGAAAAACGACCGCAAAAAGTATTCCGACGCGCTTAACAAGGCCAATCAGGGCGATTACTCCAAACTGGCGCTGCTGGTCCTTCAGGCCCTGGAACGATCGCTGGATATTTACCTGGCTAATCTGACCAATACTTACGACGATTACCAACCCATTTCCGATCTGGTGGGCGAACAGGGTTTTCCCTACGGCCAGGAATACGTCAGCCTGCTGGCCCGGCAAGGGAAAATAGACGCCTTTAAAGAGGGAAGAAACTGGCTGACAAACAAAAACGCTGTTTTGAAGTATATGGATTTGCGGGAGCGAAAGCGCATGAAAACAAACAGAGAATAACCGGAAATCAACTTCAAATTTTCAACCGCCTTTCCATCAAATCTGAATATATTTGCCACAACCCTGTTCACCCGAATACCGGGGTGATTCTTACATTCCAATAAAAACCACTTTAAACACCGCCTTTCATCATGACCAAAACCATCGGCATTCCAGGTATTTTATTTTTATTGGCCTGCCTCTTTGCCTGCAATTCCAGCCCTGCCCCTGAGGAAACCGAAAGCGGCCCTGTGGAATGGGTAAACTACCCGGGAAAAACAGGCGCCGGAAAAGGCAAACGCATCGTCCTGGTCAGCGGCGACGAAGAATACCGGTCGGAAGAAGCCCTGCCGCAACTGGCCCGCATTCTGGCCGGCCGGCATGGGTTCGATTGCACGGTGTTATTTGCCCAGGACCCTGCCAAACCGGGTGTGATCAACCCCAATTTTTCAGGCAATATCCCGGGGTTGGAGGCGCTGGAAAAGGCCGACCTCCTGGTGCTGTTCACCCGTTTCCGCGCCCTGCCGGATACCCAGATGCAGTATTTCCAGGATTATTTGGCCAAAGGAAAACCCGTCATCGCCATTCGCACGGCTACCCACGCTTTCGAATTCAAAGACTCAACGAGCCGCTGGAAACATTGGAGCAACAGTTTCTCAGCCCCCAACGACCCCTGGGACGGCGGCTTTGGACGCCTGGTCCTGGGTGAAAAATGGCATACCCATCACGGTTACCACAAACACCAAAGCACCCGGGGCATCCTTGCGCCAGGCGCGAATGAACACCCTATTGCCAAAGGGCTTAAAGATGGAGATATCTGGGGCCCTACCGACGTTTACGGCGTCCGGCTGCCCCTGCCGGGGGATGCCTTTCCCATTATCCTGGGACAGGTGATCGACCGGGCCGGGGATTTTGACGAAAACGATCCCTTTTTTGGGATGAAACCGACGGATACTGAAATCGCCACCGTCAATCCGGCCGAAAAAACGCCATACAACCCGAACGACCCGATGATGCCGATCGCCTGGTTAAACACCTACCGGTTGCCCGACGGGAAAACGGGGCGGTCCTTCACTTCCACCATCGGGTCTTCTACCGATATGGCCAATGCCGGCGTCCGCCGTTTGCTGGTCAATGCAGCCTACTTCCTGTTGAACATGCCTCAACCGGAAACCGTCGATGTGGACACGGTAGGAAATTACCAGCCTTCCGCCTACAGTTTTCAGACGGATGAATATTGGGTTGGGAAGGGTTTAAGGGTGAGGGATTTTTTGGAGTGAAAGGGATTGGTTGGGTTGGTTATGGTCGTTCATTATTGTTTATTATTGTTTGGGGTTGTTTGGGATTGTTGGCGGCCGCTAACCATCCCAAACCACCCCAAACCACCCCAAACCATCCCAAACCATCATAAACCACGATAAACCAAACAAATCAAATTCCACCCCTTCATTCCCATAAACAATGAAAATAACCGATATAAAAGCCCATTGGCTCCGTTGTCCGATCCCGCAGCCCAAACAGCACCGTTCGGATTACGGCTTGCTGACGGAATTTGATATGACGCTGGTGGTGGTGACCACCGAGGACGGTCTGCAGGGATACGGCGAGGCCAAGGCCGCAGTGGGGTCCTCCGGGGTCTGCGCCTCAATTGTTACTTGTGTGGAAAACGAGTTAAAGCCGATCCTGATCGGACAGGACGCCCGCAAGATCAACGAACTGTGGGAACGCATGTACAACGGCGTTCGGGACCATTACGCGATCCGCAGGGGGCGGGTTTTTCCCATCCTCGGCAACCGGGGCCTGACCGTTTCGGCCATCAGCGGCGTAGATATGGCGCTCTGGGACCTGCTTGGCAAATCGCTGGGCGTGCCGGTTGCACAACTCCTGGGCGGCGCCGTTCGCCCTGAAATGGATACCTATGCCAGCGGCGGTTGGGCAGACGCCGACGGTATCGGGGAACAATTGCGGGGGTATGCGGACAAGGGATTTAAAGCCGTCAAAATGCGGGTGGGTGTCATGGATGAAACGGTGGATTACAGCATCCGGCGGGTCAGAGCCGCCCGCGAAGCGCTTGGCCCGAATGTACGGATCATGGCCGATGCACACGGCACCTTCAGCGTGCCGGAAGCCAAACGGTTCTGCCGCGGGGTGGAGGATTGCAACCTGTACTGGGTGGAAGAACCCATTGCGCCGGACAACAAAAAAGGAACGGCTGAAGTCAGGGCAATGACTACCATCCCCATTGCCGCCGGAGAGAGCGAATTTACCCGGTTCGATATCCGGGACCTGATCGACCTGCGCGCCGTAGACGTCGTGCAGCCTGATGCGGCCATCATCGGCGGGATATCGGAAGCCTGGCGGGTAGCGGGGCTGGCAGCCGCTTATCAACTCGAACTGGCGCCCCATTGCTGGGGTTCGGCCTTCTCTTTTATGGCGGGGGTCAACCTGGCCTTTGCCAGTCCGTCGGCAGCCATCATCGAGTTTTCACTGGGCGGCAACCCGATGATGTACGAACTGGTCAATGAACAGATCACCGTTGAAAACGGCAGGATCCGGGAACCTTCCACTCCGGGCCTGGGGCTCTCCGTGAATTGGGATTTTGTGGAAAAATACCGACAATAAAATTTTTCAGCTATGGCCAAAATTACCAGGATCAACCACGTCACACTGATCGTCAACCAACTGGAGACGGCAGCCGAATTTTATGAAAAGGAAATGGGGCTGGAAGTCATTCCCGCTTTTTTATTCGATTACCCGACCGCCTTTTTCAAGATCAACGAAGATCAACAACTGCACCTGAGCGAATGGGATGACGAGCAATCCTTTCGCGGACATATCTGCGTGCAGGTGGATGATTTTAACGCCATTTTCCACCGGATGAAAGCCCTGGGCATCATCGATATCCGGCCCTGGGGCAAAGTCCGGCAATTGCCCGACGGCGCCATGCAAATGTTTGTGCGCGACCCCTCCGGCAATCTGGTGGAGATCTCTTCCGACCCCGGTTTCAGGGACCGGCTCGATCCGGCTATTTTTGAAGACGAACTGTACGAAGCGGGGCTGTACGTTTCCGGCCGGAATGACTGGCGGGGGTATAAACATGAAAGCGCTACGCTTTATCATGGAGGTCGGTAGAGAGAGGGGGTGGCTTGGGGACTTGGGGACTTGGAGAGGGGGAGACTTGGGGACTTGGGGACTTGGAGACTTGGAGAGGGGGAGACTCGAGACTGGGAGACTGGAGACTGGAGACTGGAGACTGGAGACAGAGGACTGAAGGACTGCACAGGGGAGGACATACGCGCATCAACAACCACAAGACTTGTCAATTGAAATGAACAAAAAAAATGTGCTTTTGCTGGAAACCGTCTCTGAAGAAGCCGACCGGTTGCTGCGCGAAAACGCCCGTGTGCTGGAGGCGAGTTCACCTTTTACCGGTGGTGAAATCGCAGCCGTAGAGCCGGTAAATGCCATCATCACCCGGGGGAAGGGGGCCGTCAGCGAAACCCTGATCCGGCAATGCCCGCGCCTGGAGGTGATCGCCCGCTGCGGCGTGGGACTGGACAATGTGAACGTGGATTTTGCCACCCGGAAAGGGGTGAAAGTGTTGTATGCGCCCGGCAGCAATGCCGATACCGTCGCGGAGCATACCCTGGGCTTGATGCTCTGTTTGCAACGCAATCTTTATCAATCCTTTATTGCCGTCAAACACAACCAATGGAATTTTCGCAATACCTATGCAGGCGATGAGATCCGGGGCAAAACCCTGGGCATTCTGGGCATGGGCAATATCGGGAAAAAAGTAGCCCGGCTGGCCGATGCATTCGGCATGAAGGTGATCCATTGCCCCCACCCCTACCCTGCCCGTACATTGGATGAATTATTGAAACAATCGGATATCATCAGTCTGCACCTGCCCCTGACCCCTGAAACCCGCAATCTGATCGACCGGGCAGCCCTCGAAAAAATGAAGCCATCTGCACTGCTTATCAACACGGCAAGGGGCGGCATCATCGACCAGGCCGCATTGACCGAAGCCCTGAAAAATAACCGGATCGGCGGCTTTGCAGCGGACGTGCTCACCACCGAACCACCCTCCGAGAACGACCCGCTGCCCAGCCTGCCGAATGTGCTGATCACCCCGCATTCGGCCAGCCTCACAACGCGCACCTACAACGAAATGTGTGTGATTACGGTGAAGAACACCCTGGCGTTGTTGGCCGGTGAGGCGATAGAAGACCGGTTTATTTTTAATCGTTCCGCGTTGTAGTCCCTCAGGCGGCAACTTCCGGTTGCCTCCTGAGTTGTACCGCCAAGATCAAAACAACCATACATGCTCAACAGAAAAACCATCCAATACCACCTGGCCATCCTTGCATTCATGCCGGTCCTGGCAACCTTTCAATGCAACCGCCCCAGCCCCACGCTTTTAAAGATCAGCAAAGGCGCCCATATCATCCTGGTGGGCAACAATCTGGGGTCCAGGATGATGAATTACGGGCATTTTGAGACCGAATTACACCTGCGTTACCCCGACAGCCTGCTCTATATCCGGAATATGTGCGACGGCGGCGACAGCCCGGGGTTCAGGCCGCATTCGGGGCGTTTGTCGCCCTGGGCCTTTCCAGGCGCGGAGCGGTTTCAGACCGAACTGGCCCAAAATTCAGGCAGCGAAGGCCATTTTGAAAGCCCCGACGAATGGATCAGCCGCCACCGGGCGGATATCATCCTGGCGTTCTTTGGGTACAACGAATCCTTCCAGGGAGCGGCCGGCCTGGAGAACTACAAGGCAGAACTGGATGCTTTTATTCAGCATACCCTGAACCAGCAATACAACGGCAAAACGCCGCCGCAACTGGCCATCGTTTCGCCCATCGCTTTCCAGGACCTTTCCGACCAGTTCGACCTGCCCGACGGGGTGCAGGAAAACCGGAACCTCGCTCTTTATACCGAAGCGATGAAAGCAGTCGCGGCCAAAAACGGCGTCCATTTTGTCGATGTTTTTACACCCACCCAAAAATGGTTTAAAAAAGGAGAACCACTGACCATCGACGGCTTTCAGTTGACGGACGAGGGATATGCCCGTTTTGCCCCCTTGCTGGCCAACGGGGTATTTGGCAAAATCAAACCAAAACGGGAACAGGAAGCCCGCCGTGAACAGGTGAAAGCCGCCGTGCTGGACAAAAACTGGTTCTGGCACAACGACTATAAAATCCCCAACGGCGTTCACGTTTTTGGCCGACGGTACGACCCGTTCGGTCCGGATAATTACCCCTACGAACTGGAAAAGATCCGCCAGATGACCGCTATCCGGGATACCGCCATCTGGCTGGCGGTGAAAGGGGAAAAAATGGACCTCGAAAGCCGCGACCGGCATACCTTACCCCTGCCGGAAGTAAAGACCAATTACAATATGGCCAACGGAAAGAACGGCATTCCCCGGTACCTTTATGGCCAGGAAGCCGTCGGCAAGCTGAAGCCGGCGCCAGGGTACAAAATCGAACTGTTCGCTTCGGAAAAGGAATTTACGGACCTCGCCAATCCCGTTCAATTATCCTTCGACAACAAAGGCAGGCTCTGGGTGGCCACCATGCCCAGTTATCCGCATTACCGCCCCGGAGACGCCCGACCCAACGATAAACTCATCATCCTGGAGGACCGCGACGGCGACGGCAAAGCCGACCATCAGATCACCTTTGCAGAGGGTCTGCACCTGCCCGTAGGTTTTGAGTTTGCGCCGGAGGGCGTTTATGTTTCGCAAGGGACCAACCTCGTCCTGCTCACCGATACGGACGGCGACGACCGGGCCGACCGGCAGGAGATCATCCTCAGCGGGTTTGACGACCACGACACCCACCACGCCCACAGCGCTTATTGCGCCGATGAATCCGGCGCCATTTATATGGCCGAAGGGGTTTTTCTGCATACCAATGTTGAAACGCCTTACGGCCCCGTCCGGGGTACCAACGGCGGATTTTATCGCTACAACCCGCAAAGGCGCCACCTGGAGCGAACGGCGCAACTTTCGATACCCAACCCCTGGGGCATCGCATTCGACGACTGGGGGCAGCATTTTTTTGCCGAAACCTCCGGCCCGGATGTGCGCTGGATGATGCCCGGAAGCATAAAACCCCGGTACGGCGTCGCTTCTCCCAATTCGTTCAACCTCATCGAAGATGCCCACCGGGTCCGCCCCACCTCCGGCCTTGAATTTGTGTCCAGCCGCCATTTCCCCGATGAGGTGCAAGGCGACTTGCTCATCAACAACACCATCGGTTTCCTCGGAACCAAACAACACCGGATGGAAGACGATAGCACCGGCTACGACAGCCGCCACCGGCTGGACCTGGTGGTGGGCGAAGACCCGAATTTCCGCCCGGTGGATATGGAATTTGCGCCGGACGGCTCGCTTTATATCGTCGACTGGCACAATATCCTCATCGGGCATATGCAGCACAACGCCCGCGACCCCCTGCGCGACCATGTCCACGGCCGGATCTACCGGGTCACCTACCCCTCGCGCCCCCTCGTCCAACCGGCAAAAGTGGCCGGCGCAAGCGTCGACGAACTGCTGGAGAACCTGAAATTGCCCGAATACCGCACACGTTACCGCACACGACGCGAATTGCGCGGGCACAAAGCCGCCGAGGTCCTTCCGAAACTGACCCAATGGGTGGCTGACCTCGACCCGGATGATGCCCGCTACGAACACCATGTGCTGGAGGCCCTTTGGGTTAGTTGGGGGTTGAACCAGGTGGATCAGACCCTGCTCCGGCAGTTGCTCGGCGCAAAAGATTACCGGGCCCGGGCGGCCGCTGTACGGGTACTCCGCTATACCGGCCATCAGGTATCCGACCAGGCGGCCCTGCTGCGGCAGGCAGCCGCTGACGAACACGGCAGGGTCCGGCTGGAAGCCCTTGTGGCGGCTTCGTGGCTGTCGCCGGAAAAAGGCAACCCCGTGCTGGAAGAAGCGGCCAAAAAGCCGTTGGACAGGTGGATAGCGCCGGTATACGAAGCCGCCCTCGCCCACCTCAACGGGCGTTCCGTGGAAGAACAAAAAGAAGAAACCGTGCAGACCGACCTGACCGGCCCTGCCGGTGCGCTTTTTGCGAAAGGAAAAGAGATCTACGCCCGGGACGGCTATTGCATTACCTGCCACCAACCAAACGGCGAAGGGCTTCCCAATGCCGGATTTCCGCCCCTCACAGGCACGCCGTGGGTACTGGGTGACGAAGACCGGCTGATCAAACTGACCTTGCATGGTTTGATGGGCCCAATGGAAGTCCAGGGCAGGCCCTACGCCGGGCAGGTCCCGATGACGGCCTTCGGAGGACTATTAAAAGACGAAGAAGTGGCCGCAGTGCTGACCTACGTCCGGAATGCGTTCGGCAATAAAGCCCCCGCGATTGCGGCGGATAAAGTGAGGGCGGTGCGGGCCGCAACCACAGACAAAACCGGGTTTTATTCCCCGGAAGAACTGTTGAAACAACATCCGGACGATGCAAAAACTTTGCGGTAGTGCAGGATTGAGGAATCAACTTGCCAGGCAGCAGGCCTGGGGTAACAGGTCATTTCATTTTTTTTCCGCCGAAGCCGCCTCCGACCGATGAAGCCCGGTGAAGGGGGGATCGCAGTCGGGGTTAATGTCAAAACCGGCCTCTTGCACCGCATCCATGATGGCCTGAGTCGTCACGTTGCCTTCCACGGTGAGGATCTTGTCCGGGTTTTCGAGGTCCACTTCCCAATGTTCGATGCCGGGTACTTCATTGATAAAACCGGTGACCGAACGGATGCAGCCGTTGCAGTGGATATTCGTTTTGAATTGCAGCTTATTGCCCATGTTGTTATGATATGCTGTGTATAGAACAATGTGGGGCGGGGTTGGGTTTGGAGTTGTTTGGGGTTGTTTGGGGTTTCGATTCCTCGATTCCTCAGTTCCTCCTTTCTGGTTTGGGGTTGTTTGGGGTTGTTTGGGGTTTCAGTTCCTCGATTCCTCGATTCCTCCTTTCTGGTTTGGGGTGGTTTGGGGTTGTTTGGGGTTTCAGTTCCTCAGTTCCTCCGCGCCTTCTGCGCGGCACGCACTTCCTCGATTCTTCGATTCTTCAGTTCCTCCTTTCTGGTTTGGAGTTGTTTGGAGTTGTTTGGTAGTATATTAACACAACGCCGGACAAATCGGGCCATCCGGGTTAAAATAGTATCTAAACCGGTTAATCCCTGGGTAGTTTCCCGGCGAAAAAGCCCGCAATTTTGTGTTTTGAACCGGACAACAACAGGTCGTAAGGAGACCTGCCGATCCGTGAATAAACTAAAAAACCAAATTATGGCAAAAGGATTTTTGATCGATATGGACGGGGTGATTTACAGTGGTAACGACCTCATCCCCGGCGCCGACACCTTCATTACGGAGTTGAAACGGCGGAAAATACCATTTCTTTTTCTTACGAATAACAGCCAGCGGACACCCCGCGACGTCGTCAATAAATTGGCGGGCATCGGCATTGAGGCGGAAGAGGAAAATGTTTTTACAAGCGCCATGGCCACCGGCTGGTTCCTGGCCCGCCAGAAGCCCTTCGGAACAGTCTACGTACTCGGCGAAGGCGGGTTGCTGACCAGCCTGCACGAAAACGGTTATTCGCTGGCGACCCAGGACCCCGATTTTGTTGTCGTCGGCGAGGGCCGCAATTTCACCCTGGAAATGGTCAACCACGCCGTGGAAATGATCCTGGGCGGCGCAAAACTGGTGGCGACCAACCTCGACCCCTCCCCCAAAAAGAAGGGCTGGACCAACCTCGGCATCAAGGCCGTGGTATCGATGATCGAGGAAGCTACCGGCGTCAAAGCCTTTTCCGTGGGCAAACCCAGCCCGGTGATGATGCGGGTGGCCCGCAAAAAACTGGGGCTGGAAACGGCGGAAACCACCATGATCGGCGATACAATGGACACGGATATCCTCGGCGGCATCCAGGTGGGCTACCGGACTATATTGACCCTTTCCGGGGTTTCCAAACAGGAGGATTTGAAAAATTACGCCTTCGCGCCGGACCTGGTCGTGAATTCTTTGAACGAATTCGACCTGGATGCGTGGTTGGCGGATACCCCGGTCCAAAAACCCGGAGCGCCGGGAAAAAACGGGGTGCTGGAGAATAATTTTTATTTCTAATATCTCCTGCATTCATCAAATGAAAACGACGAACCCCCTCGTGAAAACGGAGGGGGTTTTTATATGCGCGGATGGGCTGCGCCTTTCCGTTAGGGGACGGCAGTGAGGGTTCTTTGCGATCTCACTCCCCTCTTTCTTTCCACACCTCCTCCAGTTCTGCCAATTTTTTTTGGAAATAGGCCTTATCTCTTTCTTCCGCGTCTTTTATACAGGCTTGATACAGCCGCCTGGCACGCTCATAATCTGCCCGCAGGGGAATACTTTTGGCAATTTTCTCCGCATAGAGATCAGCGAAATTCGAAATTTGCCAGATCTCATTCGTAGCAATAAGTTGGGCTTCGTTGTTGGGCTTTTGATCGAGCAGGTTTTCCAGCCCATAAGCAGATAGCTTCGTTGGGCTGAGGCCAGCAGGTTTGAATGGCCGCCCGCCTATCATCAGGCTTTGGGGAGGCACGAGATCCCAGACTTTCCATGTCTTATCCCTTGACCCCGTGGCCAGCCTTTGGCCATCCGGCGAAAAGGCCACACTCAATACGGCGTCACTATGCCCTTCCAGGCTCAGCAGTGTTTTGCCCATACTCAAGTCCCAAAGCTTCGCCGTATGATCCTCAGACCCCGTGGCCAGCCTTTGGCCATCTGGCGAAAAGGTCACGCTATATACAACGGCGCCATGCCCTTCCAGGTTCAGCAGTGTTTTGCCCGTTCTCAAGTCCCACAGCTTCGCCGCCTTATCCCTTGACCCCGTGGCCAGCCTTTGGCCATCCGGCGAAAAGGCCACGCTCAATACGGCGTCACTATGCCCTTCCAGACTCAGCAGCGCCTTGCCCGTTCTCAAATCCCACAGCTTCGTCGTATGATCACTTGACCCCGTGGCCAGCCTTTGGCAATCCGGTGAAAAGGCCACGCTCCATACGGCCTCACTATGCCCTTCCAGGTTCAGCAGTGTTTTGCCCGTACTCAAGTCCCACAGCTTCGCCGTATGATCACTTGACCCCGTGGCCAACCTTTGGCCATCCGGCGAAAAGGCCACGCTCCCTACCTCGTCACTATGCCCTTCCAGGCTCAGCAGTGTTTTGCCCGTTCTCAAGTC
>CAZLEF010000014.1:0-103261 GCA_964558465.1 uncultured Lewinella sp. | reverse complement strand
AGAGCACCTGCCTTACAAGCAGGGGGTCGTAGGTTCGAATCCTACATCGCCCACAACCTCGCAAAGGGCCACCCATCGGGTGGCCTTTTGTGTTTTGTACCCGACCGAAAATTCATTTGAAGGCCGGGTACAAAACACAAAAGCCGGCCACAGGCCGGGCCTTTGCGAGGTTGTGACGGCCTCCGATTTCCAACCAAATCCAAAAACCTTTGCAGTGATTTCGTTTTCAGGCCATACCTGCTTTTATTTCCCTTCGCACATTGATTTTTCTGAAATAATCCACACCTTTGACAGAAATGAACCCGGGCATCCCGGCGTTTTTACGGTGATCTGATATGACCAACATCCCCACATACGATGCCATCATCGTCGGCGGAGGCCCGGCGGGGAGTACCTGTGCGTCCGTTCTGTCGGGCGCCGGCGTACATACGCTTTTGCTGGACAGGGCCCATTTTCCCCGCGTCAAACTTTGCGCCGGCTGGATGTCGCCCCCAATCTGGGATATCCTCAGGATCTCACCCAATGAATATCCGGGCGGGTTATGGAAATGGAACACGGTCCACATCCATTTTCGGGGCAACAAATACACCGTTCAATCCGGCGGCTATTTTATTCGCCGGTATGAATTTGATGCGTTTCTCCTGGGCCGCAGCAATGTGCAGATCATGGAGGGGTACCATGTCAGCCAGATAGAAAGAGACCCTGATGGGTTCTGGGTCATCGACCGTCAATTTCGGGCGAAATACCTCATCGGCGCCGGCGGCAGCCACTGCCCGGTAGCCCGGACTCTGTTCCCGAAACCGGAAAACCTTCCCTGCGGAACCCAGGAACGGGAATTCGAAGGCGACCTCGGGGAGATTGCCGCATGCCGCGCCGGTAAGGATGGCGAACCGGAGATCTTGTTGCACGATGATATGAAGGGCTATTCATGGAATGTCCCCAAAGGGCAATGGCTGAATGTCGGGACCGGCACAAAAGTGGCGAGGGAAGTCATACCTGCCTGGAATAAGGCCCGGGCCTTCTTTGAAGACCCCGCAATGGCAGGGACCCTGCCGCCTTCATCCCGCCCTATGCTGGATAAGATGAAGGGCCACGGCTACGTTGTGTTCAATCCGAAACACCTTGCGGCCTGCCAGGCAAACGATGTGTTCCTGGTTGGCGACGCGCTCGGCCTTGCCCAACCGCTCACCGGCGAGGGCATCCTGCCGGCCGTGCTCTCCGGAAAACTTTGCGCGGAAGCAATCGCCGGGGGAGCCCCGGAAACCTATGTCGCCCGGCTGTGGAGGCATCCGGTGATCAGCGACTACAGGACCCAGCATGCGATACAGACCTGGATAAAAAAAATCATCCGGGAGCCGGGGGGAGAGCCACGCCGGAAATCGAAACTTCGCGACTGGCTCATTGTACACGCTTTTTCGATGCTGTTTTCCGGCAAACGAATCCCGGGAAGCCGGATCGCGGCGAATTTTAAAATACCCGCCCCCACACAATTTCCATCCCCTAAATCCCCTTATCTTTAAGCCGGTTTAGTAAAGGCAGTTAGCAGTTGGTGACGGATATGCGAAGCATACCCTGAATGAAGAAAGACTAACTTGATAACACTTTATTGTACTGCCCAAAATACTTTGTGGTGAACAGGATGGCTTCGCATCCTGTAGTTGCTTGATTTTTTCCACCACATAAGGTACATAAGATCACATAGAATCATTCCGGTTCGCCAATGGCGAACCGGAATGATTAACTTATGTTTTCTATGTTTCTTATGTGGTGAAAAAAAACTGTGTTTCATATTTGATTTGTTATCAAAAACTTAAAAGGAGTTAGACAAAAGCAGGCAGTCGAATGTGGCTGCCAACTGCCAACTAAAAACGTCAGCTTCAACCCACCACCCATGAAAAAATTTTTTAAGCGTTTCCTGATCATCACCGGCATTGTGATTGCCGCCCTCCTGCTCATCGCTGTGATCATCACCAGCATTTTTGCCGATGATATCGGCGAACGGATCATCGCGGAGGTGAACAAACAACTCACCACCCAACTGGAGGTGGAAAACGTGGACATGTCGGTCATTTCCACCTTTCCCAACGTGGCGGCCAACCTGAACGGCGTGCTGCTCACCGGCGCCAACGACGATGTGCTGCTCGAAGCGGAAACGGTTTCGTTCCGCCTGGGCCTGTTCAGTCTCCTGGGCTCCAAAATCAAGGTCAAGTCCGTAGTCGTCAGCAACGGGGCCCTCACCATCGCAGTGGACAAAAACGGCAAAGCCAATTACGATATCTTCAAAGAATCCGGCGACCCCGAAACCGGCGAACCAGACGATCAGGACGCCGGCGACAGCGGCCCCGTCATCAGCCTGGCCGAAGCCCGCCTGGTGAATATGCAACTGATCTACCAGGATGAACAAACCAACCAGGAGATCATGGCGGAAAACGTCAACGCCTCGTTCTCCGGCGAGTTCTCCAGCAGCCGGTTCGACCTGAAAAGCGACGCCTCCCTGGTTTCCAGGTTTGTCGACCTCGACGAAAAACGGTTCCTGCCCGGCAAATCCCTGGCCTACAACGCGGAAATTCTGGTGGATATGGAAACCGGCAAATACGAATTCAAAGCAGTCGAACTGGAAATCGAGTCCAATTCCTTTATTGTCGACGGCTATATCGAAAACAAAAAAGAGGACCTGTTCTTCGACCTGTTCTTTACCAGCGACGAAAGCAGCCTGGCCGATATGATCCAACTCCTGCCGGATGAATACCTGGCTTCCATGGCCGGTTTTGAAAGCACCGGCGATTTTGAGGTCAAAGCCTCCGTCAAAGGCATGTACAACGAAAGGGAAAACCCGGAGATCAAAGTGGATGTCAACCTGCAGGACGGGCAGATCACCAGCTCCAAAATGGACGGCGCCCTCAAGGATGTCTCGTTCAAAGCCGTTTTTGATAACGGACGCCTCCGAAGCAACCGGTCCAGCAAGTTCGAAATCCAGGATTTTAAAGGCTATTTCAACCGCGAATTGCTGGAACTCCGGCTGAGTATGACCGATCTGGACGACCCGTTGATCGATTTTTCAATGGACGGCGTAGCCCCGGTCGGTATGTTGTACGGCTTTTTGGGCGACCCGCGCATCCAAAAAGGCAGCGGTGAGATCGAGGTCAAAAACCTGAAACTGAAGGGCCGCTACGAAGACATGATCCGCACCAACCGCATGGACCGGGTAGAGGCCGGCGGCGCCCTCGAACTGGACGACGCCTCCCTGACCATCGAGGATGAAACCCTCACCTTCGACCAGGGCACACTCGCCCTGCAGGGCAACGAACTGTCCGTCGCCCAACTCGAACTGGAAGGCGCCGGAAGCGACCTCTTCTTCGAAGGCAAAGCCTACAACCTCATTCCCGTGCTGTTTGCCGACTCCATCAACTCCCAGGGCGCCGAACTGACGTTTGAAGCCCAACTGCGCTCGCAGGAATTGGACCTCGACCGCCTGCTCAAACTCACCCTCGTGGATGAGGCCGAAGCCACGGAAGCCGCCGAAGCGGAGATCAACGTCGATTCCCTGACCGCCAACCGGATCCAGCAACGCGAAAAGATCACCAATTTCCTCAAAGGCAATTTCAATGCCCGCATCGACCGGTTCAATTACAATCTGATCGAAGGGCGCGATTTTACGGGCGAACTGAAATTCGCCAACGGGGAAATGAATATCCTGGGCAAAACACAGGCCATGGGCGGCGAATTTGAACTGGACGGGACCCTCTACTTCAAAGACGAACCCTACCTGCGTTCCAGGCTGACCTGCAAACAGGTGGACATCGTCGAATTTTTCCGGCAAAGCGAAAACTTCGGCCAGGAGATCCTCACCGATAAAAACCTGGCCGGCCAACTGGACGCCCGGATCGCCATCTACGCCTACTGGGACCAGGAAGGCAATTTCCAGATGGACAAACTCCGGATCTTGTCCGCTTTCGGCGTGAAAAACGGCGAATTGAAGGATTTCAAAATGATGGAAAACTTCTCCACCTTTGTCAAGATCAAGGACCTCCAGCACATCAAATTCACCAACCTGGAAAACTTTTTTGAGGTCCGGAACCGCCGGATCTTCATCCCCGTCATGTTCATCCAGAGCAATGCGATGAACATGACCGTCAGCGGCGAACATTCCTTCGACCAGGAGATCGCCTATTACCTCAAAGTGAACGCCGGACAGGTACTGGCCAACCGTTTCAAAAGCTTCGATCCCAACCTGAAACCCCAGAAGGCCCGGAAAAGCGGATTTTTTAACCTCCATTACGCCATCCTCGGCACAACTGACGATTTTAACGTGAAATCCTCCAAAAAACGGGTCAAATCGGATTTTGAACAAAGCGAAAAGCGCAAACGGGACATCCAGGAAGCCCTCGAAAAGGAATTCCGCATCGTGATCGAAATGGTAGAAGAACCTGTGGATTGGAAGGACATCCCGGAGAATAGCTCGGTGAGCGATGAGTTTCTTTGGGAGAATTGATTTAGTTGGCAGTTCACAGTCCGCAGTTGGCAGTCTTTCATCCGTTGTCAAATGATAATTCGTCTCCGGTTAACGAATCCAAAGACTGCCAACTGAAGACTGTAGACTGAAAACTGAAATAATTGGCAGTTTTGGTGACGGATATTCGAAGAATCCCCGGAACATTGAGATTTGAAGTAATCGATATTTAATAACCTAAAACGCGCAAAAATGGGCTCTTTCAGAGATTTAAAGGTTTATCAAAAAGCCTTTGCATTAGCCAGGGATGTTTTTGAAACCAGTAAAAATTTCCCGCCTGAAGAAAAATTTGAACTCACAAGTCAAATAAGGAGTTCATCCAGGTCTGTTTGTTCCTGTTTGGGTGAGGCCTATCGAAAAAGAAGATATCCCAAACATTTTACCAGCAAATTATCGGACGCTGATTCGGAAAATACTGAAACTCAGGTGTGGACTGATTTTGCATTAGTATCAAACTATATTTCCAGGGAAAAGTACGATTCCTGGAATGCTGATTCAGAAGAAATCGGCCGGATGTTGAACGGTATGATGGACAATGCTGAGAAATTCTCCTGAACTACTAATGGATGAAAGAATTCAGTTGGCAGTCTTAGCATTCGTAAATTGGGAAACGAATTTTCAACTGACAACGGATGAAAAAACTGCCAACAGCCAACTGCCAACTCTCAATGAGTAGGCTTATCCTTAGCCGGAGCGCTGGCATGATATTCATGGAATATCCGCCCTGCGTACCCGTCCAGTAATTCCAGGACCCGTTCGCGGTGTTCTGCGCGCACAATGAACCCGACATGATGTTTTTTCTTCATTCGCCAGACGATCTCCGGGTCGGTAAAGGAGGTCGTGTCGGGTTCTTCAAAACGGGCGAGCGAAATGATGATGCCTGTGTGTTCCTTTTTCACGGGCGGGAGTTCATAGCGAATTCCCTGGGCCATGGCGCTTTCGATCCTGGCCCATTCCGCCCATAGATTGATCCCGGAAGACCTTTCGATCATTTCGGCGATATGGGCGCCGCCGACGCGGGAGGAAGTTTCCAGAAAATAGTATTTACCGTCGTCGTTGCAGCGGATAAATTCGGTATGGGATGCGCTGAACTGCATGCCAAAACCCTTCATCACCTGTTCGTTGAGTTTTTGCAAGGCCTTGTCCTCCTTGCTGCCGAATTCCACGGTAGCCGTCCGGAAAATGCCTCCGCCATGAGCCACTTCAAACGGCGTATTCACGTATTGGGATACCCTGCAGAAGACCACTTTGCCTTCTACCGTTAGTGCATCGGCGTGAAACACATCGCCGGGTTTGAACTGTTCCACCAGATAGCGGTAACGTTCATCGCCCAGTTTGTGGAGCACCTCCCAGAGTTCATCGCGCGAATGCACCTTTTTGATGCCTGTTGCGGAGGCTTCCGCCCTTGGTTTCACCAGCCAGGGCGGAGGGGCTGTTTCAGCAAACCGGTTGATGGCCTCGTCGTTGAACAGCGGGCTGAATGCCGGTACGGGTATGCCCGCTTCGGCTGCTTTTACCCGCATGGCGAGTTTGTCGCGAAAATACCTGGCCGTGGTCTGGCCCATACCCGGCAACCTGAATTCTTCCCGCAGGTACGCTGCTTTTTCCACGTCGAAATCATCCAGGGACACGATCCGGTCGATCTGTTTTTTTTGCATCAGCCAGGCCACACCCTTGGCGATATTGTGCATGTTTTCAGGCGTATTGTCGTCCTTTTCAACATAGAACACCTCATCGATCGAGGCCCAGGGCCAGGGTTCGTGTTCCAGTGATTTTTTGGTGATGAGGTAAACGGTATTGCCCGCGGCTTTACAGGCTGTGAGAAAGGCTTCGCCTTTAAAAAAGGTGGAGATGCAGAGGAAAGACAGCATAGGTCGGTCAGTATTATTGCAAAATGATCAGTTATCGGTCAGGTTTTCAAGGTATTCGATCAGCAGCCGTACGCCGAAAGCGGTTGCGCATTTTTGGGATGCGAATTCCGAATCGTTAAAAGCTACACCCGCAATATCGAGGTGCGCCCAGGCCGGGTGGTTTTCGATAAAAGCTTCCAGGAATTTCGCGGCTCCGATCGCGCCTGCGGTAGGTCGTCCGCTGTAGTTGCGCAAATCGGCGATATCCGATTTGATGTCCTCTTTATATACATCCCAGATCGGCAGCCGCCAGATCCGCTCGCCCACCTTGTCGCCGGCTCTGGTCAGTTGGTCTGCAAGCCGGTCGTTATTGGAAAACAAACCGGCTGCGTGGTACCCAAAAGTGCGGACGGCGCTTCCGGTCAGGGTAGCGAGGTCGATGAGAACATCGGGTTGGAAATGCCGTACAGCGTAATTCAGGCCATCTGCGAGGATCAGCCTTCCTTCTGCGTCCGTGTCGATCACTTCAATCGTTTTACCGCTGTAAGACCCGATGACGTCGCTTGGTTTTACGGCGTGGGCGTCGACGCTGTTTTCCGTTGCCGGCACAATCCCGATCAGGTGAACAGGCAATTGGAGGCGGGCCGCTGTCTCCATGGCGCCAAAAACAGCCGCGGCGCCGCCCATATCGCTTTTCATCAGATGCAGGTTGGCGGCGGGTTTGATCGACAGTCCGCCCGTATCGAAGGTAACGCCTTTACCAACCAGGGCTATTTTGGCCTTTGGCTGTAAATTTTCAGGGACATATTCCATGACGATAAAAGACGGCGGGAGCGCGCTGCCCTGATTTACCGCGAGCAAAGCGAGGAGCCCGGCCTCTTCTATCTGGTACTTGTCCCAGGCTTCTACGCGGTAACCGTATGTCTTCCCGGAATCCAGGGCCCATTCAGCAAGGTCGGTCGGCAGTTTTTTATTGCTGGGGGCGTTCACGAGGTCAAACATTTTCATTTGCGTCTCGGCAATGACCTTTCCGCGCATGGCGCCGCCTTCTGCGTCAGCCCGCGATTTTTCCTGCACCAGGAGGTTCAATTCGGCTGTTTCGCTACAAAAGGGATGTAGTTCCGGTTTTTCTGATTTATAAATGCCGAGCTGGTACGCCCCCAGTATCAGGCCATTGGAAACGGCCTCCGCCGCCAAAGCGGGTTCTGTGGCGCGAAAGGACGACAGGTCGACGGTCAGTTGGGGGTCGAGTTTGTTTTTGTATTTATGTGCAAAACTCCGGAAAGCCCGGTTAATTTCGGCATAGCCGGGATTTTTGCCCAAACCCAGCAGGAAAAAGCGTTGATCGCCTTTCCGGTGGCTGAAAGTTTCACCTGATTCGCCTTTAAATTCTTTTGTCAGGTTGATGAGGGAAATTTCCCATTGGCGGGCAAAATGCCCAAGGGATTCCGACAGGCCGTCGGATTGCTCAAGGGGGATCAGGATGGTGTTTGAATTACGATCTTGTGTATCCGTAATGGATAGTTTCATGTTTTTAGGCGATTTTGGGGTGAAATATAATGCTTGAATTTCAGGGTCTCAACCGGGAGATCAAGCGTGTCTAATTATTTTCACCCTGGTCAAAAAACAACCATTCCACAGCTTTCGGGAATTCCTGGCCCCAACGCGCCTCATTGTGGAATCCCTTTGGATCAAGGGATAAACGAAAATCAAATTTTCCTTTGGCGCCCAGTTCTTCCATTGAGTTGATAAACCGCTGAAGGTTAGGGCCCATGCTGGCACTTTCTTTTTCTCCGCCGTAGAGATAAACTTTCGTTTTGTAAAACTCCTCCGGCATGGCGGCTTGCGGAATATTCGGCGTAACCCAGAGCGACGGAGAAAAAACCAATAATTTGCTATAAACTTCCGGGTAAAGGAGCCCCGCATAAATACTGATCAGGCCGCCCATTGAACTCCCTCCGATGCCGGTGTGCAGCCGGCCGGGAAGAGTCCGGAAATGTTTGTCAATAAAAGGTTTCAAAGTGTCGGCCAAAAAACGGACGTATTTTTTACCATCCCCTTTTCCCAAACGGGTCCGGTAACTGGGCGTAAATTCGGAGATCCGGGCTTCATCTGCATGATCAATTGCGATGATGATCAGATCGCCCTTACCTTTTTCCGTCAGCTTGGCCATACTTTTATCCACAGCCCAGTTTCCGAAGGGGGCATATTCATCAAACAGGTTTTGCCCGTCCTGAAGATAAAGTACAGGATACCTTTTGTCCGTTTCCTCATAGTCATGGGGCAAAATAGCCGCAATACGCCGGGTTTTGATCAGTTGAGGGATTTCAAACCGCTCTGAAATGATCCGGATGATCGGAAGATACCCGGGGATGTATTCGCTTTCACTTTTTTTCCATTGGGGCGCCTCATCGCTGTATACGCCTGCAACGGCGCTCAAAAATCTGTTGTCTCTTTCGTTCCCGGCCTCATCCAGTTCGACTGCTTCCCACCCGCCCCGCGTATATTTATACTCCAGTACGGGGGGGAGCTTTCCGATGTCCGGAAATTGGAATTCAAAAGAACCGTTCCCTTTATTTTGCATGCGGTAAGCAGCATCCTGCGTCCGCCAGTTGTTAAAATTACCAACTAAATAAACAGGCCGCTGATCATCCGCAGCAGTGTTCAAGGTAATAGACAACTGTTTGGTTTCTTCCCTGCCTGGGTTATGCAATGCTTTTGTCTCCGTCATAGTTTAAAACCCGCCGGCAAATTTACAAAATAAGCAATTCCAGTCAAATAAAAAAAGCGTTGCTCGGGTATCCGGCAACGCTTCCGGCCTCAAAGGCCTTTTTTTCATACTAATCCAATTTCGGCTGTTCACATCGGTTAACCCAATGTTAAGTCAAAGGTAACAAGCTTGTGACAAAATGCAAAATCAGGGGCGTAAATTTTTTTCCAAATTTTATTTGGTTTTACTTACCTTTGTGCAAAATCCAGGGAATAATGATCAAATGGGCACTCACGATAGGAATCATATATTTGATCTATCGCTATGTCATGGCCATTCCAAGGCTGAAAAGGGGCGACGAACAACCACCCCTTCAGGACAAGTCCGCTTCCCGTCGAAAGGAAGATGAAGATTATGTTGATTACGAGGAAGTTGATTGAATGATATGAGTGAAAATCATCCGGACCTGCGCATTGGAGACCTTGTCTTATACAAAAATAATCAACTGATTGCGTTCAGCAAACCGCCGGGGCTTGCCGTTCAGCCCGATAAAACGGAGGATAAATGCTTGCTCGACCTGGCGGAAATCTATTGCCATTCCAAGCTTTTTGTGATCCATCGCCTCGACAGGCCTGCCAGCGGGGTTGTGCTCTTTGCCAAAACCCGCACGGCGCTGGTTGCCCTTAATGAGCAGTTCAGGGAGCGGAAGGTCGCCAAAACTTATCTGGCTGTCGTTCAGAACCGGCCGGAAAAAGACGAGGACACCCTGGTCCACTTTATTCAAAAGGAAAGCAGGAAAAACCTGGCATCTGCCAATGCATCCGAAACGGGAGCAGGCCAAAAAGCGGAATTGCACTATCTCTATAAAGGAAGCATTGACCGGTACCACCTCCTGGAAGTCCGCCTGATCACCGGCAGGCACCATCAGATCCGCGCCCAGCTTTCGGCGCTGGGTTGTCCGATCAAAGGCGACACCAAATATGGCTTCCCGCGCGCCAACCGCGACCGGTCCATCCATTTGCATGCCTGGAAACTCGAATTCGACCACCCTGTTTCCCTCGAACGTGTGACCCTCGAAGCCCCTGTCCCAAACGACCCCGTATGGAATGCCTTTTCGATCAACCGCCCTCCCAATGATGAAACAACGGAAGCCTGAATGGTTTAGGAACGGGCGTGTATTCTGATGGTTTGTCCATAGGACTCCTTTGGAGGGGTGGTTTGGGGTGGTTTTCCTCTAAACAAACAACTCCAAACAACCCCAAACAACTCCAAACAACCCCAAACAACCCCAAACAATAATAACCTGCCCCGATATAAAAAAACACGACAAAAACCAACCATGGAAACCATCCTCAAATATTTTCCCCACCTCACCCCGGAACAACAACAGAAACTGGGCGCGCTGGGGCCGCTTTACGCAACCTGGAACGAACGCATCAATGTGATCTCCAGAAAGGACATCGAACACCTCTATCTGCACCATATTCTGCATTCGCTTGCCATTGCAAAAGTTATCAGCTTTCAGCCCGGCGCCCATATCCTGGATCTGGGTACAGGCGGCGGCATCCCCGGCATCCCGCTGGCCATTTGTTTTCCCGACACCCGGTTCACCCTCATAGACGGGACCGGTAAAAAAATTACCGTTGTGACAGAAATCGCCGCCGCATTGGCGCTTTCCAACGTAACGGCCCACCACCTGCGGGCAGAAGAGGTAAAAGAAAAATTCGACTTCGTAGTTACACGGGGCGTTACCGGCCTGGATAAATTATTCCTGTGGACCTCCCGCCTGCTCAAAAAGCAACAGCGCCACGCCCTGCCCAATGGATTGATCGCCTTGAAAGGGGGCAATATCCAGTCAGAGGTCAAGCTCCTGCCCAAAGGCGCTTATGTCGAAACCTTCCCCATTCTCGATTTTTTTACAGAATCTTATTTTGAAGAAAAATTCGTCGTTTACGTCCAGGGCTATTGAAGTTTGGAGTTTCAAAAAATAGTCGATAAAAAATTTGGATATTTTAATATTTTGCAGTAAATTAGTATGCGCTAATATTCATTCATCCAATTAAAATCCAGGGCCATGAAGACGCATGAACGGGAGATCCTGATCTACTACAACCCGGAATCCTCCTCCGACCGCCGCACCATTGCCTATGCTCAAAGCGTTGTACCACATATCAGAACCTATACGTTCAGCCAGGCGCCCTCCAACGGTACGAGCTGGCAGCAGATCATACTTGCCCTTGGCGTTCACCCGAAAGAACTGCTCAATAAAGCCCATCCTTATTACCAACAGCATATCCGCGGCCGGGAATTTGACGAGGAAAGCTGGATCAAGGTACTGCGCTATAATCCTGAAATGATCAAAGCGCCGATTGCCATGCGGGGCGCCAGGGCCGTGATCTGCGCCACGCCCACAGATATTTACAAACTGACGGGCAATACGCCGCCAAATTTATAAAGCCCGGCAAGCCGCTGGTATTTTTTACCGACCGGTTCGTAAAACAATTAAAAAAAAGACACCGAATGATTGGTTTCCTCCGGCCTTTTTGTACCTTTGGTTGTTGCAAAAAGGCCTATATTCATGTCATCATCATTTGAAATAACCGGAAAGCTCCTCAAGAAATTTGACACCGAAAATAAAACCGGCTCCTTCCAGGCGAGGGAGTTTGTTTTGGAAGTCGATGGCGGAAATTTTCCGCAGATGGTTAAATTCCAATTGGTTCAGGACCGTTGCACTTTGATCGATCCTTGCTCGGAAGGCGAATCCATTAAAGTCCATTTTGATCTGCGCGGCAGGGAATGGAATGGTAAATATTTTACCAACCTGAATGCCTGGCGGATCGAAAAAGTTACCGCCGAAGCCCCGGCTGCCGGTGGCGCAAACCCTGCCGGCGGGGGTTCATTCCCCACTGCTGCAGATGAACCTGCGAACATGGACTTTAGCGACGACCTGCCGTTTTAAAGATAAGTTTTCCAGATTTATCTGGCATCACCCCCCGCAGCGTTCCTGATCCGAATGGACGGGAGCGCTTTTTTATTGGCCTAACCCTTGGTTTCAGGATTGCAGTGTTTCATGGTTTACGCGCAGCACTGCAACCATGAAACAATGAATCCGTTTTCCATCCGTTTTATCAAAAAATCCAACCCATGAAGGGATTATTCGCCTTTTTTGCCTTCCTGATATTTGCCGCCGACGGCCAGTCGCAGATCGTTACCGGCCTGACAACCGCCTGGAGCGACTCCTTCCGGGAATGGGTCATTTATACGGAGGACGAAAACGAAGAGGGCGAGCTCCGGCAGCGCTGGACGAATTCTGACAACTGGACGGAATGGGAGTTCCGGATCGGCGACCTCAGCGGGCATATTCGCCAAAAATGGCCCAACGACCCCAACGCCTGGGAGCTTTGGACCGGCAACGAAACCATTGCCGCCCGCACCGTCTGGCCCAATGACTTCCGGGAATGGCGCATCTCCTGGCGCGGAAAACAACTCACTTTTAAAAGCCGCTTCAGCAATATCCTCGAAGAATGGGAACTGCGCGGGAACAACGAAGAGCAATTTTCTGTTTATACCCGCTTCGAAGGCGACCCCCGTGAATGGCTCATCGAAGATGAACTGGACGACTCCCACCCCTTCGGCGTCCGGCTCATGATGGCATTCCTGGCCGTTTATCATGCTACCCCCAAAAATTAAAACGGGGCTGCAGGTATTTTGCCCCTGGCGGGGCTTTGTGGCAGGCTTACAGCAGAAAGGCAATATCTAACTAAAACCCATCTATAACGCAAGCTGTCAGGGGGCAGGATGGCTTCGCATCCTGCTGATACGCGGATATTTCCACCACGACCTGTCCCGCAAGGCGGGATAAGATACATAGAAAACATAAGTTTCGGTCATTCCGGTTCGCCGTTGGCGAACCGGAATGACCCTATGTGTTCTTATGTATCTTATGTGGTGAAAAAAAATAACTTTATTTGTTAATCAGTTGTATTTGGAATAATCATATGATTTAAAATTAAGTTGACGCCCATGCGCCTGTGGCGTGGCACGCATTTCCTCCACGCCTGTGGCGTGGCACGCACTTCCTCGGTTCCTCCTCAAAACCATCCGCCATCAAAAAACAACAGCAACCCACTGTCTATCAGCGGATTGCCGTTATTTCTTCCATGGAGTGAAAGGCAGCGGTAAGGCTTTGCCCTTACGGACCTTAACCGCTGCTGCATGGTTCAAACTACTCTCTCCATGGAATGCATGTTCATGGAATACGGTTTCTTCTCGCAGCCGGAACACCTGAAGATGTTCCGGCTTCTGCTTTGGTCATTGGGTGTACAAGAGGTTTTAGCGGAATCATCCGCCAAAATAAACGAATCCGTTTTCATTGGTTGGGCTGCCATCCGACAAACGTGGCAGATTGAATTGTTTGGCCACGCTGCGGCGTGGTGGGCTGTTTTACTTTGGGTGTCCGGCAAAGCTTTCCAAAGCCCTTCCTTTCACTTGAAGCGTATTTGTTTCCCATCAGGCAGACGCTCGCCTGCGCAATTTCCCGCCTGTTGAGGATTCAATATAATTGGTTTATTCTGTTCCGGTAAAACCGGGAAAACGAAATGATTACAACCGGTAAATATTTGTCATGCTGGTAAGGTACTTTTAGCCCGGCGCCGCGTGATGGACGCGATCGCTTAGCCAGGTTTCTCAACGTTTCAGGTGTAATGTTCCGGTTCTATAAGGTTGTTTTTGAAATGGAAATGATGACAAAACTGAACCTAAAACGGAGGCAATCTCGGGATTATTGCCCCCGGTGAGAATATTTTAAATTTTTTTTACATGATTCGGAAAAATCATGTAAAAATGGATAATCGCCTAATTTTTATCCCCGAACCATTTGGTGTCAAGAATGATCTGTTCACCTGGTTTGACCATTTTATCCTTGGCCAACTGGTTGAGTTCCAGGAGCAGATCGAGCGACAACCCCGGGAATCTTTCGGCAATGGCGGAGACTTTCATTCTGCGCCGCGCGGTGAAATAGATGGTTTCCGGCTGCATTCCTTCCAGAGAAACCTGCTGCAAATGTTCAACCGGCAGCGGGTTCGGATCGATGGATGGGATGGGGGTTATGGCTTCAAGCGGGACGATCGGGAATTTCTGTTCAAAAGGTTTTGGGGTAAAGATCGTCAGTTTCTGGCCGGGTTCAATCTTGTTGTTTTTAAGTTTGTTCCAGGCCCTCAGCTGATGGACGGTGCATTTCAGTTCCCGGGCAATATCCGGCAGGGTTTTACCTTCCAGAACGATATAATTGGATTTGTAATAACGGGTTTCGGATTTGGGCAGGGTCAGATTGACTTTGGCGAAGGCGCCTTCCCGGGCATCCGGCCGGCGGGATTCCAGGTATTCTTTCACCACGCTCATCACCCGTCTGGGCAGGGTGAGCGAGTGGCCTTCCACACTGGCGGGTATCAGCCCTTTCCGGTAGGGCGCGTTGAGCCACTGAACCACCTCCATCGGAAGTTCGGTGAGCAAAA
The DNA here is from genome assembly GCA_964558465.1 of uncultured Lewinella sp. Lineage (GTDB taxonomy): Bacteria > Bacteroidota > Bacteroidia > Chitinophagales > Saprospiraceae > JACJYC01. The sequence continues at coordinate 88,678 of CAZLEF010000014.1, read as the reverse complement.
CGATCTGTTCAAATGAGAGCGAATCGTACAATTTAATGGTTTCGGTGATCTGGAGGTCAAGATCCGGATAGACCGGCTTCAGATCGTGTTCCTCATAATAATCCATCAGGTAAGTGGCGGCGATAAAAGCAGGTACGTAATTGCGCGTTTCCTTCGGAAGGTATCGCTGGATCTGCCAGAAGTTTTTGCTTCTCGCCCTTTTGACCGCGCGGCTCACACGGCCGGAACCGGAATTGTAGGCAGCCAGGGCCAGCGACCAATCCTCGAAACGATCATATTGGCGTTGGATATGCACCATGGCCGCCTCCGTTGATTTGATGGGGTCGCTCCGCTCATCGACTTCCTTGTCGATCTGCAAACCCAGTTCCAGACCGGTTGCCGGCATAAACTGCCAGAGCCCGCCGGCGCCAACCCTGGAAGTAGCTTTTGGGTTCAGGGCAGATTCTACAACAGAGAGGTACTTTAACTCTTCAGGAAGGTTGTATTGGGAAAGGTAAGCTTCAAAAATGGGAAAATACAACACGGTCCGGCCCAGGATGATCTCCGAACTGGTCCGGTTGCGCACCATATAGCTGCGGATATATCCTTTGACAGCAGGTACCCATTTGGGCTCTACGATTTTTTGGCTCAGGTTTTGCAAACGGCTGATGATCTCTTCATCATTGAGCTCCGGATAAGTCAAATCCCGGGGGTTGGAACGGCCAATTAAAAGGGAAAAAGACATCAACAAGAAGACGAGCGCCCCCAGGGCGCGGCGTGAATGATTGTCCATAATGGTATGAATTGGGTTTCATTCTGAGCGGCAAATATATGGAAACCATTGACAATGAGCCGCAATTTTATATGTTAAAGTTTATGCTTGTGGAAAACTTTTATTTTTAGAGCAGGAAACGGTAGGTCCATTTGACCAGGAAAATGTTGCGGCCGGCAGGGGAAAACGCGTTGTCCCAAAGCGCCGGAAAAAGCCTTTCCGAAGGTTCTGCAAAAGCGGTATTGTCTTGTGACCAGACCAGAAAAACCTCGGATCCGGGCACGTATTCCCAGCGCGCCACGAGGTTGGAACGGAACTGAATGACATTAAAATCGGGGTTGCTGACGGCATGGTCCATCAACCCGTCGCGGTCTTCATCAATCTGGTATACACCCGCCAATGGGTCGAACCCGACGGCATCCGGCGCAAATTCCACGTATCTCTTCTCGTACCTCGCTTCCGGGTCGGTGATCCGTTTAAATTGCCCGTAGCGCCCCCTGGAAATGAACGGCTGGCCATAATACTGGATCGTCATATTGGGCGTGATATTGTAATTGAGGCGGGCCGTTATGCTGAAGGTTTCCTGCCGGACATGCCCGATCAGGTAGCGGTCTTCGCCTTTGAAAACTGATTTTTGGACGTATTGGTCCACTCTTTCGCGTTTGTTCCAGGATGGTCTCAGGGTGATATTCAGGGCATTGACGGGTTGAAAGGTAGCGGAAAGGCTGTAGTTGTTGGAATGAACGCTTTTGCGGAAACCCCAGGCGTTAAAAAAATTGAGTGCGAAATACACTTTTTTCCGCCGGTTGGTCTGCACCGAGCTCCACCAGGCCATGCCGTTGGGCCGCCTGAGAACGGGCCCGCCGAACAGGGCATTTTTTGAAAGGTCCCGGTTTTCATAGGTTACGCCGGTATTAAAGCTCCAGAAGTTATTGAACATCATCCAGGTGTTGGTATTGATGGCCTGGTAGAGGTTCCTTCCGCTGAAATCCCAGGCGGTATGGTGGTTGTAGTTCAGGCGGAAGTTGCGGAAAACCGAAAAAGGTTTGGGGCTGTTATAACCCACCCATAGCCAATGGTTGACCTCATCGGCATTGAGCATGAAGCCGATATCGTTCATTTCAAGTCCGGGCGATCGCCAGGTGAAGCCGCCCTGGAACCGGATCTTGCTGCCGTAACGGCCCAGCATCATCGAGCCGCCGTGTCCCATGAGGTTGGTGGCGGTGGTGTCGAGGGTCAGGTGTTTGGCGCCGGGGCGGTCGAAATAATGTTCGAAAGCGTTTTGGGTCTGGGTAATGGCCCGGGGGGAACCATTGACCGAACTGTAAAAAAGTTTCCCGGTTGCCACCCACCGCTGTTTGTCCCACCGGTGTACAAGGTCGATGCCGCCGGTGTAAGCCGACCGGTGCAAATCATCCAGCCCCGTGCCGTCCAGGTTGCGGTTGACGGACGTGAATATGCCGCCCAATACGGTATTGCCGCCATTGAGGTCCTGCTGCATGCGCCCGACAAAATAGTTGGATAAAGGTTCCACCACTTCTTCACTTTCTTCTCCGTTGGAGTTGATCCTGGCGCGTTCTTCCTGGGTGATGCTTTCCAGGATGCCGATGGAAAGCCCGTTTTTGGTTTTGCCGCTGAATTTGGCGGCGCCCAGTATGGTGGTATTGTCGGGTTGGTCGGCGTAAAAGCCGCTCGCCGGGTCGCTGTAAATCCCCCGGTGGGGTGCGCTCCCGATCCGGCGGGAGTAGAAAAGAAGGTCGTTGTCATAATTGCCGCCATACTCCGAACCGGTCAGGATATAATCGAAAATATTGCGGCTTTCTACAAAAAAGGGTCTTCGCTCTTCAAAAAAGATCTGAAAACCGTCCAGGGTAATGGCGGAAGGGTCGGCTTCGACCTGGCCAAAATCGGGGTTGATGGTAAAGTCGAGGATCAGGTCGGAGGTGACCCCGATCCGGCCGTCGACGCCGCCGCTCAGCCGGGTGCGCCGGCCGTCGTTGTTGAAGGGGTTTTCCGGGTCTTTTTCCGTGGATTCCAGTTGGGTGACCATATAGGGCTGGATCTCCACCTGTTTTTGGGGTTTGATGCCTTTGATGCCGTGCAGTTCGCCAAAGCGGCTAACCCAGGCGGCGTCATTCCGGGGCACAAACTGCCAGGTGGACCGCTCTTCTTTCCTGAACAGGCGCCGGGTGCTCTGGATGCCCCAGACTTGTTCGGCTTCATCGCTGAACCGCAGTTGGCTGAGGGGAATGCGCAGTTCGGCCGTCCAGCCTTCAGTGTCAATATTCGTTTCTGCAAACCAGATGGGATTCCAACTGACGTCCCAGTTGTTGCCGTCGTTGGATACAAATTCATCGCCTTTTACCCCGGACACCGAGATGCTGAAGGAAAAGGCCGTGCGCAGGTCGTGGTAACTGTCGATATTGAGCTCTACCCAGTCGCCTTCAAAACCGTCACGGCGCGACATACGGCTGACGATCTTTTCCGGCTCGGTATCATAACAGCGGAAGGCGATGTACAGGTTTTCGTCGTCGTACAGGATCTTGAAGGCGGTTTCCTGCCCGGGTTCGGCGCCCTGGTCCGGGTCGAACTGGACATAATCATCCGCCCAGGAGACGGCCTCCCAGGCTGGGTCGTCGAGCAGCCCGTCCACCTTCGGCGTGGTGGCGCCGGCGTGTTGGGTGAAATATTTCCGGCGTTCGGAAGTGTTCTGGCCGTTAAGGAGGGATACGGCCAATAGGGAAACCCCTAACAGCAGGCAAACCATTTTCATTGTATAACAGTCAGTTGGTGATCAATACAAAGATATCGTCTTTTGGCAGAAATTATTATCTTGAACCCGAATTTAACCATTATGAACCAAGAAATCCTGGGGCATCTTTCAAAAGACCCCCTCCTGGCGAAAGTGATCGCCGGAACCCGACTGGAAGTCCGCCACAGCCCCCACGACCCGTATTTCAGCCTGGTCAGGGCTATTGTTTTCCAGCAACTCAGCGGCAAGGCGGCAGAGACGATCCACAACCGGTTCCTCTCCCTGTTCGACGGCGGCTACCCGCATCCCGACCGGCTGATGAACATGGAAATCGAGACCCTGCGCAGCGCGGGTTTGTCGCGCCAGAAAGCGACCTATATCCAGAACGTGGCCGCCTTTTTTGAGGAACACCAACTGCTTGAAAAAGACTGGGAGACCATGACCGACGAATACCTCCTCAGCACCCTCACACAGATCAAGGGCGTTGGCCAGTGGACGGTGGAAATGCTGCTCATGTTCACGCTCAACCGCCCGGATATCCTGCCTGTCGACGACCTGGGCATCCAGCAGGCCATGCAGCGCCTTTACAGCATCGAAGAAAAAGGCAAACACCTGCAAAAACGTATGCTGGAGATCGCGGAAGCCTGGCGGCCTTACCGGACGTATGCGAGCCTGTACCTTTGGCGGTGGAAGGACCAGTAACTCCGGTTAAATGCAAAATGCAAAAGTTAAAATGCAAAATGTAAAGGGGAAGGGGAGCGTCGCGATCCCGTTAAAATTCCTTATTTTTGTCTTTCACCAACCTGGAACCCCTGGCAGGTATGTTTCCCAAAATATTTCTCTCCTACCGCCGCGAAGATACAGGCCCCTGGGCGGAACTCATCTATACCCATCTGGAACCCCGGATCGGGGCTGGCAACCTGTTTTGGGACGTGGATACCATTCCGCCGGGTCATGATTTTCGCGAATTCATCGGGGCTTACCTCGACCAGGTGGACGTCCTCTTTGTCCTGATCGGCCGGCAATGGATGAAGATCGGCAAAACCCGGCTTTTTCAGGAAACCGACTATGTGCGGTTCGAGATCCGTTACGCGCTGGAACGGAACAAACTGGTGGTGCCCGTACTACTCGAGAATGCAGGCATTCCCCAATCGAAGGACCTGCCGGAGGATATCCGGCCCCTGGTATTCAAAAACGCTTTTCCCATCCAACCCGGACAGGTGAAACGCGACTGCGAACTGCTGCACGGCAGGATCATGAAATGGTACGACGGCCAAAAAGCGCCCCGGCCGCTTGTGCCGGTAATACAGTCTGAAATCCGGGAAGCACCAAAATCAAATCCTCCTGCGGCCGGCAACAAAACCGGATCTTTCACCGACCCCCGCGACGGCCGAACCTATAAAACCGTCGAACTCAACGGCCAAACCTGGATGGCTGAAAACCTGAATTTTGATGTGGGTGAGGGGTGTTGGTTTTATGACCATGACCCGAAGAATGGGGAAAAGTATGGACGGCTGTATACGTGGGAGGCGGCGAAAAGGGCTTGTCCTGCGGGATGGCGGTTGCCGGCCAGAAAAGAATGGGATAGTTTGATCAACCATTTTGGCGAGAAAAACAAGCCTATATTTCGCTCATTGAAGGGGGAAACTCAGGGTTTGACGCCCTCCTGGCGGGAGGACGCTACAGCAATGGCGGGTTCTTCTCCCTGCGCAGGAACGGCTACTTCTGGAGCGGTACGGAGCCGGATGCGGACAACGCCTGGTACTACAGGTTCGACTCGGAGGACCAGACGCTCAACCGCTACGACCTCGGTAAGCGTGTAGCGGTCTCCGTTCGCTGCGTTAAAGATTGATTCATTTTTTGTAACTATTTAGCACCTCACACTTCGATTTTCCGGAGTTGATCCGTAGCGCTTTTTCCACCCCCTCCCCCCGCCAGCGGGGGAAACCACGCTCGCAAATTACAGGAAAAAAGGACCTGATAACACGCAAAATACTCCATTTCCTCCAAGTTCAACGGCCGCCTTTCTCCCGCAGGCGGGGGCAAGGGGGTGGACTCATGCCCTTTTCCGCTTCATCACCAAAAGGCTATTCCGCAACTGCAAGGACAGGTACGCTCCTACTTTTCACTTTGGGTGACCGCATCTCAACCATTTGCACGGTAACCCGTCAGTTTTTCTGTGACGTATTTGGCTATGAACTCAATGAAAGCACACTCTCGTTCGCGAGCGTCTGAGACGCGATGCGGGAACCATAAAGTCTCCGACTTGTGTAATGCGCTTTCCCCATTCCAAGGATTTGGTACCATAAATCAACACTTCCAAAATTTTAATTCTCCGGTGCAAATCCCTATTTTGCACCATCCTGACAAAACAGGACGGACCATATATGACCGCATCTCCCTCCGCCTTTTTCTGGATCATCTGGTCGATCGACCTGCTGGGCCTGCTCGCCGCTCTGGTCTTTTACCTCAAAGCGGCTTCCGGCAATGCTTATTACAACGCCCGTTTCTGGTTGCTTTGGACAGCCATCCTCGCCGGCATGGCCGGAATTGTCTGGAATACGCCCGGGCTGATGAAAGCCGGGTACGCCGCCGTTGCCTGGGGCCTGGCCGGCATTCCCGCCGCGATATTGGGGTTTTACGGGCTTTTTGTGCTGGTCATCCTGCTGAGTTCCAACGGGCGGTGGAATTGAGGTGGCCCACGGTAGACGGTAGACGGAGGACAACTTGCCCCGCCGCAGGCGCAAGTAGACAACTCAAAGCTCAACACTCATAGCTCATAGCTCAAAACCCCAGCCCCAAATCCCCCATCCTTCTAAAATAAATTCCAACATGAAACAGGAACTCATCATCCAACTCATTTGTACCGATTTCCCCGGATCGGCGTTCGACGGCCGCGATCCCATTTTTGTAGGTGTGCAGAAAGAACGGGAGATTGTGGAGGTTACGCCCGGGAACAGCGCGGAAAAGGTGTTCCATATCCCGGTGCTGGTCAATACCGGTAAAAACGGCGAACCGAACTTTTCGGGGCCGTACGTTTTTGGGCCTGCCGGCGACAGGTTCCTGTACCTCGTCTGGTTTTCCGGCGACCCCCGGCTGCCCAGCCAGTTCCGAAGGGCCAAGATCAAACTGGACGCACTGACCTGGGATCAAATCCACCCGGCAGTCGACAACCGGCAGCCCTTGACCGCACACATCAAAATGACCGATAAAAAGGGCGGGCCGGTCTGCGCTTCCTTGCGGGGAGAGCAGATCAGGTGGGAAGGGTGAAGGGATAGAAAACAGTAAATCTGGCCTCCCTGGGCGCTGCTTTGGTCCCTCAAGTGGTTTCGGGGCCGCCACCATTACGACTCAATACACAATGCCTTCATCCATGAGGTGTTTGCCGACATTGAAGTAACAGCCGTCAAGCAATTCAATATCCTTGTTCCAATCTACCCAAAGCCAATCCTTTCCGGTTTCAGCGATCGCAACTTTGCGAATATTGGTGAAAATCCAAACAGCTTTTTCAACCCCGAAAACGTGGAGCTTGTCCGTTTTTAAAAAGACGTATTCCATTTCCGTAAATTGATCTGATTCAACATCGACGTCTACTTCTATAATGACTTTTGCCGGCACTTCTACATAGTTGGCCGTTATTTTATCGGGAGTGAGCTGGGCTTTTGAAAAGATGGCAATATCGTGCGAAAGGTTATTTTTTTTAGAAATGTGACTGCCGATTTCATTGGTATAAATCCTGTATTTACTGGCAGGCAACTGTGTAAAAATCACACGCAATAAATAAGCCACAATTTCGGCTTGTAAGCCGCTGCATCCCATAATATCTTCGAGCTTGGTTTGATTCGCAATAACGGCTTTGTATCCTTTATAAAAAACCGGAATATCATTCAGCACTTCCTTGATCAAGGATGCCGGATATTTTTTTTCGATTGATGCCGGTTGTGTCATTATAAAATACATTAATTTGTCTCAAAATTAAACAATTTTGCTTTCATTTCCAAATGGAAGAAATCTTTGGCCATATCGAGCGCATTACTTTCCAGAATCCGGACAACGGGTACACCATCGCCCGGCTGCAGGAAAAAGGTAAACCCGAACTGACGACCGTGGTGGGGACCATGCCGACGGTGCAGGTAGGTGAAACGGTGCGCTGCCAGGGGACCTGGAAGAACGACCGGCAATACGGCTTTCAATTTGTGGCCACTTTCTATGAAGTAGAGCGGCCTTCCACCGAAGCGGGCCTGAAAAAATACCTGGGTTCAGGGCTCATCAAAGGGATCGGTCCCGTTTTTGCCGAACGCATCGTGGATTACCTCGGCGCCAAAACCCTGGAAACCATCGATGACAACCCGGAATCGCTCCTGGGGGTGGAAGGGATCGGCGGTATCCGCCTCCACCGCATCAAACAACATTGGGAAGAACAAAAAGCAGTCCGGGAACTCATGATCTTCCTGCAGGGATACGGCATCAGCCCCACCTACGCCTTGAAAGTGTACAAAACCTACGGCGAGGAGAGCATGCGTATCATCACAGAGAATCCCTACCAACTGGCCCGCGACATCTGGGGGATCGGGTTCAAGACAGCCGACCAGACCGCCCGCAAACTCGGCATGGCGCTGGATTCGGAAGCCCGCATCGACGCCGGGATCTCCTATGTACTGTACGAACTTTCCAACGACGGCCATACCTGTTATCCGGTTGATGATTTCCTGGAAAAAGCCCGCGAATTGCTCGAAGTGGACGCCAACCTGATTGCGCAGCGCCTGGAATTCAGTGTGAAGAACGAAGAAGTATTCATCGGGCCGCTGGAAATGGAGGGGACCGCCAAGGCCTTCATCTGGCTGCAACTCTTCAGGGTATCCGAAGCCGGCATCGGACGGGAAATGGGCCGGATCTCGGCTTCGCCCGCTGAATTCAGCGTACCGGATATCGAACGGTCGCTCGACTGGGCGCAAAAGACCCTCGGCCTGGTTCTGGCGCCTGCCCAGCATGCCGCAGTAGTGGCGGGTTTGAACCATAAGATCCAGATCATCACCGGCGGACCGGGCACCGGAAAAAGTACCATTACCAAGGTGATCCTGTTCCTGGCGCACCAGCATACCCGCAAGATCCTGCTGGCAGCCCCGACGGGACGGGCCGCCAAACGGATGTCGGAGATCACTCAAATGGAAGCCTCTACCATCCACAGCCTGCTGGAATTCGATTTTTCTATCAACGGTTTCCGGAAAAACCGGGACAATCCTCTGAACTGCGAACTGCTCATTGTGGACGAAGCCAGCATGATCGACACCGTCCTGATGTACAACCTGCTGAAAGCCCTTCCTTCGGAAGTCAGGCTGATCCTGGTCGGCGACGCAGACCAACTCCCCAGCGTAGGGGCGGGCGCCGTTTTGCAGGATATGATCGTTTCAGGGAGCGTACCCGTCAGCCGGCTGACCGATATTTACCGCCAGGGAGAGGGCTCGCAGATCATCGCCAATGCACACCGGGTGAACAAGGGCGAATGGCTGGATACCCGCAACCGGAAAGAAGGCGATTTTTTCTTTATCGAAGAAGAAGACACCCGGAAAATTGCCGATACGATCCTGGATCTGACCCATGCCCGCTTGCCCAAAGCTTACCGGTTTGCGCCCATCGACGACATCCAGGTGCTTTGCCCGATGAATCGGGGCGATATTGGGGCCCGGCGAATGAATGAATTGTTGCAGCACCGGTTGAATCCGTCCTCTCAGCCCCTGGTCAAACTGGGCCGGGTTTTTCACCTGCACGACAAGGTCATGCAGGTACGCAACAACTATGACAAGAACGTATTCAACGGCGATATCGGCCGGATCCGGCGCATTGATAACATAGAACACGAGGTTGTGATCGCTTTTGATCAGCGCGAAGTTGTATACGATTTTTCCGACCTGGATCAGGTAGTGCTCGCGTATGCCGTTACGGTGCATAAGTACCAGGGCAGCGAATGCCCCTGCGTGATCCTGCCGCTGCATACCACGCACTATCCCATGCTCTACCGCAATTTGTTGTATACGGGCATTACCCGCGGAAAAAAACTGGTGATCCTCGTCGGGAGCAAAAAAGCCCTGGGAATGGCTATCCGGAACGACCAACCGGTAAAACGGTTTACCGGGTTGAGAGCGGTATTGAAGGGCTGACCTTCCGGTTGGCCGGAGTTACAACTCCGACCGGAGGTCGGAGGTACAAGAGGTTTTTCTCCGACCGGAGGTCGGAGGTACAAGGGAGTATGAACGACATCCAGAAAATATCGAAAATGCTGGCCTTTTTGGGGCAGGATCTGCTAACCGAGATCATTGCTCATTCCGTAGTCAGGGAAATTCCGGATCAGACCGAGATCCTTCGGGAAGGGCAATACATCAAGGTGATTCCCCTGGTTTTGAGCGGTCTGGTGAAAGTGAGTACGCGGTACCAGGATAAAGAGCTGCTGCTTTATTATATCCAGCCCAATGAAAGCTGCATCATGTCCTTTTCAGCCGGATTGGACAACCAGCCCAGCCGCGTGACCGCCCTGACGGAAAAAAAATCAACTATTCTGTTGATCCCCGTTGATCAGGTTGCCAAATGGATCCGACAGTTCCCCAATTTCAACTTTCTTTTTTTCCAGCAATACAACCGGCGGTATGCCGACCTCATCGACACCATCAACCACCTGATCTACGATAAACTGGACAAACGTATCTATGATTACCTGAAAGGAAAAGCAGCCCTTACCCACGACAATCCCGTTAAGATTACTCACCGCCAGATTGCACAGGAGTTGGGCACAGTCCGGGAGGTTGTCAGCCGAATGATGAAAAAACTGGAGGAGGAAGGAAAGCTCAAACAACTGGCTAATGGCGTAAAAATCACGGGGTTGTGACATTAGTCACCATTTGCCGCGGCCTTCGGGGTTAATTTTGTACACAGAAAACGATGAAAACCAAGGCGGTAAAATTCCTGCTCGTTTGTTTGACCTGTGTCGCACTGGTCACCCTTATCGTTTTCCTGGTTCAATTTTTGTCAAAATAAAACGCAGAAAAATGAAAAAGAACATGGGTCCGACCGACCGGATTATCCGGGTAATCCTGGCAGCCGTTATTGCCGGGCTTTTTTTTGGTAAAGTGATTACCGGTACCCTGGGCATCGTACTGCTGGTATTGGCCGGGGTATTTGTACTCACCAGCGCGGTCAGTTTTTGCCCGCTTTATGCGCCTTTTGGGCTGAGCACCTGCCCGGCGAAGGAAAAAGAATAGGCTGGGGTTGAAGTTTTGATGAGGATTGGAGGATTGGAGGATTGGAGGATGCGAGGAAGTGCGTGCCACGCCACAGGCGTGGAGGATTTGATACGGAGCAGTTCGAATCCTCAAATCCTCGAATCAACCCGGTTTCGGGCAGCATTTTCACGACCCGGAAATGTGCTGTAAAGCGGTATTTTTGGCACAAAATCTTAACTTGGCCCCTGAATTGAATACGCAATCATGTCCAAGAAAAAACCTGCGCCGCAACAGCCAAAAACGTCCAAACCGCTTACCGGTGTACAGAGCGCGCCCTCATGGCTTGTCCAAACCAGGCTGCATACCTGGGCCTTGAGCATCTTTGCCATACTCCTTTACCTGAATACTTGCCGGAACGCCTATGCCCTGGATGACGCCATCGTGATCACGGATAATATGTTTACCCGGGAAGGTCTGAAAGGGTGGTCCGGGATTTTCAGCAAGGACACCTTTTACGGTTTTTTTAAGGAAGAAGGAAAAGCCAACCTGGTGAGCGGCGGGCGATACCGCCCTTTTACCCTGGCCATGTTTGCCCTTGAAATTCAGTTTTTTGGCCAGAAACCCTGGGTCAGCCACCTGATCAATGTATTGCTCTTTGCGCTGACTGTAGCGGTTTTACACCGCCTTTTGCTCCGGCTTTTGCGCCCCCGTTTCGGAGAAGAACAGGCCACATTTGTCGCACTGGCAGCTTCGGTGCTTTTTGCAGCCCACCCCATCCACACGGAAGTGGTCGCCAACATCAAAGGGCGTGATGAAATTATGGCGTTGCTGGGCGGTTTGGGGGCGCTTTACTTCATTTTCAGGGGGAAGGGGGTACCGGCCTTTTTCTGTTTCCTCATTGGTGTGTTTTCCAAGGAAAATGCATTGGCATTTATTGCAGTAGTGCCTTTGACTTTGTTCTGGTTTTCGAAAAGCAGTCCTGAAAAATGGATGATCCCGACACTGGTTCTGGTTCTGGCGGCCGGTGTCTTTCTGGCGGTTCGGACGGCAGTTTTGGGCGGGCTGGGCCTTGGCGACCCACCGCTGGAATTGATGAACAACCCCTTTCTGCGGGTTGAAAACGGGCAATGGGTACATTTCACGGCAGGCGAGCGGCTGGCTACCGTGGTTTATACCTGGGGAAAATACCTTCAGTTGCTGGTATTTCCCCATCCGCTGTCGCATGATTATTACCCCAAGCAGATCTATCTGATTGAATGGTCAAACCCGGGTGCGATCCTCGGTTTGCTGGCTTACCTCGGGTTGGCGGTTGTCGCTGTCCTGGGGCTTTTACGTCGAAGCCCCCTGTCTTATGCGGTATGGTGGTTTGGCCTGACCTTTGCCATGGTTTCCAACCTGCTGTTTCCTGTGGGCACCACAATGTCGGAACGTCTTATTTACATCCCCTCCGCCGGTTTCAGCCTGGCATGCGGTTTATTGCTGTGGCAACTGTACGTGAAACGGGGATTCAACCGGAATCTGGCGTTGGGGGTTCTGGTTGCAGTCACTGTGTTTTATTCCCTGAAGACCATCATCCGGAACCCGGTCTGGAAAGACAACCTTACCCTGTTCACCACCGATATCCAAACTGCGCCCAACAGCGCCAAACTGCGCAACGCGGCGGGTGGCGAACTGGTAACCCAATCGGTCAACGAAAAAAATGAAAGCCGGCGCACCGCCATGTTGCTGGAAGCGGTCGGACACCTGCAGGAGGCCATCCGGATCCATCCGACCTATAAAAATGCATATTTGCTGCTGGGCAACGCCCTGAATTACCTGAAACGATATGAGGAGTCCATCGCAAGCTACCAAAAAGCGCTGGCCCTCGACCCGGGGTATCAGGAAGCCATCAACAACCTGGGCATTACTTACCGGGATGCCGGAAAATATTACGGCGAAGTAAAAAAAGACCTGATAAAGTCGATCGGATATTTGGAAGAAGCCTATAAAATGCGCCCGGATGAATACGAGACGGTACGCCTGTTGGGCGTGGCTTACGGCATCGGCCGGAACCATGCCAAAGCCCTCGAATACTTCGGGACCGGGACCCGGTTGCAGCCCGATAACGCCGACGCCTGGTTCAACCTGGGCCTGGCTTATCACAGTTCCGGCGACCCTGTCCAGGGCGACGCCTATATCCGGAAAGCCGTTTCCATCGATCCTGAAATTATGAAAAAGCGACAGCAACAGGATCAGCAAGGGCAGTGAGGGGATCTCGAGAGCTCGAGAGCTCGAAACCCGAAACTCAAAGCTCAAAGCTCAAAGCTCGAAACCCGAAGCTAAAGAACTACATCCAAAAAAATTATTCCTTTCCGCCGACAACGATCACGACCTCGCCTTTCACCACGCCATCCGTGCGGTAATACGCCAGTAATTCGGCGAGGGTTCCGGGGCGGACCTCTTCGTGTATTTTGCTCAATTCCCGCGCTATGCAGGCAGGGCGTTCGGCGCCACAGTATCCGATGAGTTGTTCCAGGCATTTGAGCAGCCGCATGGGCGACTCGTAAAGTACAAAAGTATTGGGCAAAGCAGCCAGGTAGATCAGGCGGGTTTGCCGGCCTTTTTTGTGCGGCAGGAACCCTTCAAAATGAAACCGGTCGCAGGGCAGACCGCTGGCTGCGAGCGCCGGGACAAAAGCTGTAGGCCCCGGCAGGCATTCCACCCTGACACCCTGCCGGATACATTCCCGCACCAGCAAAAAACCAGGATCCGATATGCCGGGCGTGCCTGCATCGCTGACCAGCGCGACGACCGAACCGTCTTTGATTTGCCGGGCGATGGCGCCGACCGATGCATGTTCGTTGTGTGCGTGATGGGATTTCAACTGGGTTTCAATGCCGAAATGCTGGAGCAGTTTGCGGGTCGTCCGCGTATCTTCCGCCAGGATATAATCCACTTCTTTCAACACCCGGAGCGCGCGCAGCGTGATGTCCTCGAGGTTGCCGATAGGAGTCGGGACAAGATAAAGCATGGCATTTATTTCATTCGGCAGCGGAAATGCTGAAGGTATAATGCTCCATGATCAGGTTGGCCAGAATTTTTTTGCAGGCGGTCTCCACCGTTTCGCGGGCTTCGGTTTCGGAAGCCGCCTCCAGGATCATCGTGACATGTTTCCCGATGCGCACATCGCTGACCCCGAAAATGTCCACATGGGTCAGATTGTTGGCTACCGTTTTGCCTTGCGGGTCGAGCAGCTCCTTGTGCGGCATGATATCGATTTCGGCCTTGAATTTCATGAAGCAGGTTTTCTTTTGATCCAGTTGAAAACGTTGTAAAAAATATACAGCCCCATCACCAGCGCGGGCGCGGCAAGGCCGAACCCGATGATCGCCAGGATGGCCAAGGCCGCAAAGATAAATTTTATCTCATTGCCCGCCCAGGTAAAACGTTTGAATTTCAAACTGAACATCGGCACTTCGGATACCAAAAGCCAGCACAATGCACCCAGACAGCTATAAACAAAGAGCGGATGCCCAACCAACCCGCCCAAACCCAGCAGATCGTAGTGGTGGATCAGCGATAAGCCCGAAACAAAAATAGCGCAAGCGGGGGTAGGCAACCCCAGAAAGGTCATTGACTGCCGGGTGTCGAGGTTGAATTTTGCCAGCCGGATGGTGGAAAAAACGGTCAGCAGGAAAACGGGAAATGACTGCCAGGGTAATTCTGCCTGGAATGAAAATGAACTCCCTGCGTTTAAAATCCCAAATAACAAACATGCGGGCGTCAGACCGAAACTGATCAGGTCGGCCAGGGAATCCAGTTCCTTGCCAACCATAGAATGCACGTGAAATGCGCGGGCCAGCGCTCCGTCCAGGTAATCGGCAACCAGGCCGATCGTCATAAATGCCGCTGCGGCCGGAGGCTGTCCGTACAGGGCCGCTACGGCCGCAAAACACCCCATAAGCAGATTGAGCAGGGTAAGGACGTTGGGTACTTGTTGTTTCATTATGATGATTCTGACGCTATAAAAGTAGGAAACTTTTATGGTCCAGGGTTTCCCCGTTCACCTGTATGGCCAGCCGGTGCTCGCCCGGATAATATTCGCGGGTGGTGATCTTTCGGAAAGAATGGCGTTTTTCAATGTTTTTACCTTCGCCTGCCGCCAGGGCGACTGTTGTCAGTTTGAATACCTTGGGGGCCAGGGTTCCATTTGCTTTCATAAAGTACACAATGTAGTCGACGACCATTTGCTGGGGCGCTGATCCGTTGGAAATCAGACGGAAAGAAAAAGTCAGGGTTTCGCCTATGGGGATGCTTTCCGGTTCGATCCTGAAATTTTCTATGGATGCAAGCGCGCCTTTTTGAAACCCCAGAAGACTCAGCGCGCCCGGATGCCCATCCTTCACCAGGGTGCGGAGAGCGTGTTTGACCAGCCAGTCCAGTTCCGGAGATGTATGTTCGTTTTTCCAGCGCCCGAGGGTATTTACCAGCAGATCGGGATGGTCTTTCGCAATATCGTTCAGGTGGTTGGCCACCGACCGCCGGACATACAGGGATGGGTCCGTTTTTAGTTTTTCCAGTAATGCAATCGCGGGACGAGGGTCGGCGATAAACCGCTGCAACCGGGTACCCCAGGGCAATCGCGGCCGCGAACCTTCCGATACCAGCCTCCTGACGTGCAGATTTTCATCCTCCGCCCATACGGCGAGCACGGCCAGCGTTTTTTCAGGGTACCGGTCGATAAAATGCCGGATATCCCATTCTGCCGTAAACCTTTTGGTCATTTCATACAAGGCCTGGATGGAAACCTCAAAATGGTCCATACCGTACCGGCTGATATAGGCGGTTTGCGGGGCTATGATGAAACGGTCATACGTATTTTCCTCTTCTCCTTCCAGCGGCGATGGCAGGGCATCGACCAACAAGGCCGCCGCAGTTGGAAAATCTTCGGGCAGGTGGGCCTTCAATGCATGGGTAATGGCCTTTGACCGCTCGGAGTACGTCATTTCTGACAGCCTGGGCAAGACCATCCGGAGAAAGGCTTCGGTTGGAAACCCGGGCCAGCGTTGATGCAAGTCTTCAGCAAGCCGGGTGATGACGCGGGGGTTGAAGACGTCGCGGATTTGGAAGGTTTCGGGCATACACAAGGAATAGGGATACAATACCTTCGTGAACTCAGATTAACCACTAAGGGCACTAAGGGCACTAAAAAACACTAAGGTATTTAAGAAACAGTGTGTTTTTAAAATTGCAAACTTATCATTCTTCAGGGAGTTTCGCAAACAAGTCGGTTACCAATGGAATTAAGCCTTCATTCACTATGTTCAGGCAATTGAAGTTGATCAATAACCCCTTCGGTTTTTTCGCCAACTTCAAATAGGTAAGCAATTGCGCCTGATGTATCGGCATTAAAATGCTTACCGATTTGCATTCAATGATAACTGAATCTTCAACCATAAGGTCGATACGCAGCCGTTTTTTTAAAATTTTCTTTTTGAAAATAATGGGTACCCTTACTTGGCTTGACACAGCCATTCCTTGATATCGCAATTCTTCACAAAGGCATTCTTCGTATATTTTTTCAAGAAGGCCGGGTCCCATTTCCCTGTGAACCGAAATTGCGCAGCCCACAGCCTTGTAGGCTATTTCATTGATCAGTTTTTGAGAACGCATTGTATTTTAGGTGTTTTTACTTAAAATCTCCTCAAGTGTCCTTAGTGTCCTTAGTGTCCTTAGTGCCCTTAGTGCCCTTAGTGCCCTTAGTGGTAAAAATAATAAATTCCATAAAAACACGCTTTCAAAAATTCTTTTAACCCTTTATCCCCGCATTTTCATTTTCGACAACCCCGTCAATATCCCCAACGCCTTATCCAGATCGTTCATCTGCACGATAATGGTGAATTCATTGGAAGTCGAAACAACCTCCACCAGATTGACCCCCGCCCAGGCCAGTTCCTTCAGAATAAAATAATACACCCCGGAAAGTTGCCGGTTGTCTTCAGGCAGAATGAGGGTGATGCCGGCCAGGCGTTCTTCCTTGTACAACAGTTTTTCATCCTCGAAAACCCGTTCTACCTCCGGTTCCAGCCAATCCGCCACGATCACAACCGTTTCGGTAATACCCTGTGAAAAAGTGTAGAACACGTTCGGCCGCCGGCTGATCAGTTCCAGCAAACGCGCTTGTTTTTCCGGCAGGGTTTCCGAATTCCGAAAGGTGTAATCCACCAGGCTCGTCCTTACGCTGAGGTCGGATACCCGCCGGAAAAAATCCTCGAGCGGGCGCTGCTCGTACAATAACACCCCGGGGGTCATCCGCTGTATGGCCATGCCGACGGCGCCGGGTTTGACCCTTTTTTTCAGGATCTTCTCCACCTCGGGCTGCAGCTTCCTGGCCAGGGACGATACATTGATCAATCCTTCTGCCAGCGCCTCCGAAATAAACGGCGATTGCCGGACCAATTCTTCCACGACACGCGAAACGGGGATCATTTGTTCAAAATTTCACAAAAAGTTATAAAATGTACAAATTTAATGAAAAATTCCGTTCGCCGGTTCAGGGTTTTACTTTTGTGGGCGATTCCAGTTACCACTGAAACCACTAAGGACACTTAGTTAACGGAAGCCCCTTAGTGTTTCTTAGTGCCCTTAGTGGTAAAAAAAACAGATCTGCATCATCAAATATACTCAATCCAATGAACGTCTTAAAATTTGGAGGCACATCGGTCGGCAACCCGGAACGTATGCGGCAAGTGGCCGCGCTGATCCACGACGGCCAATCCAAAATAGTGGTATTGTCGGCGGTCTCCGGCACGACCAACCAACTGGTGCGCATTGCCGGCGCTTTGTACAAAGGCAACCGGGATGAAGCGACCGCCCTTCTGGCAGCTTTGCGGGAACAATACCGCCTTTTTATCCTGGACCTTCTGCCGGCAGGCTTTTACCAGCAAAGGGCAAAAATGGCCCTCGACCAATATTTTAGCGTTATCGAACACCTGTTTGACGGTCTGTTCGGCCAGCGGGAAGAGAAGATCATTCTGGCCCAGGGTGAACTGATCTCCACCCAATTGTTCCAGTTGTACCTCGAACACAGCGCCATCCCCTCCCGGTTGATCCCGGCGTTCGAGTTCATGCGCCTGGATGAACAGGGGGAGCCGGACCTGGCGTTCATCAGCAGGGCATTTGCCCAGACCCTCGACCGGCATGCCGGAGCCCCCTACTTCATTACTCAGGGGTATATCTGCCTGAACCACGCCGGCGGGATCGACAACCTCCAGCGCGGCGGCAGCGATTATACGGCCACACTCATAGGGGCGGCGTTAGAGGCGGAGGAGATCCAGATCTGGACCGATATCGACGGGCTGCACAACAACGACCCCCGGATTGTGGAAAACACTTTCCCGGTTCGCCGGGTTTCTTACCGCGAAGCGGCCGAACTGGCCTATTTCGGGGCCAAGATCCTGCACCCGACCTGCGTAATCCCCGCCGAGAAAATGGGGGTGCCGATCCGCCTGAAAAACACCATGGCGCCGGATGCCCCGGGGACCTTGATCTCCGAACAATCCTCGGGCCGCCGCATCAGCGCCATCGCCGCCAAGGACGGCATCACGGCCATCAAGATCCGTTCGGGGCGCATGCTCAATGCCTATGGTTTTCTGCGGCGCGTCTTCGAAGTATTCGAGCAATACAAAACCCCGATCGATATGATCGCTACCTCCGAGGTGGCGGTTTCCATCACCATCGACAATCCTGCACACCTCACAGATATTCTGCGCGAACTGGCCCCTTTCGGCGAACTCAGCTACGACGAAAATCAGACCATCATCTGCATTGTCGGCGATGAACTGAACGAGAAGACCGGCGTTGCCCGCGATATTTTCCAGGCCCTCGAAGATATTCCTATCCGGATGGTCAGCTACGGCGGCAGCAATAACAACGTGTCCGTACTGGTGGCAAGCGAGTACAAAAGCCTGGCACTGCGCGCCCTTCAGGCAGTGATGGTGCAGCCGGAAAAAACAGCCAGCAGACGCAAATAGAAGTAACGACGATGAATGATACAAAGCCTTTGTCCCGTAATGGGATAAGGGCTTTTAGTTTTGGCATATGGAGGAAATAAAGTATTTTTGAGGAAATAATCCATCATTTTACTGGAAAGTGTGAGAATTATCGACGAAAAATATTTGGCCCAATACCGCGAAGCAACCGGGCATCAGATCAAGGACTGGTTTGACTTTTTCGATTTTTCGGATGAACGGATTAGCCTCGATTACAATACCAAAACATCCGCCGTTTACTCCTCGAATATTGAAGGGAATACAATCGATGTAAACTCGTATATGAATTCCATTACGGCTCAAAAGAAATTTAAACCGAAAAAAGAAATTCTGGAAATTGAAGCCCTGATAGCAGCATACCAATTTGCCCAATCCAATACATTAACTGAGAAAAATTTTCTCAAAACACATAAAATACTTGCGAAAACACTGTTGATCAAGGATAAAACCGGAAAATACAGGAATGACCGGATGGGTGTATTTGATCATTTGGGCCTGGTTTATCTGGCAATCGAACCGGAATTTGTCAAAAGAGAAATGGTTCAATTATTCCAGGATATCCAATTTTTGATAAAAAAAGAAATGCAGTTGGATCAGATATTTTACCATGCTTCCCTGATCCATTTGATCTTTGTTCATATCCATCCCTTTTGGGACGGAAACGGGCGGTCAGCCAGACTCTTGGAAAAATGGTTTTTAGCGGAAAAAATAAACGGCCGGGCCTGGAAATTGCATTCGGAAAAATATTATAAGGAAAATCTCCGGAGCTACTACGAAAACATCAACCTGGGGGTGAATTATTATGAATTGAATTATGACAACTGCCTTCCGTTTTTGGCAATGCTTCCAAATAGTTTAAGGAAATAAACGGCGGGATAGATACAACAACTGGCAACCTGTTTGGCCAACCGCCATTATTTTCGTTCATTTGCCCAACAAAAACCACAACCATTGACACCTTACGACCATATCAGGCCCTATTTCGACAGCGAGGTCAACCAGGCCCTGCACAACGTCAAAGACCACCCGATCCTCAAAGCCCTGCTCAACTTTTCATTGGTGGGTCTTTCTGAAGAAGAACAGGAAAAAGAACTGCTTTCCTGCCATTCCATCTACGATTTCCAGTCGAGGATCATCTACAAAGCCATCCAGAATGTATTGCGCCAGACTTCGGAAGGTTTAACAACCAGCGGTTTTGAAAAACTGGAAAAGGATACGTCCTATCTGTTCATTTCCAACCACCGGGATATCATCCTGGATACCACGCTCATCAATGTGGCGCTTTATGAAAACAACCTGGTGATGACCGCCTCGGCCATCGGCGATAACCTCGTGCAGCAGCCCATTTTGCTGGAACTCTCCAAACTGAACCGGAATTTTCTGGTGCAGCGCAGCCTTTCCGCCCGCGAAATGCTGCTGAGCTCAAAATTGCTCTCGCAGTACATCCGCAAAAACCTGATGGAAGATAACCGCTCCGTCTGGCTTGCCCAACGCGAAGGCCGGACCAAGGACGGCAACGACGTCACCCAGCAGGGCGTATTAAAAATGCTGGCCCTTGGGTGCAACAGCGGCGAGGACGTATTTGATTATTTTAAAAAACTGCGCATCGTACCCGTTTCCATCTCGTACGAATTTGACCCGACCGACAACCTTAAAATGCCGGAATTAATGGCCAAATACTACGAAAAAGAATACATCAAATCCTCCAATGAAGATTTTAATTCCATTTTAAAGGGGCTGACCGGCCAGAAAAAAAGGATACATCTCGCTGTCGGCGACGTATTGTCGGAAGAATTGGATAACATCAATAACCAGGATGCGCCCCAGAATAAAAAATTACAGGATATGGCCCTGCTGATCGACCAGAAAATATACAAAAATTACCAACTCTGGCCTTCGAATTATATCGCCTGCGACCTGTATTTTCAGTCGGATAAATACATGGCTTTTTATACGGAAAGAGAAAAAAAACAATTCGAACGGCGGATCGACGAAAGAATCGAACCCTATAACTGGCTGGCTCTCAAGAATTTTTTGATGATGTATGCCAATCCGGTGATTAATAAGGATAGAATTGTTGATTTGTTTATTCGTTGATTTGTTTATTCGATCACGCCGCGACGTGGCGTTCCAATCGTATCAATCGAACCAATCGTATCAATCGAACCAATCGAACCAATCGAACCAATTAATGAACCACATCGCCCATCTCGCCCTCGTCGTCGCCGACTACGACGAAGCCATCGGATTTTACACCCGGAAACTCGGATTTGAACTGGTGGAAGACACCGTATTGAGTGAATCCAAACGTTGGGTGCGCGTGGCGCCGCCCGGGTCGAAAGAATGTTGCCTATTGCTGGCCAGAGCGGCCAATCAAGAACAAAAAAGCAGGATCGGCAACCAGACCGGCGGGCGGGTATTCCTGTTCCTGCATACCGATGATTTCTGGCGGGATTATACCCGGTTTGTCGAAAATCAGGTCCGTTTTGTCAGGCCGCCTTCCGTGGAAGAATACGGTACCGTGGCGGTCTTTGAAGATTTGTATGGGAATTTGTGGGATTTGATCGGGCCGAAATAAAAAAGCTTACTCCCCGGTTTCAGGTTGAATAATATCAAGACAATCATACACCTGACCGATCCCCGTCTGGTTGTCCGATAAAACCATCAGCACATCATGGGGTTCAATCATAGAGGAGCCGTTGGGCGTTATATATTTTTCACCCCTTTTGATCATTGCGATGATGGCCGTTTTCAAAATCAAGCCTTATTTTATTGATGACATATTTGCTGGCCTTGCCGAATAAAAATCCGGCCACCGCGCCAATGATCATTTGTCTGAAAAACAACGGGATGACGGAAAGGTAGTTTTGATCAGGATTGACGACCAACCCCAGGAATGCAATGGTCAGGACATAAGCCATAGGGTCATTGCTGCCGCTTTCCAACTCCAAGGTCGGGCGCAGATTACTTTTCAGGGCCAGGCTTTTTGACCGGAGTATGGAAAAAACGGCTGCTGCGTCGGTCGAAGAAACAATGGCGCCCAAAAGCAATCCTTCATATATGGTAAAATCAGTGATCGCCCAGACAAAAATACCCAATGAAATGGCAGTGAGCAAAACGCCAATTGTTGAAAGCGTAATACCCTGCCAAACAATGGGTTTGATGGCGGTCCAGTTGGTGTCAAGCCCGCCCGAAAAGAGGATGAAATTCAACGAAACGATGCCGATGAACTGCGCTAACCTGGGGTTGTCAAAATAGATGCCGCCAGGGCCGTCTGACCCGGCCAGCATTCCGATAGCCAGGAACAAGATTAAAGTCGGCACACCAAACCTGTAAGATGTCTTGCCTGCTACAATGCTGATGAACAGTAATAAAGATCCTATAAGCAGAATGTTTTCAATCGTTAGATTCATTCCAAACCGTTTTAAACTTCCAAAATTAAAGTAAAATAACCGGTAAAATTTAATATAATTTCCTGCCATAAGCTACCTTGGCGGCGGCACCTGCTGCCGGAGCGCCAAAATCCCTTTTATATTTTTCAACTTAGGATTGGATCAATCAATGGGTTCCCCAGGCGCCGACCGAGGCGACGGACGCCATCAACCTGTTGGGCAATACCCTGTATCCGAAACCCGGCGGTTTATTTGACCGTTTGAGATAAATAAGTTAAATTTGCCCTGGTTCAAACCTGTGAGCTTAAAAATGGCGATTGACAACTTTGTAAGCGCTTCAATAACCACCCTCCCCACCATCCTTCCCTTTCGTACCCTATACCTCCTGGAAACCAATTGCCAGATCCGCTACAACGCCTGCCACGAACGCGGCTGGACGGATTCCTGGTTGCTGACGATTGACGGGGTGAACGCGGGTTACGGCGCGGTAAAAGGAAAAGAAGAGATCACGGCCCGGGATGCGGTTTTCGAATTTTATGTCCTGCCGGCTTACCGGCGACAGGCAAACCTGCTGTTTGCCGAACTGCTGAAAGCTTCCGGCGCCGCATTCATCGAATCCCAGACAAACGATTTCCTGACCACTTCCATGCTGGCGCCTCCTCCTCCTACCGGTTGGAACTGAGCAAATAATACCCGATCAACTGGTCATAACGCGAGCCGAGCGGCCGGTAGTAAATCAGGATGGTATACTGGTTCTCGGCCTCGTACCAGTTGCCTTCGGTTTCGGCGCGATCATAGGCGGCCGCGTCTCTGGTTTTTTTGCGGGGCGCCAGTACATATTCGTACTCGTAATAACCTTGTTTGAGGTTGGCTTTGCAGATATAGCCGTTGATGCGGTCGTTGTAAACCATCCGGAACTCCTCCTTGAGCTGCCAGTCGGTCATTTCACCGATGATGTAAAGCTCGTGGTCGTAAAAGGGTTCCGATTTATAAGTAAAAAACACCTCGACATAATCGGCTGCCAGAATAGGGTCAGCCTGGTCTTTGGTTTCGATCACAAATCCGCCGTTGAGATCCCGCCTGAAGATATGGGCTTTATCCCATCTGGGAACGTCGGGCAACTGCCAGGCTTCGTAGTTTTTGCCGTTGAAGCCGAATTCAGCGAGGGTTTCCGACCCCAGGCGCATGCTGCGCAGGTCGAGGTACCTGAATTCCTTGCCCGCAGGAAAAACGACTTCATTCTGATAATCAAAAATAACCGCGTTGGGGCGCAAAAAATTGGGCGACAATCCGATCACCGCCATATCCCACCGGTTGTTTTGCAGTACGGAGGCCCGCAATTCCTGCTGGGGGCTCCGGATCTGGAACTTTCCATAATCTGCGGCAAAATCAATTTCCTGGTGCGTCCGGTTCAATTCTACCCGGCTCGGCCTGACCAGGTTACCGGATACCTTGCATTGATTGTCGACGACCATAAAGCGACGGGTGATAACGGGTGTCCGTTCGTCCTCGTCGTCGTAAACAATCAGGAGATAATTGCCGGACTTGGTCAGCCGCATTGAATTATTGGGCAGTGTAAAACTGTAATGGGTGAACAGGGTATTGGTCCGGGAGGAATAATTATAGGTTTCGATCTGGTCTTCCACAAAACCGTCCATATAATCCAGTTGGGTCAGGTCGGAAGGCTGCCAGTTCATATCACAATGAATCACCGTGAAGGTGTAATCCCGGAAATCCTGGTCAAGGTCATCAAAGGTCATTTCCAGCGGGATATCCGAATCCAGGCTCATGACGGGCAGACTCAGCGGGAGGCCGGCCACCGTCAGTTTTACGGATTTGATATGATCCACATAGACGTTGTTCTCAAAAATAACGTCTTCGTGGATCTCCTGGCTGAAAATCGCAGCCGGGAGCAGCAAAGCGAGTATGGTTTTAAGAATTCTCATATTTTCCAGGCCTGTAGTGGTTGATGGTGGTTCATGGTGGTTCATGGTGGTTCATGGTGGTTCATGGTGGTTCATTATTGTTATACTGCCGTTACCCCAACAACAATGAACAACAATGAACAAAAACAACCCCTACGAACCAGATTTACTCACCCACGGCGAGCCGCTGATCCAGAACCGCCAGGGCCATGCGGCGCATTCGCCGGCGTACCCCACCCCTATCCGGGGGCCGCTGACGATTTCGCCTTCATCCGGCACGATACCCCGGTCTTCTATCCAGACCGTGTTCCCGGCTTCCGTCAGGCTTCGGCCGGTCCAGCCTGTATGAATGCCCAGGGCCATACTCATAACGCCGGGCCCTGCAGTTAATTGTGGTTTAGGGGTTTGCATTTTCCTTCGTTCCAGCATCAGCGGGATATTATCCACCGGTTCTATTGCCCGGATCAGTACAGCATGGGCCACGCCTTCCGGCCCGGTGACGACATTGAACAGGTGGTGGATCCCGTAACAAAGGTAAACATAGGCTACTCCGCCTGCCCTGAACATGACCTCCGTCCGGCCGGTACGCCGGTTGCCGTATGCATGGCTGGCTTTATCGTCGGGCGCGCGGTAGGCCTCGGTCTCAACGATTTTGCCGGAAGTGAGGCGGCCTTCCACGCTGGTGATCAGGTATTTACCCAACAATTCCCTGGCGATGGATACGACGTCTTCCCGGAGGTAAAAATCGGGGGTAATTGCATGGTTGCATGGTTGCATGGTTGCATGGTTGCATGGTTGCATGGTTGCATGGTTAACCGTGAAACACTGAAACCATGAAACCTATCGCCTGCTGTAATTCGGAGCCTCTTTGGTGATCGTTATGTTATGCGGATGGCTTTCGGCCATACCCGCATTGGTAATTTTCACGAACCGGGCCTGTTTGAGCATTTCTATATTGGCGGCGCCACAGTAGCCCATACCGGCCCGGAGCCCGCCCAGGTATTGCAGCATCGCTTCTGATACGGTGCCTTTAAAGGGAACGCGGCCCTCGATGCCTTCGGGAACCAGTTTTTTGACGTCGTCTTCCACGTCCTGAAAATATCGGTCTTTGGAACCTTCGTTCATGGCCCCAAGGGACCCCATACCGCGGTAAACCTTGAATTTGCGGCCCTCAAAGATGATGGTCTCGCCAGGCGCTTCCTCTACCCCTGCAAACAGGCCGCCGGCCATGACGGTGCTTGCACCGGCGGCCAGGGCCTTTACAATGTCGCCCGAATACCGGATGCCGCCGTCGCCGATAATGGGGACACCGGTCCCTTTCAAGGCTTCCGCCGCGTCGAAGATGGCGGATAATTGGGGTACGCCCACGCCCGCCACCACACGCGTGGTACAAATGCTGCCGGGGCCTACCCCGACTTTAACGGCATCGACACCCGCATCGGCAAGCGCTCTGGCGCCTTCGCCGGTGGCGACGTTTCCGCCAACAACCTGCAAAGCCGGGAAACGTTTTTTGACGGCCTGGATGGTTCTTAAAACGCCTTGCGAGTGGCCGTGGGCTGTATCCACGCACACGACGTCCACACCAACGGCCACCAGGGCATCCACCCGCTCCATGATATCGTGGGTTACGCCAACCGCCGCGCCCACGACCAGGCGGCCGCGGGAGTCTTTACAGGCGTCGGGGTTGTCCTGTACCCGCATGATATCCTTATAAGTGATCAACCCCACGAGTTTGAAACGGTCGTCCACAACCGGCAGTTTCTCGATCTTATGGCGCTGCAGGATCTGCCGGGCCTGGTCGAGTGTGGTGCCGGCAGGCGCAGTGACCAGGTTGGCAGAGGTCATCAACTTTGAAACGGGCAGATTTTGGTCGGTCTCAAAGCGGAGGTCCCGGTTGGTCAGTATGCCGGTCAGTTTGCCGGTCTCGTCCACGATGGGGATACCGCCGATCTTGAAGCGGCTCATCAGGTCGAGGGCATCCCTTACGGTGGCGTCTTTGGTGAGGGTAACGGGGTCCACGATCAGACCGCTTTCCGAACGTTTCACAAGGCGCACCTGTTCGGCCTGCTCTTCGATTTTCATGTTTTTATGAATGACGCCCAACCCGCCCATACGGGCAATTGCGATGGCCAGTTTGCTTTCCGTTACCGTATCCATCGCGGCGGATATGATCGGCGCATTGAGACGGATCTCACGGGTAAGTTGTGTGGTCAGGTCAACTTCGCGGGGAAGGACTTCCGAAAAGGCAGGCACCAGGAGGACATCATCAAAGGTGAGGGCCTCGCCCAAAAATCTGGAGGATTGTGTTTTTACCGTTTCCATGCGCAAAGGTATGTTTTTTGCAGGAAATGTAAAAAAGAAGGATGGGAAAATAGTTTGGTGCGGGTAAGGCGTTTATGGTGGTTTATGATGGTTCATTGTTGCTGCGTCTGCATTTTTTTAACACAAAGACACAAGGGGAAGCACAAAGTCACAATTTCCTTTGTGTGCTTTGTGAAACCTTTGTGTCCTTGTGGTGAGTTGCCGCCCCCCAACTAGCCTCCAAATTCGTGTGATTCAACTTTTCTGAAAATACCTGACATAATCCACGATCAGGCGTTGCGGGAAGACGGTGGTTGAATCCGGAGGGCCGGGCCAGGCGCCGCCGACAGCAAGGTTGAGGATCAGGAAAAAAGGTTCGTTGAAAGGGTAGTCGTGGCGGGTCGTCACAGCAGGGCTGGCTGAATAAAAAAGGCGGTCGTCGACCAGCCATTCCAGGTTGTTCTCCTCCCAGCGCAAGGTAAATACATGAAATTGATCCGAAAATTGATCGGCCCCGTCCAGGCTGAAGGGCGCCCCTTTGTACCGGTGACCTGCGGGGTCTTTTCCGAAGTGGATGGTACCGTGCACAGTAGCAGGTTCATGGCCGACCATTTCCATGATGTCGATCTCGCCGCAAGCGGGCCAGCCTTTTGCCCGGATATTGTCGCCGAGCATCCAGATAGCGGGCCAGATGCCGCGGCCTTCGGGCAGTTTGGCCCGGATATCCATGCGCCCGAACCGGAAGGATTTTAAACCCTGGGTTTTCAGGCGGGCGGATGTGAAATGCTTGCTCTGAAAATCTTCTTTCCGGGCTTCGATCACCAGTTTGCCTGTTTTGAGGAAGGCGTTCTCCTGCCGCCGGGTGTAGGTCTGCAGTTCGTTATTCCCCCAGCCGCAATTATCCGGACAGCCGTCGCCCAGGTCGTAGGTCCAGTTCTCCGGGTCAATGGCTTCCCCGTCAAATTCGTCGCGCCATGCCAGATCCATGCCGGGATAGTAGGAGGGTGTTTCGTAACCTGTTTCGGGTATATCCAATAAAAGTGCTTCACCCGCTGCCGGCCGGACCTCAGATTTGAGCTCCTGCAAAGACCTTCCGTTTTTTGGCCCGCAACCCGGCAATAATAAACAACACAGGCATACGACCCGGCCGATTTCACTTGCGTGCAACACGTTATGACGTACAAGAAACCGCATTGTTTTTATTTTTAGTAAAAAGGCAACGCAATTTACGATTTTGAACCTATTTTGCGGCGCATTCTTAATCCGTTAAATGCTCAGCGTACACAGCGACAACCATTATATGTTGCAAGCTCTGAAGGAAGCCCAAAAGGCTTTTGAGCTCGGCGAAGTCCCCGTGGGCGCTGTCGTAGTATGCCAGAACCAGATCATCGCCCGCAGCCATAACCTGACCGAACAACTGAATGACGTAACCGCCCACGCTGAGATCATGGCCATTACGGCGGCGGCCAACTACCTGGGCAGCAAATACCTGGAAGATTGCACGCTGTACGTCACGCTCGAACCCTGCATCATGTGCGCGGGCGCCCTGCAATGGGCCCAACCCGACCGGCTGGTGTACGGCGCCGCAGACGATAAACGCGGCTTTATGCGGTTCGGCAAACAATTGCTGCACCCCAAAACCAAGGTGGAGTTCGGGATTATGGCGGAGGAGTGTGCGGCGCTTTTGCGGGATTTTTTTGTGGACCGGAGGTGAGGGAAGCACTGAGGGCGCTGAGGGATGTGCAAAATACAACTTTCAACCAAATAAGTGATCCATGAAATTCCTGACCACTCTTTTCCTCTCCATTCTGGCCCCGATGCAGGCGTTTACCCAGCCGGACAAAGATATCGAAGCCGTAAAAACGGTCCTTCGCATCCAGAACGAAGCCTGGAACCGGGGCGATATCGACGCCTTTATGGAGGGTTACTGGAAATCCGACCAATTGCAGTTCACCAATAGCGGCGGCGTCACATTTGGCTGGGAAAACACGCTGAACGGTTACAAAAAGCGTTATCCCGACCTGGCAGCCATGGGCAAACTCACCTTTGAGGTCATCAACATCAACCGGCGAAGCAAAAAGGTCATCTCCCTCTCCGGGAAATATACCCTCCAAAGGGCGAACGACCAACCCAGCGGCTATTTCCTGCTTCTGTTCCAGAAATTCAATGGTAAATGGCTGATCGTGGCGGATTGTACGGCGGGGTAGAAAATCTCATTTTTATGTTTTATCTTGCTTAAAAATCCGAAGGCCTTTTTTATGAAAAAAATTCTGATCCCAACCGATTTTTCGGACAACGCCAGGAACGCTGTAAACTTCGGCGTGGCGCTCGCCAATCAGTTTGGCAGCGAGATCCACCTCTTGTATGCCTATAAAGTTTACAGCACCACCGGCATGTTTGTCTCCGTTGAAAATTTCATGGAACAGGATGCCCTGGACGATATGGCCGCCCTGATCAAAAACATCAAAGGAAATTTGCACAACGGAGCGTCTGTTCGCCAGCGTATTGTCCGCGGAGATACCATTCCGGCCATCACCGATATAGCGGAACAGGAAGCATTTGACCTGATCGTCATGGGGACCCAGGGGGCCTCAGGCCTGAAAGAAATTTTCCTGGGCAGCACTGCCAACGGAGTCATCAAAGCCGGCAAAACGCCGGTGTTGGCCGTACCTTCCGGCTGGGAATTCCAGCCCCTTAAAAACATCGTACTCGCGGTGGACGAAGGACCTGTCTCCGGCGCCGCCGTACTGACGCCTTTGCTCCGACTAGCCAACCAATCCGGCGCAAAGATCCTGGTTTTTCACCAGGATACCGGTGAAGGTGAAATGGCAATCGACCCTTCCATTCCCGAGGCGCTGGGCGACCTCCCGTTTTCTATTCACCTGGAACTGGACCAGGACCGGGTTGCCGACAGCATCAATGATTTTATGGAAGAATACCAGGCCGGGTTGCTCTGCATGATCCGCCGCAAGCGGAGTTTCCTGGAGCGGGTCTTTCACAGCAGTATCACTTCGAAGGAGGTTTTTCATTGTGAGACGCCACTGCTGGTGTTGTTTGATTGATTTTTGAGGAATCGAGGAACTGAGGAATCGAAGAATCGAGGAACTGCCTGCCGCGCAGAAGGCGCGGAGGAACTGAGGGAGGTAAGGTTATGTGATTTTACAACACACTAAAACCATAACAACATGCGCTTTTTCTATTTTGAAAAACTTGAAGTCTGGCAAAAAAGCCGATTGCTGATTAAAAATGTTTACCAACTCTCACATCAATTTCCGCCAGAGGAGAAATATGGGATAACCCAGCAAATAAGGCGAGCTTGCATTTCTATCAATTGTAATCTGGCAGAGGGCAGCAGCCGTAATACGGGTAAAGATCAGGCAAGATTTAGTGAAATAGCATACGGTAGCTTGCTGGAAGTAATGAATTTACTTATTATCGCGTCCGATTTGTTATTTTTAACTCAAGACGACGTCAATCAGCAACGACCATTAGTTGAAGAAATTGGTAATAAGATAACCTCCTTAAGGCAAACGCAATTGAAGAGAAATTGAAATATACTTCGCTGCGGTAGGTTTTGTGCATTTACCCCGCTCGCCCCTTCCCATAACGGCGGCGCCATCCCTTAAAGGCACAAAATCTACTGCCGTTGAGTATAATAAGTATTTCAGGAACCGACCAGTTGAGAACAAGCATTTCAATTCCTCAATTCCTCGATTCCTCAATTCCTCAATTCCTCGATTCCTCAATTCCTCAATTCCTCAGTTCCTCGATTCCTCAACCATAAGAAACTGCATCTCATACAACTCCCGATACCGGCCGTCCGATATTTTAAGCAATTCTTCATGAGAGCCGAATTCAACCGCTCTGCCTTTTTCAAGCACCAGGATATTGTTGGCATGCCGGATGGTCGACAACCGGTGCGCGATGATAATGGACGTCCGTTTGGCAATCAGCGTTTCGATGGCAAACTGGATCACGGATTCCGTTTCGGGGTCGACGGAAGAGGTGGCCTCATCCAGGATCAGGATATCGGGGTTGAACACCAAAGCGCGTACAAAGGAGATCAATTGACGCTGGCCCATCGACAGGGTCGCGCCGCGCTCCATCACCTTGAAGTCGTAGCCGCCCGGCAATTTCAGGATGAACTCGTGTGCGCCGATCATTTTGGCGGCTTCTATCACCTGTTCCCGGGTAATGGTGTCATCCCGGAGGGTAATGTTTTCCAATACCGACCCGGAGAACAGGAAAACGTCCTGCAATACGATGGCAATCCGTCTGCGCAAGGCCAGTAATTCAAATTCCCGGACATCCGTGCCGTCCACCTTGATGGCGCCTTGCTGCACATCGTAAAAGCGGTTGAGCAAGCTGATAATGGTGGTTTTCCCGGAGCCGGTGCTGCCGACGATGGCCAGGGTCTGGCCCGGCGCCAGCGAGAAACTGACGTCTTTCAGCACGTATTCCTCGTCGTTGTAAGCAAACCAGACCCGTTCAAAATCGACTTGTCCCCGAAGGGAAACGGGGGCGAAGCTGCCTGTATTTTCTATCCGCTCGGTCTGGTCCAGTACACTGAATACCCGCTCGGAGGCCACCAGCCCCATTTGCAGGGTATTGAATTTGTCGGCCAGTACCCGGATGGGTCTGAAAAGCATGTTCAGGTAAATCGGGAAGGCCACCAGCGCGCCCAGGGTGATGCCGTTCTCGGTGAGCACGTTTTTGGCGCCCCACCATACCAGCAAACCCAGCGACATGGCGGCAATGATATCCACCACCGGATAAAAAACCGCATAATAAAGGATGGAATCCAGGTTGGCCTTGGTATATTCGCGGTTGATGGTGCGGAATTTTTCCGTTTCGCTGCGTTCGGCGTTGAAGAGCTGGATCACCTTGACGCCGCTGATGCGTTCCTGCAAAAAAGCGTTCATGCGCTGGATCTGGGTGCGCACGATCTGGTAGGAAACTTTGACTTTTTCTTTGAAAATATAGCTGGCAATGACCATAAGCGGCGCTGTCGCCATACAGATCAGGGTCAATTCCCAACTGGTATAGAACATGAGGGCCAATACGACCACAATGGCCAGCAAGTCGGCCAGGATGGTGATCATACCCTCCGAAAAAACGGTGTTGATGGTTTCAATGTCGTTGATGGTCCGGGTAGTAGCCGTGCCAATGGGCGTTCTGTCAAAATAACTCAGGCGCAGGCTGGTGATATGTTTGAAAACCCGCACCCGCAAATCCCGGATGACGGATTGCCCGAGCCAGCCGGCTGCATAATTGAACACATAACGCAGGATGGATTCCAGAAAAACGAGGATCAATACGATGATGCCCAGGCGGGTGAGGCCGGAAATATCGTTGTTGAAGATATGGTCGTCCACCATAACCTGGATCAGGTAAGGTTTCACGGTGGAAAGCGGCGCCAGGATCACGGCCATAAAGGCGGTCAGGGCAAACACTCCGCGATAGGGCGCCGCCAGGCGGATCACACGGCCGAGGAGGTACCAGTCGAGTTGATTTTTATCTTTGGTGGAATCGCTCATTGGTCGAAAAGAGATTCAAAGATAACGCTTTTGTCCGGAAATAGTTGAAGACCGCGGAAATGCCTTTTCAAATATTTGAACAGGTTCGCAAAAACAAACCCAACCGAAGTGTCCGAACCAAAACTTCATGTTTTATGAAATGCCTGAACCTTTTGGGAGCAGTTCTTTTTTTATTGTTGCCTGCCTGCCGTACGGCTACCTCTCCGGGGAAACTGACGGATCAGGCTTATTGGAAAAATCAGGCGCTGCACGATATCCTGCCCTATTGGACAAAATATGCCAGGGATACCGCTCACGGCGCTTTTTTTACCAACCTGGATGGGCAATGGAAGGCGCTCGACCAGTCGCCCAAATATCCAAGCATGATCTCCCGGCATTTGTTCAGTTATTCCGCAGCTTATCTGATGAGCGGGCAGGAAGAATTTATCGATTTGGCTTCCAGGATCAAAGACTACCTGCTCAACCATGCCTGGGATAAAAAATACGGCGGATGGTTCGATACCATAACCCATGAAGGCGAACCCCTGCAAACGTCGAAATCGATCTTTGTCCAGGTCTATGCAATAACCGGTCTGGCCATGTATTACTTTGTTACCCGGGACCCGGAAGTGCTGGATTATATCGAAAAATCGAATAATCTCCTCGAAACAAAAGCATGGGACGGCGAATCGGGCGGGTATTTTAACGTCCTCAACCGGGATTGGTCTGTTCAGGATGAAAACAAATCCTTCAGCGCATTGCTGACCCCCGTTTCGGGTTACCTGCTTTATCTTTATCTGGCTACCCGGAACGGTCAATACCTGGTACAGGCAGAGCGGATCAGCGATACGATGATCAACCGGATGATCCACCCGGAATCGGGTTGGATATTGGAATCGTTTGACAGGAACTGGACTTACCTGCCGGGAACCCCGGATGAAACGGAGATCAATACAGGCCACAACATGGAAGCCGCCTGGATGCTTGCCCGGTTATATCTTTTGAATGGGCGGCAAGACTACCTGGACATCGCTAAAAAACTTTCCACCCGTTTGCATACTTACGGATTTGACGGTGACAATGGAATATGGTACGCTTCGATTGCCAACCTCACGCCTGGCCGGCACAGCCTTTTTACCTATTGGTGGATCCAGGCTTACGGAAATATGCTCGACCTGAATCTGTACCGGCTTTACCATCAGGATGCCTACCTGGCGTATTTCAAAAAGGGTTCTGCCTTCTGGGATTCCTTTTTTTTAGACCGGGCCATGGGAGATACGTATTTCAGTGTCTTTTCCGATGGCAGGGTAAAGGAGTCTGTAAAAGCCAATCCCTATAAAACTTCCTACCACAGTATGGAGCATTGTTTATTGAATTACTTATATTTGAGTTTTTGGGTCAATCGCGATCCGGTTGCCCTGCATTTCAAAATCAGGTCGTCGGTACAGGGTGACCTGTTGTATCCGTCACCTGTTGAAGACGCAGGCATTGAAATTATTGGCGTCGCCGTCAACCACAAAAACCATAAAGGGATATCCAAGGAAAAACAAGCCGTTATTTTGCCACACCTGGAAAATACAACCGTTGTTGTTAAGTTGAAATCCCGTCAGGCAAAGTCATAACCGGCTGCGCCCTGAAACGCCTTGGAAACAGATCAATACAGCAATTTAACCAATGGTATGAACACACTCAAACTCGCATTCCTCCTTTTATTGGCTCTGACAGCCTGCAAGCCGTCGTCGAAACAAGGCCCGTCGCCAAAACCTGTCAGCCTCTTCAATGGCCGCGACCTTTCGGGCTGGCATGCCGATGTGCCGGAAATGGACAAAAACCCTGCCGCACGAAACCCGTTCATTGTGCGCGACGGCATGCTGGTCAGCCTTGGCACGCCGCCCGGACACCTGATCACCGATGCGGTTTACCAGGACTACCGGCTGGAAGTGCAGTACCGGTTTGCAGGCGAACCCGGCAACTGCGGCGTTTTGGTGCATGCCTCCACGCCCAGGGCCCTTTACGGCATGTTCCCCCAATCGCTGGAAGTGCAGATGATGCACGAAAATGCCGGCGACTTCTGGTGTATCGTCGAAGACATCACAGCGCCGGATATGGAAAAAAGGCGTGGCCCGAAAGAAAACTGGGGGATCACCGAAGGCAAGGAACGCCGGATCGCCAACCTGACCGATGGATCGGAAAAACCCCTGGGCGAATGGAATACGATGGTCGTCGAATGCTCCGGCAATTCCATTAAGGTATGGGTGAACGGCGACTTCGTCAACGAGGGTTTTAACTGCACCGCCTCCAAAGGGCAGATCGCCGTACAGGCCGAAGGCTCGGAGGTGGAATTCCGGAAATTGGTTTTAACGGGAATTTGAGGCGCCAGGTGTATTTTTCGTTTCAGCATAAATCAATATCCAACTTTTTTTGTTTGGAATTTTTTTTTAACTAGATTTGTTGATCAGGAAAACAATTTAGTTAATCCAAAAGCGCTTGAAATGATGAAAAAAACGCCTGAAATCGTCACGTATCGCTCTCCTGAAGGAGAATCCTTGGTTGAGGTTGCCCTCGATCAGGAAACGGTCTGGCTTAGCCAGCAACAAATGGCCGATTTGTTTCAACAAACAAAACAAAATATCAGCCTGCACATTTCCAATCTATTCAAAGAAAATGAATTGGTTAGAAATTCAGTTGTCAAGAAATACTTGACAACTGCCCGAGATGGTAAAAACTATCAAGTTGAATACTACAACCTGGATGTAATCATTTCCGTGGGTTATCGGGTAAAGTCCCCGCGCGGTACCAATTTTCGTATTTGGGCAACTAACATTTTGCGCAATCATTTGATCGAGAAAGTAAAACGGAATGCCATTTCTTCAAGTGAGGAAAAATACCGCCAATTGGTCCAGGTCATCGAAATGGCCACCCAAACGGCGGACACCCAGGATCTGACCGCACAAGAAGCCCACGGCATCCTAAAAATCCTCCGGGAATATGCTTATGCCCTCGAAACCCTGGATAAATACGATCACCAGCGCCTGGAAATCGGCACAACGGTTGAAACAGGCGCGGAACCATTGGGTTATGAAGAAGCGATGGACCTGATCCGGGAATAGCGGGTTATCCAGCAAGCCGGCAATCTGTTCGGCA
Source organism: uncultured Lewinella sp. (assembly GCA_964558465.1). GTDB lineage: Bacteria > Bacteroidota > Bacteroidia > Chitinophagales > Saprospiraceae > JACJYC01. Next base: position 53,653 of record CAZLEF010000014.1, on the reverse strand, counting down.
ACGAAAAGGACGCCTCCTTCAAAAGCTCCTTAAATACCGTATTCCAGACCTTCGACGGAATAGAATTGTACCCGGGCACGGAGGAAAAGGCCGCCAATCTGCTCTATTTCATCATCAAAAACCACTCCTTTTCGGACGGCAACAAACGCATAGCCGCCGGTTTATTTGTCTATTTCCTCGACAAAAACCGGAAGCTTTACAGACCCGACGGCAGCAAAAGAATCGGCGATAATGCACTTGTAGCCATGACCATCATGATCGCATCCAGCAAACCGGATGAAAGAGACATCATTACCAGATTGGTCGTCAATTTGATCAATGATAAAAACTGACCACACCCTTTCCGGGTTTATTCCGCATTTTTTTTAGCTTTGGGGCCAGGCATACCCCAAAAGTCGTTAACTTAACAACGGCAGCAACTTTTAAATTTTAAATTTTGCATTTTACATTTTGCATTTAACCCCGTCATAGCTGCATTCTTTCATTTCACCATACCGAAGTCTCGACAAAATGAAAAAATCAACAAAAAAACAAGCAACAACCGGTAATTCACGCAGAAAATTCATTAAAAACGCCGGTATGGCAGGAGCGGCGTTCACCATCCTTCCACGTTTTGTGTTGGGCGGTAAAGGATTTATCCCGCCCAGCGACACCCTCTACATCGCCGGTATCGGCGTAGGCGGCAAAGGCCGCAGCGACCTCACCGAATGCGCCAAAAGCCCGAACGCAAAGGTGGTTTATCTCTGCGATGTGGACGACCGCCAGGCAGTCCGCTCCAAAACCAATTTTCCGGAGGCGAAATACTACAAGGATTTCCGGGAAATGTTGGATAAAGAGGCCGGCAATATCGACGCCGTCATCGTATCCACACCCGACCATACCCACGCCGTAGCCGCGCTGGCCGCGATGCAACGGGGCAAACACGTCTATGTGCAAAAACCCCTCACCTGGAGCATCCACGAAGCCCGCATGCTGACGGAAGCAGCTGCAAAATACAAGGTCGTCACCCAAATGGGCAACCAGGGTGGCTCGGGCGACGGCGTCCGGAAAATGAAGGAGATCGTCGATGCCGGACTGATCGGCGAGGTGCACAAGGTGTTGTCCTGGACCAACCGCCCAATCTGGCCGCAAGGCATCGAAAAATCGACGGAAAAACCCCCGGTACCTGCCGAACTCGACTGGGATCTTTGGCTCGGCCCCGCTGCCTATACCGATTTCCAGCCGGTGTACGCCCCGTTCGGGTGGCGCGGATGGTACGAATTTGGCACCGGCGCCCTGGGCGATATGGCCTGCCATATCCTCGACCCGGCGTTCCGGATCCTGCCGATCGACTACGCATCGGAGGTGGAATGCTCGGTGGTCGCCAAATGGGATAATTCCTTCAGGGAGGTTTATTTGCCCGACAGTTTTCCGTCTGCAACCGCCATTTACTTCAAATTCCCGGTCAAAAACAGCGATTCCCATATCGATCTGACCTGGATGGACGGCGGCGTCAAACCCGAACGCCCCGCCGAACTCGGCCCGGATGAACCCTTTGGCGACTGGAGCGGCGGCATCCTCATGGAAGGGACAAAAGGCAAAGTTCTGGCCGACTGTTACGGCGCCAACCCGCGGCTGCTCCCCACGTCGATCATGCAAAGTGTGAATGTGAAGGAAGTGCTGCCCCGGGTGCCGGAAGGCCACTACGTGCAATGGGTCAACGGGTGTATGGCCGGTTACGGCAATGCGCAATTGAGTTCACCCTTCGAATTTGCAGGACCGTTCACCGAAGCCCTTTTGCTGGGTTCGCTTGCCGTCAGAAGTTACCAGACCAAGGGGGCCGACGGAAAATTCCCCGGCAGGAAAAAACTGCTCTGGGACGCCAAAAACATGACCATCACCAATTGCCCGGAAGCCAACGCTTTTGTGAAGCGGGAGTACCGGGAAGGGTGGTCGTTGTAAGCCCTTGCGCAGGAAAATTGTAAATATCAGGAATACATGAACCTGGACTGGTTACTTGAGTACAACCCGGTTTGGCTGGCCCTGTTTGCAACCCTGTTTACCTGGGGATTGACGGCCCTGGGCGCAGCTATGGTATTTTTCTTTAAAACCATTAGCAAGAGTGTACTTAATTCAATGCTGGGTTTTGCAGCAGGCGTGATGATCGCCGCCAGTTTCTGGTCGCTTTTAAGCCCGGCAATAGAAATGGCCGAAGCAAAAGGCGATCTTCCATGGGTCCCTGCCGTGATTGGATTTTTATCCGGCGGCGCTTTTATATTTCTGATCGACAAGCTGCTGCCCCACCTGCACCTGGGGTTGTCCATGGATAAAGCGGAAGGGATCAAAACCTCCTGGCAACGAAGTGTATTGCTGGTGCTTGCCATTACTTTGCACAATATCCCGGAAGGATTGGCCATCGGAGTTACCTTTGGCGCTTTGGCAAATAATCCGGACACGGGATTGCTTGCCGGCGCCATCGCGCTGACCATCGGGATCGGTTTGCAGAATTTCCCGGAAGGCGCAGCGGTTTCCATTCCCCTGAAACGGGAAGGGATTTCAAGTTTAAAAGCATTTAACTACGGGCAGTTATCCGGCATAGTCGAACCGGTTGCAGGCGTCATCGGGGCCTGGCTGGTTTTGACGGTCACGCCATTGTTGCCCTATGCGCTGTCCTTTGCTGCCGGCGCTATGATATTTGTTGTGGTGGAAGAATTGATCCCGGAATCACAAACCGGCAATGAAACAGATTTATCCACCATCGGCGCCATGATCGGTTTTACAACCATGATGTTGCTCGATGTTGCATTGGGATAGTTACCACACCCCTACCGCATTGGCCACCCGTCGTTCCCCTTCCGCGTCAAATTTTTTGTTGTCGGAAGGCCGGTTGACAATGCCGGGGCCCTTGATCCAGAGGGTGGTGGACCCGCCGCCATCCAGATTGATCGCGTTCCGGCAACCCAGGGAGCGGGTCAGGTCCGTGAGTTCCTGCAGGCTCAGGCCCAGGGCTTCCTCGTGCCGGCCATCGGCGGTGAGCAGTATAACTTTGCCGTTCCGGAGTGTGCACAGACAGGAACGCGGGTGACGGGTTTTGTTGAAGGCGTTATCGTCGAGCGGCTGCGGCAGCCCCTCCAATAACAATAAAGGTCCGGTAAATAAAAAACCGGGCATTGACTGCCAGGCCGTTGAATCTTCAGCGGCAACTATCCGGGTATGACCGTAGCCGTCAAATACCAGCACACCTTCCATAATTTCCCGGTTGCCGGTTTGTTGGTCCACAACAATGTCGTTGCCGCGGTCGCGCAGCGGGGTCACTGAGCCGCCTGTCTTCATGTTAAAAAAACCGGCGTTGATGGCGGCAACCGCACCGGCCCGGACGGCCATATCGCTTGTCCTGACCAGGGTATCCTGGCGCCAGAGCAGGTCCAGTCTTCTTTTTTTGTGGTGGATAATCACCAGATTCAAATTCTGGGGGCTGCTGAACAGATCCCTGGGTTGCGCATGTTTCCATACCAACCCTTTACCGGTTTTTTGACGCTCCCAGCGCAGTTTGACCGGGGTTGGATTTTGAGCAAGCAACCCCGCGGAAAAGGATAAAAAAAGAAGGATCAAAACTGTGCGCATCCGGTCGTGTTTTAAGCAAAATGCCGAAAGTCACCAAAATACACTAAATTTGCATTCCTTTGAAGGGAAGATCTCCGTAACTATGCTGTTTTCAAAGTTTCTTTATCATTTCGGCCGGTATGTCACCATGATGGGCACGGCGTTTGCCCGCCCGGAGCGGTTTTCGATGTACTATAAGGAAACCATGCGCCAGATGATCGACATCGGCATCGGTTCCCTAGTCATCGTCGGGCTGATCTCCATCTTCATCGGCGCGGTGACGGCTGTGCAGTTTGCCTACCAGCTCGACGGCACCCTGGTGCCCCGGTACTATATCGGTTATATTGTGCGGGACAGCACCATCATAGAATTGGCGCCGACCATTACCTGCCTGGTTCTGGCGGGGAAAGTGGGCTCCAATATCGCCGCTGAAATCGGGGGGATGCGCCAGAAAGAACATATTGACGCTATGGACCTTATGGGCGTCAATACGGCGGCCTTCCTCATCACACCCAAACTGGTGGCAGCCCTCGTTGTGATCCCGATGCTGGTGGCGTTGGCTGCCTTTATCAGCATCATCGGCGGCTACGCAGCCAGCGTGCCCACCGGCCTGATGTCGGATGCGGAATACATCCAGGGGCTGCGTTCTTTTTTTCTGGAGCGCAATATTACCCTGATGTTCGTGAAATCGGCTGTTTTTGCCGTAATCCTCACCACCGTTTCCGCCTACCAGGGGTATTATGTCAAGGGAGGCAGCATCGAACTCGGCAGGGCCAGCACCAACGCCGTGGTCTTCAGCGACATCCTCATCCTGCTGGCGGATTACCTCATTGCCGTACTTTTTACTTAAGCCGACTGAACATGATACGAACCGAAAATATATTCAAATCCTTCAACGATACCGAGGTGCTCAAAGGCATAACCACAGAGTTTGATCAGGGTAAGACCAACCTCATCATCGGCCGGAGCGGCGCGGGAAAAACGGTATTGCTCAAAATCCTCGTGGGGCTTTTCACCCCTACTTCCGGAAAAGTCTGGTACGACGATACCGACCTTTTTGCCCTGAATAAAAAACAGGTTCGTTCTATCCGCATGAAGGTGGGTATGCTGTTCCAGGCTTCGGCCCTCTTCGATTCCATGACGGTAGAGGAAAATATCCGTTTCCCGATGGATATGTTCACCCACAAGACCAAAAAAGAAAAACTTGACCAGGTGAACTACTGCCTGGAGCGGGTCGGCCTCGACAGAATCAACCATAAATACCCTTCCGAGATCAGCGGCGGTATGCAAAAACGGGTCGGGATTGCCCGCGCCATCGTACTGGACCCCCAATACCTGTTCTGCGACGAACCCAACTCGGGCCTCGACCCCAAGACCGCCCTGGTCATCGACGAACTGATCCGGGATATTACCATTGAAAAAAATATCACGACCGTCATCAATACCCACGACATGAACTCGGTCATGGAAATCGGCGACAACATTCTGCTTTTACACAAAGGCAAAGTGGCCTGGCAGGGCAATAACAGCGAGGTCTTGCGCAGCGACAACGAAGTCCTGCAGGATTTTATATTCGCTTCGCCATTCCTGCAGCGCCTGCGAAAAGCGGCTTTGGAAAACGAGGGGTGATCCTATTGCGGGATCGGTGGAATATTTCCCAGCCTTTCTCAAATTTTTAATGATTATCGCGCTCAAAAGATTTTCCAGCCGGGAAGATCATTTTTTTACAATTTGATCTATCTTTGCGAAACTTTTTTGAAACCCCCAGGTTTCAATAGCAAAGCCCAGATGGTGAAACTGGTAGACACGCTACTTTGAGGTGGTAGTGCTCGAAAGGGTGTGCAGGTTCGAATCCTGTTCTGGGCACAGCAAACCGGTTCTTTTCGGAGCCGGTTTTTTTTTTGCCCGGAACAGGATGAGAAGTTTATCCCGCCTTGCGAAATGACCTGAACTCCGGCCATATTCCTGACTGGCGGGAAATCCTGTTCTGGGCACAGTAAACCGGTTCTTTTCAGAGCCGGTTTTTTTTTGCCCGGAAGAGGATGAAAAGTTTATCCCGCCTGCAGGTCGTGGCGCATCCTCCCATCCCCTTTCTTCGCATCCTCCTATCCTCCCATCTTCCCATCCTCTCATCTTCGTATCCCAGTATCCTCGCATCCTCGCATCTTCCCATCTTCGCATCCTCCCATCTTCGTATCCTCTCATCTTCGTATCTTCACCACCTGATTCAATAAATACTGCTGTCCCGATGATCCGAACGCTGCTTTCAATCGTATCCACTGCATTTATTGCCATGCTTTTCACCACCTGCTCCCCAAAATCCAGTTGGCAGATGCTGGATCTTTCATCCCAGGCGCGATTGCCTGTGGGGTATGAGGAACCGGCGCCCCGCCGAATCGGCGCCCCCCCTTCGCCCTGCGGCCATTATGAAGCCTACGAACCGGACACGAATCACCTCGACCATTTCCCGGTCAGATACATCCGGATCAATTTCCATTGGATGAATTCAGCCGACGGCTCCAAAAACCTGAAGGAGGATGAAGCCCGGAAATTCACCCTCGAATTGTACAAGGCCATCAACTACGCCATGTCCAACAACAAAAAAATGTACCTGCCCCACCGGAACAACACGCCTTGCCTGCCTACACGCATCCAGTACCTGCTGACGCCCGACCCGCAGCAACCCGGTGACGACGGCATCTATTTCCACTATGACGATAACCTTTATTATTATGTCACCCGGGGACGCAACCGGAATTTGTACGACAAGGAGGTGATCACCCGGTACGGAGTCCAACAGGATTCCGTGCTCAATATTTTTATGATGCCCCATCACCCCGACAGCCTGACCTCTCCCACCTACCAGGCCTACGGAACCGGCGTGGCGCTGGGCAAGGCCATGAAACTGGCCGCCCGCTGGCCGGATGCCAAAAATCCCTGGGATTTCAGGGGCATGCTGAATCATGAAACCGGCCATATCTTCGGCCTGACCCATACCTGGGCATACAACGACGGCTGCGACGATACGCCTCAACATCCGCAAAAATGTTTTGGCCGCAGCGCAGGCCCCGGATGCGACACCACGACTTCCAACAACGTAATGGACTATAATGCCCTGCAACTCGCTTTTTCACCCTGCCAGATCGGAAAGATCTACCAGCGCATGTCAACCCCCGGGGTCCTGCAACGGGACTTGCTTGCCCCCAACTGGGGCCGCCTGAACCCGGAAAGAAATATAGTCATCCGGGATACCGTCGCCTGGACGGGCGCCAAAGACCTCGAAGGCAACCTCTTCATTGCGCAAGGCGGAATGCTCCGGATATCCTGCCGGGTTTCAATGCCGCCGGGGAGCCGGATCGCTGTTCAGGCCGGCGGTTTATTGATCCTGGAAGACGGCGCCCAACTGCACAACGCCTCTGGCGGGCGGTGGCTGGGCATCGAGGTCGAAAAATCCGGGGATCGCCGGGGGCAGGTCAGAATGGAAGGCCAACCCAGGATTGAAGACCTGCTCAACCCCTGATTTTGGACAAAATTTGACCACCCTTTGACCCGGCTTTTGGGCACCCGCCGACAGTAGGTTTGCATAACCGTCATTTGATCCGCCAAAATGATTGGATTATGCCGCAGAAAACCTGAAAAAACCTACATTTGCATGCGAAAGCCAAAATACCTGCTTTTAAAAATGAACAGGGTCATCCCTAAAGGCGAAGAAGAAAATCTTGAACTGGTTCAAAAGATCATTGACCGGGACACTTCGGCTTTCTCCCTGTTGTATCAAAAATATTCCGGCGCCTTGTTGCAGATCATCCGTCAAACCATCCCTTCCAAAGAATCCGCTGAAGAAGTATTGCAGGACGTTTTTGTCAAAATATGGCAAAAGATGGACCAGTACGATACCACCCGTGGCCGGTTATTCACCTGGATGGTGCAAATTGCCCGGAATACGGCCATTGACCTGGTCAGAAGCGGAAAATTCCAGCGCGCTGCAAAAACCGAATCGACGGAAAACCTCGTAAATGAGCTTGGTGAACCGGCGGAAAGCCTCGCATTGACGGATTTTGGCCTTCAAAAGATCATCCGGAACATGGATGAACGGCATAGATTGCTGATCGAATACCTTTATTTCAAAGGGTATTCCCAATCGGAAGCCAGTGAAACCCTCGGAATTCCCCTTGGAACCATTAAAACCACGATCCGCCAGGCGGTCCTTGAACTGAGAGCCGCCCTGGCAAACGAACAACCTGGATGGTTATTGCTGATCTTAATGTTATGGTATATTTGTTAAAACCTGATTTGAATTGGATATAGGCAAGTACATATCATCTGGCATCCTGGAACAATACGTCCTGGGGGATCTGAGCGAAAAAGAGCGCCGGGAGGTAGAAAACCATGCCGCTCAATATCCTGAGATCCGCCGCGAGCTGGATGCCATCGAGGCTGCCCTGGAAGAATATGCGGTCGCACACGCAGTTACACCGTCGCCAGGGGCCTTGAAGAATATTCTGAACCGGATCCAACAACAGCCTGCTCCCGGAACCCCTGCCAGGAAAATTACTCAACGTGGCAAAGTTTCTTCAATTGCCTGGTGGGGTCTTCTGCTCCTGCTGACTTTGGCCCTGGGACTTGGCGTATTATTCCTGTTGGAAAAGCGGAAATCTGCCGATGGCCGGACCAGGGTACAGGCGCTCCTGGCTGAACAACAACAAACCCGGGACAGCCTTGCTTTTATCCAAAGACAACTGGATATCATCAATGACCCCAAAAATATCCCGGTATATATTGTGAAGGAAACACCTGAAGGCGGTTGCATCGTCGTAGCAGCAGTTTACTGGAATCAAATCGAGGATGCCAATTTCCTGAATGTGATCAACCTTCCGGCGCTGCCTTCCGGTAAACAGTACCAATTATGGGCGATTGTTAAGAACCAGGCGCTACCCAACAGTATGGAGCCTTTTGACCTGCCTTCCGGCCGGGGAACCCTGATCGAAAGACCCTATATCAGCGATGACGTGGTCGCTTTCGCCATCAGTATCGAGCCCTTGGGCGGAAGCCCTCAGCCTACCGACGTTTACGCGGTTGGCCCGGCATCCTGATTCCACCTCGCCCCGGAGTGACCAGCATCTCCTTCGACTCCGCTCAGGAGCCTAACCGTCTGCCAGGCATCAAGCATCCACCACGCCACAGGCGTGGCCAGCATCCCATCTACCAGTGCTTCGGATCCGCCTTGAGATAATTCTCCGCCATCAGGAAATACTGCTGGTAGCTGAACCCGCATTTGCATTCCTCCGGATAATAGGACATAATATTGCCCACATCCGTCAGGTAGGATTCGCCGTTGGCGTCAGTGCCGCCGAAAATGAAACGGCAGCCCTGGTCAACGTCCAGGTAATTGCTGATCTCTTCTCCGGCAACATAGGGGTCGCCGGGTGTGTCGCATATAAAATCTCCGGCGGTTTCGCAGTTGTCGCCATTGACCAGTTCCTCGCCTTCACCTTCATTGGTATCGTACAAGCCGAAGAAATGGCCCACATGGTGCGCTACGGATTTGGGCGCGCCGGTCAGGCAGCTTTTAAACACCATAATACCGTCCCTTTGTGCAGGGTCGAGGATCCCCTCCCGGTCGCCCAGCCCGCAATCATCCGGTTTCCAGGTAAGGTTGGACACAAAAAAGATATTGATGCGGTTTTCCCGGAGGTACTTCACTTTCATTTCTTCCCATTCGTTCTCGTTTGCCGGGTTATCATATTGGAAATTGTCGACGAAATTGACCTCGCAGAGATTGAAGGAAATGCAGATGGGCGAGAAATACCGGTTGAGGGTATCGATCCCCTTGCGGATATCCTCTTCGGTCGCCCCGAAATCGCCGAGAGAATCCCGGGTAACGTGGGCCGTTACCTGAAAAACCTTGTTGACACAAGGGAGAGAAGCCTGACGGGTGTACAGCTTTTGACCGGAGGCCAAAGGCAGGGCAGACAAGAGCGCGAGCAGAAAACCGAAATAAATCTTCATATTTGATTGTTTAGCGTTGGGATTACATATTCTAGTTTGCAAACTTAGTCTTTTTACCTTTTCTTTGCAATGCGTTCAGTAGCTTTATTGCGGAAATTTATCCGACAATTCGCTCTTTTATTCCCTGAAAAGGGTCAAAGTATGATAACGATACCACGTAATCCCTTAGTGATGAATAGCTTCCATTTACGTTTTGCTCTCTATGCATTTTTTTTGCTGGGCCTTGTCCAAAGGACGACCGCTCAAACCGCCAACCTGACCGAAGGCTGCTCACCTTTGCAGGTGCAGTTCAGCCCTCCGCAGGGGGCGTCTTCCTTTTTCTGGGATTTCAAAAACGGCAACAATTCCAGCCTCGCCAGCCCGACGGCTACCTTTACCACGCCGGGCGAATACGTGGTGGAATTCCGCTCGGCCCAGGGCCAACCCATACTGGGGACTGTCACCGTCAATGTCTATCCCAAACCCGTTGTTGAATTTGTGACCGACACCACCATCGGCTGCAAACCGCTGACGGTCAATTTTGAAAATGAATCGACGGTTGACCCGAATATCCCCATTTCCAAAACCTCCTGGGTATTCGGCGACGGCGGAAGCGCTTTCGACGTCAATACCGTATCGCATACCTATACCGCAGCGGGCGCCTTCACCGTTTCCCTGCAGTTGGAATCGGCCTTGCCCGGTTGCAGCAGTATCGCCCAAACGCCGGGCCTCATTCAGGTTTCCAGTATTGAAAACCTGGCCTTCGCCACCCAACCCAACCCTGCGGTGGTTTGTTCGGCCCCCGCACAGTTTTCCTTCATCAACCAGACGCCTGGTTCCGGCCTCATCTTCCAATGGAATTTTGGCAACGGCCAGACTTTTACCGGCCGCACCCCTCCCCCCGTGAATTATATCGTTGAAGGGACCTATACCGTCTCCCTGACGGCGACCGATTTCATCGGCTGCTCGGAAGTCATTACCCGTCAGGTCAGGGTCGGCCCGCCGCGCGCCAGTTTCGCCATCTCTGATACGATCTGCTGGAAAGATACCATACCGTTCGTCAATACTTCCGACCCCGGGTTGTACGTCTGGAACTTCGGCCCCAACGCCAACCAACAATTTTCAAATGAACGCAACCCGGTGATCATTTACGACGAACCCGGATTGGTAAACATCACCCTCCAGGTTACCTCGGCCGATGGAACCTGCTCTGCTGACACAACCGTCCAGGTTTTTGTCGAAAAAGCGGATGCTTCCTATACCCTCGACCCAGGTTACGCGTGCTCCTCGCCAACGACTTTCACCTTCAACCCCACCAACGAAAACGCAGAGGAATACCTCTGGTTCTTTAACGATTTTTCCACGTCCGGCGAAACCAACCCCACCTGGACCTACGATGTCGGCGCCGACCCTTATATTGAAAAAGGCGAGGATGTCATTTTTTCGGCCCTCGTCCTCCGCACCACGGCCGGTTGCCTGGATACCCTTTCCCGTTCGGACACCATCCACGTGGCCTACGCCAATTTTATGCCCGACAAGATCAACGGTTGCGCGCCGCTGACGGTTACCTTCAGCGATTCAAGCTCTTCGCGCGAACCCATCATCCGGTATACTTATGACTACGGCGACGGCAATTCCGCCGACCTTACGACGGATGCACCCCATAGCCATACCTTTACCCAACCCGGAGAATACGAAGTCCGGCTTGTCATCGAAAACGCCGGAGGATGTCTCGACACCTCAGCCGTAATCCTGATCGAGGTCGGCGCGCCGGTCACAGCCGATTTTACCGTCGATAAAACCGACGTATGCCGGGGGGATACCGTCCGCCTTTCCACCGTCACCATTGACCCCAGGATCGATGCATGGCATTTCGACACCGATGACGGACGCTCTTCACATTGTTATACTGAAGGCGAAACCGACTGGGTTTTCCAGACCGAAACCGGCCCCAAAGACGTCACCCTTACCGTTGAATACAACGGTTGTTTTCAGTCTTTTACCAAGGAAGACCTTATCAATGTGCGCGGACCGATCGCATCGCTTTATTATGAAATGGATTGTGAAGAACCATTCACTTATACCTTCCGGGACAGCAGTTTCGACGCCACCCTGCTCTCCTGGGATTTTGGCGACGGCGCCACCGGCGCGGGCGCAGAGGTTGCCCATACCTATGCAGCCACCGGCGATTATACTGTGTACCTGACCGCTGAAAACCCCGGCACGGGTTGCGCCGCCACCGTAGATTCAGCCATTGTCTACGTCCGGGATGTCAAAGCCGTTTTTGAAATCGACGACAAGATCTGCATTGGCACCGAGGTGGATCTGGACGCGTCTAAATCTGTCGACGTCGAAAATTGTTGCTGGAAAGGTTATACCTGGTTCTTCGATATCTCCAACCGGCCGATCACCACACAGGACAGCAGCATCAAATTCACCTTCTCTAACCCAGGCGTGGAAACCCTCACCCTGGAAGTGGAAGACATCAACGGCTGCATCGACACCCTCACCAAACAAACCCGTATTTACGATATTCAGGCCGGCTTCAACCTGAGCGATAATTTTATTTGTTTTCCGACGACCGTCAATTTTACCGACCTCAGCACCTCTGATACGACCATCGTGTCCTGGATGTGGGAATTTGGCGATCTCGGAACCAGTACAGCCCAGAACCCATCCTTCACATTCGGCAACGCGCTGGGGGATGAAATACCGGTTACGCTCAACATCGAAGACAAACTGGGCTGCACCGGCCAATTCCAGCAAAGCATCCAGATTTACCGGCCTTTCAGCGTCATTGAAGCCTCGGATAACACCATTTGTGTCGGCGATCAGGTCAATTTTTCAGCAACCGATTATACGGACGCAGGCTCCAGCCTCTCGTTTAACTGGGACCTTGGCAACGGTCAGTTTTCTTCCGGCCAGACCGCTTCTGCGGTGTACAACCAGGCCGGAACCTTCACCGTTCTGTTGAACTTTGAAGAGATCGGCACCGGCTGCCGGGGCACTGCCACCCAGAATATCTTTGTGCAGGACTTCCCGCAGGCGGCTTTCTCTACCAGTGTCGACGGAGAAGACATCGTTTGCGCGCCCGCCCAGATCCAGTTTACAGACGAAAGTGTTTCCAATTATAACCTGTTCTATGTCTGGAATTTTGGCAACGGACAGCTTTCGACCATCTCAGACCCGATTGCCACGTTTGATAAAGGAACCTTCACCATTACCCAAACCGTTTCAACGCCCTACGGTTGCAGCAATACAACTACGGAAGAGATTACGCTGGTCGGCCCGGAAGGGGATTTTGACATCGACCCGGCAGCAATTTGTATCGGGGACGCCGCTACCTTCACCTTCAGGGATACCGCTTTTGTCAGTTCCTGGACCTGGGATTTCGGCGACGGATCAACTGCAGATGACGTCAACCCGGTATCACATACTTACGCATCCGTTCCAAGTACCGGGCCGAGGGAAGTGGTTTTGATCCTGAGAAGTGACGAAACGGGTTGCGTCCGTGAAGTGGCCCGCACCCTTTTTATCGGAGACGCCAGCGCCGACGTGGTGGATATTGCCGCCTGTGCAGGCGATATCGTTACACTGGGTGTCCAGAACCCGATATCCGGCGCCTCCTACTTATGGTCGCCCGCCAATCAACTGCTGGACCCGGCCACTTCCATGAATCCCAGGCTGGTCGCCACTTCCAACCTCACGTTTAGCGTAACGGTCACGGCCGGCCCCGGTTGTACGGCAACCGACCAGGCCACCCTGACCGTTATTCCGGAAATCGACTTCACGGCGCCGGATACCATCCGGGTGCTGGAAGGCCAGGAAGTGACCCTGACCGGGCCGCCGGCCAATGATTTTTATACATTTGACTGGTCGCCGCCTACCGGTCTGAGCTGTACCGATTGCCCAACCCCTTCTTTTACCGCGGAGAGCGATATTACGTATTTCCTGACCCTGATCGCAGATGGTAACTGCCGCCAGTATGAGTACCCGTTTGTGATTGATGTGATCACCGACGAGGTATTGGTACCCAACGTTTTCACGCCCAATAATGACGAAACCAACGATGAGTTCCGCGTATACAGCGAGCTGATTGCCGCGGGGACCGATTTCCTGAAGGTTGACCTGATGCGGATATACAATCGCTGGGGAGAGATCGTTTTTGAAGGCGAAGGCGCCGGGGCGGTCTGGGATGGCAACTACAAAGGTAAACCGGCCCCTTCAGACGCCTATATGTACATCATCCAGGTCAGTTTCCCCGGGTTGAGCGAGGAAGTCAAGGTACTGAAGGGCGATGTGACTTTGTTGAGGTAATCCTTTCACCTGCCTCGTACGCCCCAACCGGTGATCGCCAGGTCGATATACACCGGCAGGTGGTCGCTGTATCCGCCGAAATAACGCGTCCCCCCGAACGTGCGGTTGGGCAGTTTGCCGCTTTTGGGGTCGTCGTACAACATAAAGTCTTCTTTGAAGATGGTGGGGTTGGCGGCGATCAATGAGCCCGTATTGCAGACCAGTTCGCAGGAAGTGATAATCTGGTCGAGCATGTTCCAGTCTCCCCGGTAACAATACGTGCCGAGGCCGTCCTTTTTGGCCTTGGCGAAGCAGTTGTACAAAGTCCCCTGGACGGGTTTGTCCGTCAGGGTTTGGGCATACAAGGTTTCCGTAATGCTTTTGTTGCCGGGTTCGTCGTTGAAGTCGCCCATGATGACAATCTTTGCACGCGGATTTTCGCCCAGGATCTTGCCGACGGCATCCTTCAGGAAGGTAGCCGCTCTCACCCGACGGCTTTCGCTGACCGCCTCACCATCGCGCCGGGAAGGCCAGTGGTTGACAAAAAAATGGAGCGTATCTCCGGTCTGGGTCAGGCCGGTCACCTGCAGGATATCGCGGCTGGTGTAGTTGGGCTCTGGGTCATTCGGGAAATCCATGCGGATGAAAGACGAGGCCAGGATGGTGAACAAACCCGGCTGGTACAACAAAGCCACATCGATGCCGCGCAAGTCGGGCGACTCGAAATGGGCAAACTGGTAGACCGGCCCTTTGTCGTCCATTTTAGCGGCCAGGTCGGCGAGAGTGCGGGCATTTTCAATTTCGGCCAGGCCGATCCAGGTTGGCCAGTTCATCCGTTCAAAAACCTGGGAGAGGCGGTCGAGTTTGGTCTGGTAACGCTCTTCGGTCCAGTTCTGTTTACCTCCGGGGGTGAAATCTTCATCGAGTTTGACGGGGTCGTCTTCGGTATCGAACAAATTCTCAACGTTGTAAAAAGCAACCCGGTAAGCCGTTTGGGCGTTACCAATTATGGCGAAGGCCAGAAAAAATCCGGCAATAAGGAATCTGAATCGGCGCATGAGTGTTGATTTTAAGATGGAATAACGCTAAAAAAAAGCTGCAGGTATTCCGGCAGCGGGCAGATGCAGTACAAAATTAAGGAATTGTTTTACACTTTGCAGGGGGAAGGCGCCCAGACAGGCCGCCCGGCCGTATTTTGCCGTTTTACAGGGTGTAACCTGTGGAGCGGTCGGGAAAAAGACCGGGCCAAGGCCGTCTGCCGGTTCTGCGATACGGATTTTTGGGGTATCGACGGGGTCAATGGGGGGCGTTACACTGCCTCAGCCCTTGCCAAAAAGGCGCGCTCCCTTTGGCCCGTTACCCCCGGCGGCCAACCCTATATCGTGTGTACCGGCGGCGAACCCATGCTGCAACTGGACCCAACATTGGTGGATGCTTTCCACGCCCAGGGATTCGAAGTAGCGGTGGAAACCAACGGCACCCTGCCGGCGCCGCCCGGCCTGGACTGGATTTGCGTCAGCCCAAAAGCCGGTACGGAACTCGTTATTACCGCCGGAAACGAACTAAAACTGGTGTTTCCCCAACCCGGCGCCGAACCGGAGAAATATGCCGGCTTGCCATTTGATCATTTTTTCCTGCAGCCTATGGATGGCCCGCAGCGCCTTGAAAATACCCGCCTCGCCCTGGATTATTGCCTGAACAATCCCCAGTGGCGGCTGAGTTTGCAGACCCATAAGATCCTGGAGATACCGTGATTGGATTGATTGGATTGATTCGATTGATTGGATTGATTCGATTGATTCGATTCCTCATATCAACGCATCAACAAATCAACAAATCAACAATTAATTCGATAGGGTGGGATCAACAACGCGCCCTTCGATCCTTCCAATATTTATAATAATTAAAGCCCGGCCCGGTCGGAAATGCAATATTTACCCGTCATTCGGACAATTTTGCAACAAGCTGGATTCGCTCCCGGTGTGTTATCGGCAGGCTGCGGATCCAGTTTCCTTTCTGCATTAAACAAATAAAACCATGAAAACAAAAAGCTTTTTATTTCTGGGATTGCTTTTTACCGGCGCCTTCCTGCAGGCCCAAACGGATACCGGATGCAAATGCTGCGAAGCAGCCTTTCGTCAATTCGACTTTTGGGTAGGCGACTGGGAAACGACGGTCGCCGGCAAACCTGCGGGGACCAACCATATCGTCATTCTGCAGGACAGTTGCGTCATCCAGGAAAACTGGATCTCGGCATCCCCCAACTATACGGGCACGAGTTACAATTTTTACGACCCTGCCGCCGGCAAATGGCGCCAAACCTGGGTGGACAACCAGGGCGGCAATCTCCTCCTCGAAGGCGGCATGGAAAACGGCAGCATGGTCATGTACAGCGGCGAAATGAAAAACCGGGAAGGCAAACCTTATACCAACCGCATTACCTGGACTCCCGGCCCGGGCGGCACAGTGCGGCAGCTTTGGGAAGTGAGCAACGACGGCGGAAAAAACTGGACTTCCGTATTTGACGGCCTGTATACCCGGAAACATCCAGGCGGCCGGTAGACAGACTGCAGTTTGCAGTCCGCAGTTTGCAGTCTGCAGTCTACAGTCCGTCAGCCGTCCACCGTCCGACGAAGCCTTGGCGTAGTCGGGCACCGTCAGCCGTCCACCAAAACAGTTATTCCAAATAAAACAATAGCCCTACCTTTACCCCATGCGATACTTCGCCGAACTGGCTTATAACGGGACCGCCTACGTTGGGTGGCAGCGTCAACCCGAGGGGATAAGTGTGCAGGAAAAGCTGGAAGAAACCCTCTCGCTTTTGCTCAGGCAGCCTGTGGAAATCACCGGCTGCGGACGTACCGACGCCGGGGTGCACGCGAGCCGGTATTTCATCCATTTTGATTTTGAAGGCGATTTCCCCGAAGCCTTCCTGCGCCGGCTCAACAAGGTCTTACCCCGGGACATTGCCGTTTACCGCATTTTTCCGGTTCACCCGGATGCGCACGCGCGATACGACGCTTTTTACCGGGCATACCGGTATACCATCACCTTCCGGAAGGATCCTTTCCGCACCGAAACGGCATTTTTTTACCCTTTTCCTCAAAAACCGGATCTGAAAAAAATGCAGGAGGCCGCTCAACTTTTGCTGCACTACACCGATTTTTACCCTTTTTGCAAAAGTGATACGGATGTGGATTCGATGCGCTGTGAACTGAAAAAAGCCGAATGGGTTTTCAACGAAGCAACGGAATTGCTGACCTTCGAAATTGCCGCCAACCGCTTTTTGCGGGGCATGGTCCGGCTCATCGTAGGCGCCTGCATCAACGCAGGAACCGGCAAGGTAAGCCTGGATGAACTAAAACTGGCAATGGATACGCAGACCCGGCTGAAAAAGAGTTACAGCGCGCCGGCAGAGGGGCTGACATTAATCGAGGTGAGGTATCCGGTGATTTAAAATTTTTAAACAGGAGAGATAAGTTTCCTTCATATCAAGGAATCAACCTCCATCGCCAACCGGTCAAAGATCTCTTCGATTCCCCCTACGCCCTTAATCTTAAAAGATTTGCCTTCCCGTGCATAATAGTCGAAGACCGGTGTGGTTTCATTTTTGTACACTTCGATCCGGTTGCGGACGACACGCTCGTTGAGGTCGTCGGCACGGCCGGAGGTTTCGCCCCGCAACATGATCCGTTTGACGATCTCATCGTCGGGCACATCGAGCAGCAGGAGTTTGGAAATGGACTGCCCTTTTTCAGCCAGCAGGTCGTCGAGGGCTTCACATTGTGGTATGGTACGCGGGAATCCGTCGAAGATATACCCCGGCGCATCCGGGTTGGCTTCCACCTTGTTGCGCAGCATGCCGATGGTGACGGAATCCGGCACAAGCTGCCCGCTGTCCATATAGCGTTTGGCTTCCATACCGAGCGGCGTTTTGTTGCCGATCTCATAACGGAACAGATCACCTGTGGAAATATGGAGCAGACCGTAACGGTCGACCAGTTTTACTGCCTGTGTGCCCTTGCCTGATCCCGGAGGGCCAAAAAGGATCAAGTTGATCATGCGGTTAACGGATGATGTTTTGATTTAAGGGAAAAACCTGGACGGAACCAGTTTGGTTCACAATTTGGACTTTGGTTAGGATCAGGGCAGCAAAAATAAAAAAAATATTAAAACCGGCGCCGATTAATCTGCGAGCGCGCCGAAAACCAGCAATGGGTTCCCCATTCAAAGTTAAAAAATGATTGATTTGTTGATTCGAAAATGCGATGGCAGTCGTTTCGAATCAACAAATCAACCACGCGTACCGCGTGGCACGCACATCAACAAATCAACATACTCTAGCACATATCCACCTCATCCAGCACCTCCTCCGCAATATGCAGTTGTTCCTTGACGGCAGCCTGAGCAGCTACCAGCCGGGCTACGGGCACCCGGAACGGAGAGCAACTGACATAGTCGAGCCCGCTGGCATGGAAAAACTCGATGGATGCAGGGTCGCCGCCGTGTTCGCCACAGACGCCCGTCAAAAGGCCTGGTTTCGTTTCCTTGCCTTTTTTTACGCCCATTTGTACGAGCTGACCCACCCCGTGTTGGTCGATGGAGCTGAAGGGGTCTTCTTTCAGGATCCCTTTTTCAAGATAGACGGGCAGGAATTTGCTCACGTCGTCTCTCGAATATCCAAAGGTCATCTGGGTAAGGTCGTTGGTGCCAAAGGAGAAAAAGTCGGCGCACTTGGCCAGTTTTTCAGCTACGAGGGCAGCCCTGGGCACTTCGATCATGGTACCGATCTGGTAAATGATGCGTTCGCCCCTTTCGGCAAATACTTCTTCGGCGGTTTTTCTGATCCAGTCTGCCTGCATCATTAGTTCATTTCCCACACTGGTCAACGGGATCATGATCTCGGGTTTTACCGTCAGCCCTCTGGCCCGGACGTTCAGCGCGGCCTCCAGGATAGCCCGCACCTGCATCGCGGAGATCTCCGGAAAGGTATTGGCCAGGCGGCAACCCCGGTGGCCCAGCATCGGGTTGGCCTCTTTCAGGTCGTCTACCTTTTCCTGAACGTCATGGTAGGATAACCCCAGTTCTTCCGCCATCGCCTGGATGCTTTTTTCATCTGCAGGCAAAAATTCGTGCAACGGCGGATCGAGCAGGCGGACGGTCACGGGCAGGCCGTCCATCGCTTCAAATATTCCTTCAAAGTCGCTGCGCTGGTAGGGCAGCAATTTGTTAAGTGCAACCTTCCGGCCGTTTTCGTCATTGGCCAGGATCATCTCCCGGACAGCCTTGATGCGGTCATCCTGGAAAAACATATGTTCGGTCCGGCATAAACCAATGCCCGTAGCCCCGAAGTGGCGCGCGACCTGCGCCTCCTCGGGCGTGTCGGCGTTGGTCCTGACTTTGAGGCGCGCTTTGGCGTCCGACAGTTTCATGAGTTGGGCAAAATTACCGGTCAGGGCGATCTCCCGGGTAGGGATCTGGCCTTCGAATACCTGGCCGGTGGCGCCGTTCAGGCTGATCCAGTCGCCTTCATGATAAACTTTGCCGTTTACGGTCATGACCTTGGCCTGGTAGTCGATGTGCAGGGCAGTAGCGCCCGTCACGCAACATTTGCCCATTCCGCGCGCAACAACAGCAGCGTGGGAGGTCATGCCGCCTCGCGTTGTAAGGATGCCCCTGGCATTGTCCATGCCCTGAATATCCTCCGGGGAAGTTTCCATCCGGACCAGGATTACTTTTTTGCCCCTGGCAGCCCATTCCACGGTGTCTTCGGCAAAAAAGACAATCTGACCGGATGCAGCGCCCGGCGATGCCGGAAGGCCGCGGGCAATTTCATGGGCTGCGTTCATCGCCTCGGGGTCAAAAACAGGGTGAAGGAGTTCGTCCAGTTTTGAGGGTTGAATACGCAGCAAAGCTTCACCCTCGTCAATTACCCCGCTGTCGAGCATTTCCACCGCAATCCGGACCATCGCCTGGCCGGTTCGTTTACCGTTCCTGGTTTGCAGTATCCACAACCGGCCTTCCTGAATGGTGAATTCGAGGTCCTGCATGTCGCGGTAATGCAGATCGAGCCGTTGCTGGTAGTCATTCAGTTCCTGATACAATACCGGCATGGTCTCTTCAAGGGAAGGGTATTTCAAACGGCGTTCTTCTTCCGGCACCCCGGCCAGCCTGGCCCAGCGGCGGGCGCCTTCGAGGGTGATCTGCTGGGGGGTGCGGATTCCTGCCACAACGTCTTCGCCTTGTGCATTGATCAGGTATTCCCCGGTAAAACGGTTTTCACCTGTAGCCGGGTCGCGGGTGAAGGCTACGCCGGTAGCAGAGGCCTCACCCATATTGCCGAATACCATGGCCTGCACGTTGACGGCCGTTCCCCAGCTTGAAGGGATGCCGTTCAGCGCGCGGTAGGTGATGGCGCGTGCGTTCATCCAACTGTCAAAAACCGCGGTGATGGCGTTCCAGAGCTGATCCCAGGGATCCTGCGGGAATTCTTTGCCGGTCCGCTCTTTGATTTTATTCCGAAACCGGCTGCATAGGTCAACCAGATGGTCTTTCGACAACTCGGTGTCGTCGTGTACGCCTGCTTCCTCCTTAATCGTATCCAGGATTTTTTCAAAAGGATCAGTATCTTCTTTTGATTCCGGCTTCAGGCCCATTACCACATCGCCGTACATCTGTATAAAACGCCGGTAAGAATCCCAGGCTGCACGCGGATTTCCGGTTTTGCGGGCAAAACCTTCCACGGCTTCGTCGTTCATGCCCAGGTTCAGGACGGTGTCCATCATCCCGGGCATGGAAGCCCTTGCGCCCGACCGGACCGACAAAAGCAAGGGGTCGGCAGCATTGCCGAATTGTTTTCCGGTGACGTCCTCTACCCACTCGATGCCTTCTTTTACCTGCAAACGAAGGATCTCCAGCACTTCTGCTTTGCTGGTTTTGAAATAACTGTTGCAGGCTTCGGTCGTAATGGTGAATCCGGGAGGGACTGGCAGGCCGATCAGGTTCATTTCAGCCAGGTTGGCGCCTTTGCCGCCCAGCAAGCCTTTCATCTTGGCATCGCCTTCGGCGGTTTTGTTCCCAAAGGTGTATACATATTTAATGTTGCCCATTGTACAGCGATTTTTTGTTGGAGTATTTAAAATCGCGATAAAGTTAGGCGGGTAAAAAATTCGCCGGGATGACGTTTTTCACCCTGAGGCGTGATAAATATCAATTTGGGATATTATTTTCAACAGGAGCTTACCGTTTGCTCTCCAGTATCTTGATGTAATTGGCACGGTCAAAGGCAGTAGGGTCGGCAATGAGTTGCTGACTGAGCAGGCCCTTGAAATCTTTTACAGCGTGCAATTGCATCCGGTCCATCCATTGGGTCAGGCCCTGCGTCATGGTGCGCAGAAATGGTATGCCGTTTTTGTAAAGCGCAGATGCCGTCATGGCAACATCAGCGCCGGCAAGCAGGTATTTGATCGCTTCATTGGCGCCGTGTACTCCGGTGGTAGCAGCCAGCGATGCGGTCGTCCGGCCGTATAACAGGGAGATCCATAACAAAGGCAGGCGGATCTCCACATTTGAGCTGTATTCCAGACTGGGCACAATCTTCAGGTGCTCTATATCAAAATCCGGTTGGTAAAACCGGTTGAACAACACCAGCGCGTCAGCCCCCGCTCCTTCCAGTCGCTTGGCCATATCGCCCATCGCTGAAAAATAGGGGTTCAACTTGATGGCAACAGGAATGCCGACGCTGTTTTTGACATGGCGCAAAATATCGATGTAGATCTGCTCTACCTCAGGCCCCGTGTGCCGGAGATCCGCCGGAACATAAAACACATTGATCTCAATGCCGTCCGCTCCGGCTTGTTCCATCAGGCGGGCATAATCGATCCAACCTTCATTGGTAATGCCGTTCAGACTAGCAATCACCGGGATGCCTACCCGCTCTTTCGCCTGCCGGATAACCTCCAGGTAATTCTCCGGGCCGACATGGTAATCCTCAAGGTCCGGAAAGTAGCCATTCGCCTCGGCAAAAAAACCGCTCGTCGATTCCAGAATGGATTCGTTCCAGGCCGCCTCCTGCCGGATCTGCTCCTCAAACAGCGAGAACAATACCACCGCCCCCGCCCCCGCATCTTCCATCTGCACAATATTGTCCACTTCCTCGGAAAGCGAACACGCGCTCACGACAAGCGGCGAAGTCAGGTTTAAACCCATATAATCTGTGCGGAGATCCATGTTTTTTGGTTTGTGATGGTTTATGGTGGTTTATGATGGTTCATAATCGTTATGCTGCCGTTACACCAACAACAATGAACCCTCCTCCGCCGCTTAGGCGGCTACAGCGGGCGAGGCAACAGTAAACTCCTGTCCGGCGTCCGTATTACCCCACCGGCGCAAACGCTTCGGCCTTCCACCGCGCCATATCCTCGTAGGTTTTCCAGCGCAGCCCGGCAATTTCCTGAGCCAGGTCCATCAGCCGTTCGGCTTCTTCCGGGTTGGCGCGGGCCAGAATGCGGTACCGCAATTCGTTGTACGCATAATCTTTCAGCGAAATGGTCGGCCTTGGAGAATCCAGCACAAAGGGGTTTTTGCCTGCTTTGCGCAACGCCGGATTGTATCGGATCAAAGGCCAGTAACCGGAAGCCACCGCCAGGTTTTGCTGGTCGAGCCCTTTTTCCATGTTGATCCCGTGGGCTATACAATGGCTGTACGCCAGGATCAATGAGGGGCCCTCATAAGCCTCCGCTTCCCGCATCGCCAGCAAGGTCTGTTGCGGATTGGCGCCCATGGCAATCTGGGCCACATAGACGTTGCCGTAGGAAATTGCCTGCATGGCCAGATCCTTTTTGCCTACCCTTTTTCCGGCTGCCGCAAATTTTGCAGTGGCCGCAGTAGGGGTCGCCTTCGACATCTGCCCGCCGGTATTGGAGTACACTTCCGTATCCAGCACCAGAACGTTGATGTTTTTACCACTGGCCAGGGTATGGTCGAGCCCTCCGGAACCTATATCATATGCCCATCCGTCGCCCCCGATCAACCAGACGCTTCGCTTCACCAGATGGTCAGCGACCGAAAGCAGGTTCTGCGCCGCCGGTTGGTCCATGTTCAGCAACTGGGCCTTGAGCCTGGCAACACGGTAGCGCTGATCCAGCATATCGGTTTCATAAACCTGTGGCGCTTCCAGGATTTCCTTCACCAGGTCTGCATCCGGCAGGCCGGTCATATTGGCCAGGAGGTTTCGGGCAATTTCGGTGTGTTTGTCAACCGTCACCCGCATGCCCAAACCAAATTCGGCATTATCTTCAAAAAGCGAATTCGACCAGGCGGGGCCCCTGCCATCCTTGTTTTTGGTCCAGGGGGTCGTCGGAAGGTTGCCGCCGTAAATGGAGGAACAGCCGGTCGCATTGGCCACGATAAGCCGGTCGCCGAATAATTGGGACAACAACCGGACATAAGGCGTTTCGCCGCAACCCGCGCAGGCGCCCGAAAATTCAAACAAAGGTTCCAGGAACTGGGCGCCCCGCACCAGGGAGAAATCCACCTTTGAGCGGTCGTTCCAGGCCAGGGATTCAAAAAACCGGATGTTTTCACGTTCTTTTTCAGGCGTGGCTGGTTTGGGCTGCATATTGATTGCCTTGGTCTTGGGGTCGACCGGACTGACGGCCGGGCAAACCTCCGTACAAAGGGTACACCCCGTACAGTCTTCCAGATAAACCTGAAGGCTATATCGCGTTTCGGGAAAACCCCGCGCATTGATCGGAGCTGACTGGAATCCTTCCGGCGCCTTTTCAAGGTGGTTTTCGTGGAAGAATTTGGCCCGTATGACACTGTGCGGGCAGACAAAACTGCAGTTACCGCACTGAATGCAAAGGTCGGGTTCCCAAACCGGCGCCAGATCGGCAATATTGCGTTTTTCCCAGCGGGTGGTGCCGCTCGGATAAGTGCCGTCGATGGGCAACATGCTGACGGGCAAATCATCGCCGTGGCCCTTCATCATCATCGCCGTGATATCCTGCACAAAATCCGGCGCCTCTGCCGGTACGGTCAGTGGCAATTCCCGGCGGCTGGTTGCCTTCCCGGGCAACGGCACTTCGTAGAGGTGACTCAGCGTTTCATCGACGGCCTTAAAATTTTGCTCGATGACCGCCTGACCCTTTTTGAAATAGGTTTTCTCAATGGCTTTTTTGATCTTTCCAATAGCTTCATCCCTGGGCAAAACACCGGACAGGGCAAAGAAACAGGTCTGCATAATTGTATTAATGCGTTGCCCCATCCCGGTGTTTCCTGCAACGCTGGTAGCGTCTATGACGTATAGCTTCAGTTCTTTTTTCAGGAATTGTTCCTGCACCAGCCGGGGAAGCTGATCCCACACCTCGCCGGGAGCATAGGGCGCGTTGAGCAGGAACGTACCGCCTTTTTTGATCAGCGGCAGGATTTCCATCTTTTCGATGAAATTAAACTTGTGGCAGGCTGCAAAATCTGCCTCCCGGATGAGGTAAGGCCGGCGGATCGGGCGTTTTCCGAATCTTAAATGGGATACCGTGCTTGCGCCTGATTTTTTGGAATCGTACACAAAATATCCCTGGGCGTACAAGTCGGTGTTTTCCCCAATGATCTTGATGCTGTTCTTGTTGGCGCCAACCGTTCCATCGGCCCCGAGGCCAAAGAACAAGGCCTCTGTCAGGGTTTCATCCGCCAAAACGAACGACGGGTCGTAGTCAAGGCTGGTATGGGTCAGGTCGTCCTGAATACCGATCGTGAAATGATTTTTGGGGGCATCTTTTTTCAATTCATCGAAGATGCCTTTTACCATAGCAGGGGTAAATTCCTTGGAAGACAGCCCATACCGTCCCCCCACTACCTTGGCCCGCACGGGTTTGTCCGATTCGGCTAATGCCGCCAGCACGTCCAGGTACAGCGGTTCGCCCGACGAACCCGGTTCTTTGGTCCTGTCGAGTACGGCGATCCTGCGTACAGTAGCCGGCAGCGCCGCCACCAACCGGTTCGTTGGGAAGGGTCTGTACAGCCGAACCTGCACAACGCCGGTTTTTTCTCCCGTTTCCGCCAGATATTGAGCCGTTTCGATCGCTGTCTGGGCGCCGGAACCCATCAAAATAATAACCCGCTCTGCATCCGGCGCGCCGTAATATTCGAACAGGCTGTATTGGCGCCCGGTCAGGCCTGCAAATTGATCCAGTGTTTTTTGCACAATATCCGGGGTCTGCTGGTAATAGGTGTTGACCGTTTCCCGGCCCTGGAAATAGACATCCGGGTTTTGGGCGGTGCCCCGGATAAACGGATGATCGGGGCTCAGGCCGCGTTTTCGGTGGGCAAAAACCAACTCATCATCGATCATGGCCCGGATCACCGGTTCGGGTAACAATTCTATTTTGCTGACCTCATGCGAGGTTCGAAAACCATCAAAAAAATGCATGAACGGCACCCTCGACCGAAGCGTTGCCGCCTGCGCTACCAAAGCCATATCGTGCGCTTCCTGGACGGATGCAGAGGCGAGCATGGCAAACCCCGTACTCCTGGCCGCCATCACATCGCTGTGATCGCCAAAAATAGAAAGCCCCTGAGCGGCCAATGACCTTGCAGCCACATGGAAAACTGCACTGGTCAGCTCGCCTGCAATTTTATACATATTGGGCAACATCAGCATCAAACCCTGCGAAGCGGTGAACGTGGTGGTCAGGGCGCCGGTTTGCAATGCGCCGTGTACAGCCCCTGCCGCCCCTCCTTCACTCTGCATCTCAAATACTTCCGGCGTTGTGCCCCAGATGTTGGTCACGCCTTTGGCCGACCACTCGTCGGCGTGTTCCGCCATCGGCGACGAAGGCGTGATCGGATAAATAGCACAAACCTCGTTGACCCGGTAGGCAACATAGGCGGTGGCCTCGTTCCCGTCCAGGGTTGCATATTTTCGGGTGGTCGTATCAGACATTTTATCTGAGTTTAAATCTTTTTATTTGTTAAAATCGAACCAATCGAACCAATCGACCACGCCGCGGCGTGGCGAATCAATCAATATTATCCGCCTCCATCTCAATCGCATGGCAAGGGCATTGCTCGAAACAAACCGCACAACCCGTGCACAGATCATAGTTGAACAGGTACCTGTTGCCCGGACCGAGTTTGATGATCGCGTCTTCCGGGCAGGCCCCGTAACAACCGTCGCATTCGAAACAGTTGCCGCAGGACAAGCAGCGCATGGCTTCGTAGCGGGCCTCTTTTTCGGTTAATCCGGCCATGACCTCTGAAAAACCCCGAACGCGCTCGGCCTCAGGCAATACCGGTTGTTCTTTTTTGGGGGCAAAGGTTTTGTACCAGATGTGCAAACGTTCAAAACCGACAACGGGATGTTTAGGCGGAGGCGTGTAGGTTTGGCCGCGCAGGTAGCCGTCGATAAAACGGGCGGCTTTTTTGCCGTGCCCCACGGCTATGGTGACAGTACGGTCGCTGGGTACCATATCGCCGCCGGCAAAGATCCCGGCTGCTCCGGTCATCATATCGGGCCCTACCTTAACGATTCCGCCGGAGTCAAATTCAATGCCCGGTATATTTCGCAAAAACCGGGTATCGGTATCCTGCCCCAAGGCAAGGATAAGGGAGTCGGCTTCAAGGGTTTCGATCTGTCCTGTCGGCTCAGGCTGGCCTTTTTCGTTTACCCGCATGGCTTCTACCTGAATTGTAGGACCGTCAATGGCTTTGATCGTTCGAAGCCAATTGATCCTGACCCCTTCTGAAAGCGCCTCGTCAGCTTCAAAGTCGTGGGCCGGCATATGTTCCCGGTCCCGGCGGTAAATGATAAGCGGCTCATACCCCAGTCGTTTGGCTACCCGCGCAGCATCCATGGCTGTATTGCCGCCGCCGTATATAGCTACCCGTCGGCCCAGTTTGGGCATTTCACCCGTTTCAACATCCTTTAAAAAGGAAAGAGCGTCCAGTATTTTTCCCGCGTCTCTGCCGGGGATATCGATCTTTTTGGAAATATGCGCGCCGACTGCGATGAAAACAGCGTCAAAATTGCCGGCCGTTTTTTCCTGGAATACATCCTCCACTTTGTGGTTCAGGACGATCTTCACCCCCATTTCTTCAATCCGTCTGATCTCCGCGTCCAGGATGTTGCGCGGGAGGCGGTAGGCGGGAATGCCAAAATGCATCATTCCGCCGGCTACGGGCCCCGCTTCGCGGATCTCCACCTGATGCCCAAGCCGGGTCAGGTGATAAGCCGCAGACAATCCGCTTGGGCCGGCGCCGATCACCAGAACCTTTTTGCCTGAGGCTGCCTTTTTATCTATTCTGATCCTCCACCCCTTTTCTAAAGCAAGATCCCCCAGAAAGCGTTCTACTGCATGAATGCTGACCGGAGTATCGATAAAAGACCGGTTGCAACCGTCTTCGCAGGGATGGTAACAAACCCGGCCGTGTACTGCCGGCAACGGATTGTTTTCCACCAGTTTCTGCCAGGCTGTCTCATATTCTCCCTTTTGGGCGAAAGACAGCCATTCCTGGATGTTTTCTCCTGCCGGGCAAGCCTGATTGCACGGTGGTAAAAAATCCATATAGACCGGGCGGCGGCTGCGCAGTGCGCCGGTGCCTTTTTCATGCCCTTGCAAGTCGGGCGGACCGGTGAGATCTGGTTTTTGACGGAACATATTTATGGTTTGGATGAATGAAACCAAGCAGGGATAAAGGTAGAAGGATCCGGTGGCGGGGATTATGACGATAATCAGCAAGGGAATTGATTTTTATCTCCTTCACAAATGGCTGCACAGGCTAACTTGGTGGCACAATAGGTAGATATTATGCCTTTATCAACCGCTACCATACCTGTCAGCGTCCAATTATTGGATCAACTCTGGACACTCCAAAACATCAACCGGCATATCCGGGATGAGGACGTGTTTTCCCTCGCAACGGCATTGGGCATTTCGGAAATCGAAATAGAGGGCGTCATTTCTTTTTATCATTTTTTTCATCGCAAACCGGCGGGCCGGTATACCATATACCTGAATAACAGCATCGTGTCTGAATTCAAGGGATATGAACGGGTGAAGGCGGCATTTGAAGCGGCGACCGGGGCTGCCTGGAATGCCGTGGACCCCAGCGGTATTTTTGGCCTGTACGAAACCCCTTGTATTGGGTTGAGCGACCAGGAACCCGCTGCCCTGATCAATTTTCAGCCGTTTACCAACCTCAACACGCTGAAGGTTAAAAATATCATTGCACAATTGAAGCAGGGTGTCCCGGCAGAAACCCTGGCGGATGAAGTTCCGGATCATATCCGGTACATTCCTGAAAACGGCAAAGCTGTTTTTTTCCGGCCTTATCAACCCGGATCAACGGTTTCCCGGCTCGCCCGACATACGCCCACAGAAGTGATTGACCTGGTCAAACAGGCTAAATTGCTGGGCAGGGGCGGCGCTTTTTTCCCCACCGGATCAAAATGGGAATTTTGCGCCCGCCAGCCGGCTTCTCCCAAATATATCGTTTGCAATGCCGATGAGGGCGAACCCGGCACATTCAAAGACCGCGTCCTGATGAAAACCCTGACAGGGTTGATGCTGGAGGGTATGATCACTGCCGGATACGCAGTGGGCGCCGAACAGGGTATCATTTATCTTCGGGCTGAATATACATGGCTCAAACCGAAATTGGAAAAAACGATCGAACAGTTCCATCAATTGGGTTTGCTGGGAGAAGACATTGCCGGGATCAATGGTTTCAGCTTTGATATCCGCGTTCAGTTGGGCGCCGGCGCTTACGTCTGCGGCGAGGAAACTGCTTTGCTCAACTCTATGGAAGGAAAACGCGGCGAACCCCGGACCAAACAGTTTTTCCCCACGGAAAAAGGTTTTCTGGGCTGCCCGACCGTAGTGAACAATGTGGAAACTTTCTGCGCTGCTGCCAGGGTGATCGAACTGGGGCCCGGTAAAATGCTGGAATCCGGAACCCCGGATTCGCCGGGAACAAAGGTCCTGAGTGTGTCCGGCGACTGCCGGCTGCCCGGCATCTACGAAATTGAATGGGGAACGCCGGTTGGCAGGTTGCTTGAGCTATGCCATGCCGAAAACCCGCATTTTATACAGGTGAGCGGCCCTTCCGGCATTTGTATCTCAGCCAAAGAAAAGGATCGAAGGATCGCGCCGCAGGACCTTGCCTGTGGCGGGTCGGTAATGATCTTTAATCCGGAAAGGGATATCCTTAAGATCCTCACCAATTTCATCGACTTTTTTAAACACGAATCCTGCGGCGTATGTACACCCTGCCGGGCCGGGAATTTTATCCTGCGCCGCAAACTTGAAAAAATTGAGCGGGGTCTGGCTTATGAGGAAGACTTCAGGGAAATATCCGAATGGGGAAATATCCTGAAAAAAACAAGCCGCTGCGGCCTGGGCAAATCAGCGCCCAATGCCCTGATCGCAGCATTAGAGCGTTTCCCGGATTATTTCGCCGGCAAAACAGACGGAAAAGGCGACGACCAAAATAAAGATTTTGACCTGGCAAGGGCCATTTCGGCTTACGAAAAATTTAAACCCTAACCGTACGGGTAACCTTTGTGGTTTCCCCTTGGGTCACTCATAACGATCAGCAACCATGTCCAATCTCATCAAACTGAAAATAGACGGAAGAGAAATCCAGGCCCGGGAAGGCCAAAACCTCGTCACGGTGGCCAGGGAGAACGGCATTTTTATCCCTGCCCTCTGCTATTACCCGCATATCGACCCGCCGCTAGGCGCCTGCCGGGTATGTACCTGCCGGATCGACGGCCGCCATGGGCCCGCCTGTATGGAAAAAGTCAGGGATGGATTGGACGTACAGGTAAACACCCCTGATCTGGAAGATACCCGGAAAGCCCTGGTAGAGATGATGTTTGCCGAAGGAAATCATTTTTGCCCGGCCTGCGAAAAAAGCGGCGACTGCGATTTGCAGCATATGGGATACGAATTGGGCATCTCCAAATTGAGGTTTCCCCACCTGTTCAAAGACCGGCTGATCGACTTTAACCCCAAACGGATGATCATCGAGCACAACCGGTGCATCAAGTGCAGGCGCTGTGTGGAAGAAGTACTCACGGATGATGGACGACGGGTTTTCTCTTTCTGCAACCGCGGCAATGAAACCGTTGTGGGCATAGATTATGACGCAGAAGCCGGACTGTCGGAAGACCAGGCCCTCGACGCGATGAAACTTTGCCCCACCGGCGCCATCCTGGTTAAAGGGAAGAGTATGACCCAGCCGTTCGGTGAGCGCAGATTCGACCTCGTATCCTCCAACCCCCTACCCCCTGCCCAACCGGCGGCCGGGCAACCCGCCGGAACTGAAAACCTGGAAAAAAAGACCATTGCCACCATTTCTCTGGCTGGATGTTTTGGCTGCCATATGTCCATGCTGGACATTGACCTGGGTTTTCTGGACCTGATGGAACTCGTCGATTTCAATAAATCGCCGCTCAACGATATCAAAACATTCACAAAAACCTGCGACGTCGGGCTGATTGAAGGCGGTTGCTGCAGTTCCGAAAATATTGAAGTGCTCCGCGAATTCCGCAAAAAATGCAACTTGCTCGTGGCGGTTGGTGAATGCGCTATCTGGGGCGGATTGCCGGCCATGCGCAATATGGTACCCCTGGAAGAATGCCTGGAAGAAGCATACCTCACTTCCATGACTTCGGAAGACGGCGAATTCACTGTGCCTTACCACGAAGACTTGCCAAAAATTCTCGACAAGGTTTACGCCTGCAGCGATATTGTGAAAATCGATTATTTCATACCGGGCTGCCCGCCCTCCGCCACCCATATCTGGAAAGCGGTGAAAAACCTTCTTTGGAACGAGCATTTCTCCGTTCTGTATTCCGAATTTAAATACGATTAAAATTACCGTCGCAATATGAAAATTACAATCGATCCGGTAACGCGTGTGGAAGGCCACGGAAAAGTAACCATCCACCTCGATGAGGCAGGAACTGTGAAGGACGCTTTTTTCCATATTGTTGAATTTCGGGGATTCGAACGCTTCATTCAGGGTCATCCCTATTGGGAGGCGCCCCTGCTGGTGCAAAGATTGTGCGGCATTTGCCCGGTAAGCCACCACCTGGCTGCCGCCAAGGCCATTGACCAGATTATCGGCCTTAACCCCGAAGACTTGTCGCCCACCGCAACCAAATTGCGGCGCCTCCTGCATTACGGCCAGGTGTTCCAGTCGCATGCCCTCCACTTTTTTTACCTCGCTTCCCCTGATTTGTTATTCGGGAAAACGGCTCCGAAAGAGCGAAGAAATGTGGTGCAGGTCGCCATTGAAAATAAAGAACTGGCGCGCAAAGGCATCCTGATGCGAAAATTCGGACAGGAAGTGATCAAAGCCGTAGCCGGGAAAAAGATACACGGTATTGCCGCAGTGCCGGGCGGTGTGCACAAGACTTTTTTTCCGGAGGAACGGGATTATTTCCTCACTGAAAACGATACGCCTTCCATTGACACCATGATCGAATGGTCGCTCGAAATGGTCGGATTCATCAAAGAGTACCACCAACAAAACGCACAATGGCTGGACACCTTCGCCGCTTTCCCGTCAGGGCACCTGGGCCTGGTTTCTTCCGGCGGCGCACTCGAACTTTACGACGGCCTGCTCAGGGCGGTGGATGCCCAGGGCAAAGTCATCCTGGACGACGTACCTGCGGATGATTATTTGTCGTATTTTTCCGAAGGCGTGGAAAAGTGGTCTTACATGAAATTTCCGTACCTCAGGCGCCTCGGCAGGGAAAACGGCTGGAACCGGGTAGGGCCACTCGCCAGGCTCAATGTTTGCGACAGGATCAGCACGCCCCTGGCCGAAAAAGAACGGCAAATATTCCGCAATTATACAAATGGAGCGCCCAACAATGCCACAATGCATTCCCACTGGGCGCGGCTGATCGAAATCCTGCACTGTGCGGAAATGATGAAAGAATTGCTCACGGATGATGCAATTCTGGGGTACGACCTTCACCGGGAAGGCGCCCGCAGGCCGGAAGGGATCGGCATCATCGAGGCCCCGCGGGGGACACTCATCCACCACTACCGCGTAGACGAACAGGGCATGATCACCAAATGCAACCTCATCGTCTCAACCACCCACAACAACGAAGCCATGAACAGGGCGGTAAGGTGGGTGGCCCAAAATAACCTGTCCGGCCGGCCGGAAATCACCGAACCCATGCTGAATCAGGTGGAAGTCGCCATCCGGGCTTTCGACCCCTGCCTGAGTTGCGCCACCCATGCCATGGGGCAAATGCCGTTGCACATCTCATTGTTGGACCACAAAGGCAACCTCATCGATGAAAAGATCAAAACGACCGGCGACTGACCCGGCGAAAACCCGGATCGCTCAGGAACACGTTCCGCGTCTGAATGCAGCCGGCTTCATTCCCAATACCCCGGCAACCCTGCTGCTCGGGATCGGCAACAATTGCCGCGGCGACGACGGCCTGGGCTGGGCATTCCTCGACCGGGTAGAGAAAGCCGGGAATTTCAGGGGGCAAATCGAATACCGGTATCAGTTGCAGGTGGAAGACGCCGAATTGATCTCGAAGTTTGAAACCGTCGTTTTTGTCGACGCCTGCAAAGATCAACCGGCGGAAGGGTTTAACTGGAAAAAATGCCGGAATGTTTCCGAACCGGAGTTTACGACGCATTTGCTCAAACCGGAAGCCGTCCTGGTCTTGTGCAGCCAATTGTATAATAAAAAACCCAGAGCCTGCCTTTTGACCATTGCTGGCCAAAACTGGGGCATCAAAGCAGGACTATCCCCGGCAGCCCGGCGCAACCTGGACAAAACTTTGTCGGCTTGTTTTACAATTTGACGGCGGTCGTCTGCCCCTGAACCCGGTACTCAAATCTGGCCTTATCAT
Organism: uncultured Lewinella sp.; assembly: GCA_964558465.1. Classification (GTDB taxonomy): domain Bacteria; phylum Bacteroidota; class Bacteroidia; order Chitinophagales; family Saprospiraceae; genus JACJYC01. Next base: position 20,898 of record CAZLEF010000014.1, on the reverse strand, counting down.
AATGGGGCGGGCCAAAATGTCCTTTGGCATTGTTGGAAAACCCATAAGGTTCCTTGGGTATGCCCAGAAAATTGGTATCCAGCTTGCCGTTCCCGTTCACATCGTGAAAAATGCTGATGGCATAGGTTCCAAAGGGGAGGTCCCCGATCCGGATCGTCATTTGCCCGGCCCGGGTTACGGGTGTAATAATGCCTTTTACGACCTGATCACCCAAAAAAGTGGCTTTTGAATCATAAACGGCCACCATCATCTGGCCTTTTGCCGAACGGATATTGGATACCTGGAGCTGCAGCCCGGTATTTTCCTGAACGGCCGGAAGATTTTTGGATATGGTCGTCAGGATGGCCGCCAACGCAGCCAACGGAAGATATTTCATGGCGCGGTTTTCGTGGATCAAAGTTTCGAAACAAAAAAGTCGTGTGAAACATTGCCCACACGACTTTTTTCAGTACCCGGAGCGGGAATCGAACCCGCACGGCCGCAATGGCCACAGGATTTTAAGTCCTGCGTGTCTACCGATTCCACCATCCGGGCAGTAGACTAAAAAACACTTCACCCTGCCAAAATACAAATAATCAATGATTTGACAAGGACTAAAATAAAAAAAGCCCTCACGTATTGAAGGCTTTTCCTGAGCGGATGACGAGATTCGAACCCGCGACCTCAACCTTGGCAAGGTTGCGCTCTACCAGCTGAGCTACATCCGCAAATAATATCTGCTAAAAAAGCGGAACCGCGACCTCAACCTTGGCCACGCCCAGGCGTGGCGCTCTACCAGCTGAGCTACATCCGCAATTAATCATATCTGCCAAAAAACGGAACCGCGACCTCAACCTTGGCCACGCCTGGGCGTGGCGCTCTCCATCCGCATTGAGTCAAAAAAAGCAGTCCTTTAACTGCTTCCTTTTTTGGCGTTGCAAAGATAAATCCATTTTCAGCACTTATGCAACTTTAACGGGCAAAAAATTTTAAATGCCGGTCTTCAGTCCACAGTTGGCAGTTGGCAGTGGGCAGTCATGCAGACTGCAGACTGCCAACTGTGGACTGTAGACTATTTTATCTACATCTCCGGGGTCTCCACCTGTGGTGGCCGGCTCGTCTTCTCCTTCTGGTACGTTTTTTCCAGGTGCTGAAAAAGCTGGAACAAGCTGTTGCCTTCACCCGCGGGCAAATCGGCTATGCCTTCCAACAGGCTCCGTTTGGCAGTAAACTGCATGCCGGTAAAGGGGATCTCCCCATCGTTATCAAACAGGTATTGTCCTGGCAATAAAAAGGCGGAGACGATATTTTCTGCCTGCAGGTTTTTTATCTTGTCCGTAACCGGTCCTTGCGACTGGAATCCGCCGGCCTGTATGGCATCCAACAGGGCGCCGTCTTCAGCGAAATAGCAGATGTTCCCCTTGATTAAAAGCTGTCCCTTCGTCTGGCGAACTGCGATGACCGAATCCGCTTCGTTCTTTTGCTCAGGCTGTTCCAGGGTGTAGCGGTTTTCGCCGGTTTTTATCCAGGCGCCCTTTTTGGTGGTTTTGGCCAGCAACTGGTCGAATTTTTTCTGATCCTTTACAGAAGCCAGCACCAGCGGCCGGAGAGTGGCCAGCGTATCGTCCTTCCGGTACAGGGTAAAAGCCATATCCCCGCTGAAGGAATCCGCAATGTCCTCGATTTTGAGCCCGAACGCTTGCAAGGGTTGTTGGGCGGCGCCCTGTACGTAACGCTCCAGCAAGACCTGATTGATCCCGTGCAGGTCGAAGGCGGCGGTCAGCATGAAAACCTGGTTTTCTGCCGGTACAAGCCCGCTGAAGTCGGTTTTCACCTTGTCGCGGAAAAAGATATTGAGGTCGTTGGCCAGGTTCTTTTTCAGGTCGACAACTGCTTCACCCCTGATCCGGTCGTCTTCAAAATACAGGAATGAACTGACATAATTGCCTTCAAAATCTTCAGGGGTATATTTCTTCAATCCTTCGGTCAGGTCAGGGTAGATCTTACTCAACATATCGGATGTAATCCAATTGGCGATGTCATAGTCCTTGCTCAGTGTTTTCCGGAGGCTTTTGTTTTGTGCAATCCCGTTTTTTGCAGGGGTTTCCAGCCAGCTTTCCGCCACATTTTTAGCGTCGCCGCCTGCTGCGAAAATACCGGTATGGTCATTCCAGACCAGGGCCGTTTGTTCATGTTCAAAAAAACCTTTTCCGCTGCCGGTGGGCGCCACCCGGAGTTCGAGGTTATCGAGGGTCTGTTCGAACCTGGCCTTGTCGGCAATGGAGAACAAAAAGACGGCTGTTTCCTGGTCGACGCCTTCTTTTTTGATGCTCAGGGCCATATAAGCCTTTTGAGTCAGGTCTACGCCTGCGGAGGCCGGGTCGTCCAGCACCTTGGCGAACGCGGGGTTGTTTTTGGCAATATCCTCAACGATTTCCCGGTAAAAACCCATTTGGCGAACGGCCTCAAAATCGGCTTTTTCCATCAATTGCGGGATGTTAATGGCGGTAACGGAAGACACACTCTCCGGAACCAGCATTAAAGCATCCTCTGGTAATTTGGTATTTTGGCAGGCGGACAGAAAGAATGCGCCGGCAATAGCAAAGGGTAAAACAGGATTTCTGAACCAGTTCATATTGTTAGATCTTGGTGAATTGGCTGTAAAACTAATCCTGCCCAGCCCCTGAAGGCGAATTTCTTGGATCAGGCGCCTGATTTTTTCGACAGTTTATAGGATTCCGCTTTCCTTTTCACCAGATAATACGTTTCAATCTGTGAGCGGACGGCCATCTCCGAACCGTTGTGGTAATACTTGTTACTCATCGATTTATCAAGGATGCGGGCTTTGACATTATCCATGAGTTGGAGGTTGATGCACTCCAGGATGTCGCGTTTGAGCTCCGGATGATAGACCGGAAAAGCGGTTTCTATCCTATAGGTCAGGTTTCTGACCATCCAGTCGGCAGAAGAAAGATAAACCAGTTCCTCACCCTGGTGGTGGAAAACAAACACCCTGGAGTGTTCCAGGAATCGATCGACAATGCTGATGGCGCGAATATTTTCACTCAGCCCCTTGATGCCCGGAGCGAGGCAGCAAATACCCCGGATGATCAGGTTGATCTCCACACCGGCTTTGCTGGCCTGGTAGAGTTTTGCGATCATCGCCTCGTCCTGGATGCTGTTCAGCTTCAAGGTCATTTTAGCTTTGCGGCCGGCCAGGGCCTCCCTGATTTCGAAATCGATCAGTTCCTCAAGTCCGGACCGCAGATTGAACTGTCCGACTAATAAATGGCTGAAAGGATGGCTGGGCTCCTGTTCCGTTTCAAGGTAGGAGAAGACCCTGGTCACCTCGCTGACCAGTCGCTGGTCGGAGGTAAAGAGCCCGAAATCTGCATAAACTTTGGCTGTATCTTCGTGGAAGTTGCCCGTAGAAAGATAAGCGAACATTTGTTCTTTCCTGCGGTCCACGCGCCGGATCAGGGCAAGCTTGGCATGTACCTTAACACCCGGAAAACTGTAATGGACCATTACGCCGGCTTTTTCCAGTTGTTCGCCCCATTCCAGGTTGGCTTCTTCGTCAAACCGGGCTTTTACCTCGATAAAAACGGATACCTGTTTGCCTGTTTTTACCGCATCGATCAGGGATTGCATGATCCGCGATTTGCGGGCCACCCGGTATTGAACGATCTTGATATGGGTAACCTTCGGATCGCGGGCTGCTATTTCAAAAAAACGAAGCACGGAATCGTAACTGTGATAGGGCACATGGATCAGATGATCGCTGTGGCGGATGGCCCGGAAGAGGTCGGGCGCCTGTTCAAGCGGCTCGTAAGGAACCGGCGGAAGCGGTATGTTTTTGAGGTGGTGCATACCGAAATCCGGAAACCTGAAAAAATCAAAGTTGTTGTGGTACCGGCCCTCTTTCAGGATATCGTAGCGCTCAAGTTCGAACACATCCATCATATATTGCAACAACTCCAGCGGCATTTGCCGGTCGTATACAAACCGGGAAGGGGGCCCTACCTGGCGTTTCGACAAACTGTCCTTGATCTTCTGGATCAGGTCCCCGGAAAACTCATCGTCGATGTACAACTCCGCATCCCGCGAAAGTTTGATCGAAAATGTATCGATGATTTTATACCCCGGAAACATCCAGGAAACCGAATGCCGGACAATATCGTCGAGGATGATCAGGTCGTGGCGGCCGGGAGCGGACGGAAGGTGGATGAACCGCGGCAAATGGTCGGACGGGATTTTGACGATCGCGTATTCGTCGGGCGCGTTTGGGGTATCCTTGGCGCGCATCTGGATGGAAAGGTATAAGGCGGCATTGTTGAGAAACGGGCGAACCTTGTTCTTGACCAATAATACGGGTTGCACAAACGGCAACATATGGTCTCTGAAATAGCTTTCCACAAATTCCAGCTGCTCGTCGTTGAGGTGCAGACGGCGCAACAGAAAAACATGGTGTTTGGAAAGCTCCGTCACCAATTGCTCAAAGATCTGGCTGAACTCTTCCTGGTGTTTGTTGACAATGCGCTGGATCTCCAACACCGTTTTTTTAGGTGCAATCAGGTCGAGTTCGCGTTTGGTCTTTTTTCCTACCCGCATGATGTACCGGTGATTGGACATGCGCACCCTGAAAAACTCATCCAGATTGTTGCTGTAAATAGCCAGAAACTTCAACCTTTCCAATAAAGGAACCGTCGGATCTTTTGCCTCCTGCAATACACGGTAGTTGAAGGAAAGCCAGCTAATGTCCCGGGGGACAAAAGGAATTAGCGACTCAGTTACGGTGGCGTTCATAAGCTAAACAAACTCATTTGGCCGCTGCCTTCCGGACCTGTCAGGTTCGGGCCTCTCCATTTCAGGCCGCGGATGGGTTTCAATTGTTTACACAAATAAACGGCTAAATCCGGCGCTAAAATATTGTCCGGCTCGTGCGTGAAGAAAAAAATTTCTTTCAAACCTTGTTCAAACCATTGATTGGCTCGTTCAACCCAGCGATCAATTCTCTGATAATCAGTTGGATGCAGGTTGTTCCCGACAAACCGGACCATCGTCCGGCCTGCGGTAAGCCGCATATGGGCAACATCCCGCCTGCCGGCTACATCCGTGATCACAGCCGCCGCCCCATAGGTTTCCAGCATTTCCCACAGGATTTCCCGCTCCGCCCCGGGTTGAAACCAGGTTTCCTGCCGCATCTCTACCGCCAGCGGAAGTTGGGAGGGCCAGGCTTTCAGGAAATTTTCCAGCACCCGTATCCTGTCCGGACCGAAATAGGGTGGCAATTGTAAAAAACAGCACCCCAGTTTTTCTTCCAACCCGGCAACGGCGTCACAAAACTGGAGGATCAATGATCCGCCCAACCCCAAATCGTTGCTGTGGCTGATGGTTTGCAATACCTTCGGGCAAAACCGGAAATCCGCCTCGCTTTCCAGCTTCCATTTTTCAATGGTATCCGGACCCGGTATCCGGTAATGGGTCGTGTTCAGTTCGATGGTGTTGAACTGCCGGCTGTAATGGCCTAAAAAATCTTTTGATTTGGTCTTGGGTGGATATACCTTCCCAACCCATTGCGGCATCGCCCAGCCCGTACAACCCATATAAAAAACCGGCGTTTCCGGGTGGGAAACGTGTTTTAAAAGGATCGCCGCATTGGCTTCCGGTTCGGCGGGCAGGCTGAAATCCACCCTTGAAATATCGGGGAGTTTCCCAAATTCCATCGTAAAGGCAATTGGACCTGGGAAAGATACGGGATTTTGAAAGTCAAAATGCAAAAGTTAAAATGCAAAATGCAAAAGTGGGCCGGCGTCCACTTTTGCATTTTTACTTTTGCATTTTGCATTTTACATTTTACATTTTACATTTTCCCAATAACCACTTTCCCGGATCCGATCCAGCCCTCCTCCGTCCGTATCCGGAAAAAATACAGACCGCCAGGTAAATGCCTGACATTGAGGGTTATCCGGTTGTCTCGCACCGGTTGAACGGCGACCAGCCTGCCGGCGCCGTCGTAAAGAGCCAACTGCCCTTCTGAAATGAAAACCCCTTCGACGGACAGACTGGCGGCGCCTGAAACCGGGTTGGGTACGATCCGGAGGTTCGCCGCCACTGGCGCCGGATCGGGTTTTCCTGTCGGGTCGCCCAGGTATTTGCCAACCGTGTGAAAGGTGGTATTGGTCAGCACCGGCGCGTTAAAATCAAAATAAATACCTGCCAGGTTCTCAATTTTGGTCCCGATCGGGAGGTCGGCTCGCTGGGTAATGGTGAATTTTACAAACCCGTTCGACGCCGCTTCATTTTTGGAACTGTCCGGCAAAAAGATCGGGTAAAAAGTAAATTTAGCTATGCCGGTTCCATATAATTCAAATTCGTACGGATGGCTGGATGCGCCGGGCCGGATAGAAGCGGGGTCGAGGTACTGCGATAAAGTATCGATCACCACCACCCGGAATGCCGTATCTGTGCCGGTATTCTGGAACCGGATCAGGTATTCGATCGGGGTATTCCGATAAATCTTGTTTTCTGCCTGGTACCCTTCCGGAAAGGCTTGTTTATCGTTGGGGTCATAGGATCCGATGTTCGGACGGCAATCCGTATCCGTAGCCGGCGATGGGTCGTCGAGCGAAAACTGATTCACAAAGCCGGTGCTGAATACTCCGGAGCTGTTGGTTCCGCAGCCTTCGATAACCGCGCTGACAAATTGCCCGTCGAAGGCCTCGGGAAACAGCGGCGTTTCCAGCCGCCAGGTCGACCCGTTGGCTGGGTACTCATAAGTTTTTTCCTGGCCTTCGCCGAGGCTGTATGGAGTAGGCGCCAGCATCACATCGTCCTCGATCACAATAAATTGCGCCTCCTGGATCGCGCCCGGCCCCGGATTGCTCAGTCTGAAAACGACATTCTCCCCGCTGCATTCACCCTCGACGGTCACCGACGGAGTGTCATTATCCGGCAGCGGGCATTCATTGGCGGAACGGATAACGGCGCTGGTACAGTGTGTCTGCCCAAGCACCGTATTGTCGCAATCTACCAGGACTGTTACGGTGAAATACCCTTGATCGTTGACGTCCAGGGCGCCTATTGCAAAAACCAGGGTATCTCCTTCAACCTGGTAGGAAAGACTTGCACCCTGAATGCTCAGATAGGGATCCAGGACTATACGGACTTCCGCTCCTTCTGCCGCAACCGTGCCCGTATTCCGGTAAAAAACGGTATAACTGCTTTCAAAACAGCGCCGCAGGAAACCGGTGGAAATATCGACCGTCAGATAAGGGCATTCCTGCAAGATATCGATCGGGAAATCGACAGCGGTGGAATCGTCGATGGTATTGACCGCTATAGCTGCGGTTCCCTGGCAGGAGCCATAGTACGGCCCCGGCAATAGAGCCGTTAATTGGTATTGGCCGGTATCCACCCCGGCTTCATAATATCCTGCTGCATCGGTAGTAGCGTATAGGGTATTATTTCCTTTTTTTATTTCTACCAGCAAGCCTGCAAGGGGAAGGCTCTGGTTGTCGATGGCGCAATCCTCGTCCAGCGCGACACGCCCTTGAAGCAGGTGGGGGTAATACCGCCCCTGTCCGTCAATCCGCGCCATAATGGCTTCAAAACCCTCCGCGCCGGCAAGAATGAAACCATCGCCGTCCGGATACACGCTGGCAAATGACCGCCGGTTGACGCTGTCCTGCGACAAACCCGAACTCCAGATCTCCTGGCCGCTGTCATCGTATTTGGAGACAAATGGAAAACCGTAATTGTTGTAAAACGAGCCGAGGGACCCTACTGCAATAAAACTGCCGTCAGCGCCCTCAATCAGATCAGCGACAAATCCGATTCCCGGTTGCAGAAACTGCTGCCATACCACCTCTCCCTGAGCGTCGGTCCGGATCAAGACCGGGCTGGGGCCCGCAAACCCGTCGGCGGAAGCGCCTATGAGAAACCCGCCCGATGAGGTTTCAATAACGGAATAACCGTTCGTAGCGGTAGACAATTGCAAGGTTTTAGACCAAAGGAGGTCTGCATTGGCGTCGAGTTTGAACCAGGTCAATTCACTACCGAGCGAACCCGTTGCGATATACCCGCCGTCGGCAGTGGGTTTCAGGTCCCATTCGCCGTTATAAGCGTTGTGGATCGATGCCGTACCCGGAAGGTCTTTCCACCAGAGCAAGTCGCCCTGAGCGCTTAATTTTAAAATTGTAGCGCTGGAAGGGGAAAAATCCGGTGTATAGATGCCGCCCATGACAAACCCGCCGTCCGGAGTCGGGTGCATGGCGAAACAATTGCTGGTGATCACCTCCGGGTATTGCCGGGTGAGCAGGGTGTCGCCAAACTGGTCGGTGAGCATAAAAGATAATACGCCGTTCTGACTGTATCCAACCGCATACCCGCCGTCAACCGGCCATACATCCGCCGCCTGCACATCTTGAATATCCCCTTCATTATAGGTCTTTTCCCACTCCGGGGCGCCCTGCGCGTCGGTTTTTGTCAGCCGGATATACCGCCGGATAGCCCCTGTCGGGAAATCCGTTTCGCTGAGCAGGATGAACCCGCCATCGGCGGTGGGCTTGGCGTCCAGACCGGCCGTCCCGCCAAAATCATCCGGATATTGCTTCAGCCACCCCTGCCCTGAAAGCGAGGTCGTGCAGCAAATCAATACAAGTACTTTGAACATCATGGGAAAAATGGCTTTCATGTCTGCGTTATTTGACTTTACAAAAGTCTTTCTAATCCCAATGAAAAACAAAAACAATTTTGATAAAATGTACAGTTAAATTGTTGAAAATTAATCTTAAAATATTGATTTTAAAAATTTTATAATTTTTTTTGTATTAAATCATCAAATATCATTTACTTTGAACTGCCGAATGGAAAAGGTCCAACGGACCGGCTTACGATTTTTATAACAGGTCCAGCGGACCGGCATACTTTTCCCCAGGACACCGTCCTGGGGGGGACAATCCACTCCCATGCAAAACTCCCGCCTCCTCCAACTCCTCGAAACCTTCTCCCGGACAGAAGCCCGCGAGTTCGGCCAATTTGTCCGGTCACCTTTTTTTAACCGGCAACCGGAATTGACCGCGTTTTACGATTTGTGGTACAAATCCCTGACTGGCAAGTCGATTTTACCTCCAAAAGAAGCCGCTTTCCGGATACTTTTTCCTGGCGATCCCTACAACGACACCCGAATGCGCCTCCTCATGAGCCGGCTGCTGAAACTGGCAGAGCAATACCTGGTCATTAAAGACTGGCAATCGCGGGATGTTTCCCTTTCACTTGGCGTACTTTCTGTTTATCGCAAAAAGAACCTGCCGGCCCATTTTGCCTCGGCTATTAAATCAGTTGACGGCCATCTGGAAGCAGGCGCCGACCGGAGCCTGCACTATTTCGAAGCCCGGTTTTTGATCGAGAAGGAGCAATATCGTTTCAATTCCAGCCATTTAAGGATAAAAAACCTCAACCTTCAGGAGGTCCACGATCAGCTCGACCTGGTGTACGTGGTCAACAAACTCAGATATGCCTGCCTGACCCGCTCCCGCCAACAGGTTTATCCGCAGAATTTTGATATAGGAATATTGCCGGCAATTCTGGTTTTTATCCTCGAAAAAGGTTTATTAAAATATCCCGCTGTTGCCTTGTATTACCACGCTCTGCAATGCCTTGAAAACCCGGATGACGGTCTGCGTTTTGACCAGTTTAAAAATCACCTGGTCACCCATTTGTTCAGCCTGCCCCGGGAAGAAGCCCGCGATCTGCTGCTCATCGCCATCAACTATTGCATCCGGCGTCTGAACGACGGGATCCGATCCTTTGCCCTGGAAGGCTTAGCCCTTTACCAGTTCGGCCTGGAAAAGGACATCCTGGCCGAGCAGGGTGAATTGTCGCGGTTTACTTACCGGAATATTGCGGCTATGGCCATCAAAACCAACGCACTGGACTGGGCGGAATCGTTCCTCCACCAATACCGCGACAGCCTCCCGGAGGCTTACCGCGAGCGTATGTTCAGCTTTTCCATGGCTCAACTGGCTTATCACCGCCGGCAATTTGCCCATGCCCTCAACCTCCTGCAAAAAACCGAATATCAGGATCTCCTCCTGAATCTCGCCGCCAAAACTCTGCAATTGAAAATTTATTTCGAAACCGATGAATTCGACTTGCTTCAATCCCACCTTGATGCGATGAAGGTCTTCCTGGGCCGCAAACGCGTCATGGGCTACCACCGCGCCAATTACCTGGCGATCATCCGCTATACCAAAAAATTGCTTGCACTCAATCCATACGATAAAACGGCTGTGGAAAAATTCCGCCACCAAATCGAAACCGAAGAAAGCTTCACAGAACTGGAGTGGTTCCAGAAACAAATAAATGAATTAATGTGACAAATTTTAATCTCTCACCCCTCTCACCCCTCTCACCCTCCTCCGTCCAACGAAGCTTCAGCTTAGTCGGATCTCACTTCACCACCCACCATCCAAAACCATTCCCTTCAACCTCCACCTCCAGCTCGATCCCATATTCCCGGTTCAACCGGTGCGACTTTGCCCTCCCGTCCGAGCCGGTTATTCGCGCTTTTTGGGTGATTCCCGTGTAATACAGCGGCACTTTGATCCGCTTTTTTACCCTTTGCGGCAATGGGTTGAACACCGCCAGCAACCCCTTTTCTTCTCCGTTCGGGTTGACACTTAACCAATAGTCAATATCCCGTCCGTCGGCCCTGCGCAAATGGATGATATCGCCTTCCAACACCTCCCGGTGGGCCTTGAACCAGCCAACCCATTTTTTCACCATTGCCCGCGTAACCTCCGTATCATATAACCTGGGACCCCGGTAACAGGCCTGCACACCGCCGCTCAGGTTGGAGAACAACATGCGTTCGTAATGGTCCAGGTGTTCCGATAACGGTTCGATCGTAGCGGCTTCCCCTCCGCCCTGGTACTCTGTCAGCGGTACAAACATCCAACCCATTGAGGGCATTTTTTCCCAGGTACCGTCGTGGATGTTTTGCCGGGTATGGATCACCTGCTGGTCGCGCGGGAGCGACCAGTTGACTTCGCGGTAACCCATGCCGCTTTTGTTGGACCCCGCCAGGTAATAGTAATCCGGCACGTTGAGGTAAATGCCTTCTTTCCTGCACCACTGATAAAAATCCCGGATCAGTTCGTACTGGCGCCATCGGGAATCTTCCCACCCTTTGTGGCCGGGGTGATTTTGAGAAAGACAGGGATCACCCGGATAACTCCCGTCGTGCTCCAGCAGACTGAAGCCCGTTTTTTCATAAAACTGGTACAATTTCCGGAAATAATCCAGGCCCCATTCGCTTTGCAGACAAGGGGAGTTGCCGAAAGTGGGCGTTTGCCCCGCCGGCAATTCCACATCCTGGCCGGCGCCGATCTTTCTGGAGGCCAAGAGCGAGTAACCGCCGATTTCGATGCCCCTGGAACGGGCGTAATCGGCATATTTTTTCATTTCCGCCAGGTATTCCGGGCTTTCGTCTTCGATATTGAAGCCGCTGCCAAAGGTGAGGATCACCATTTCAAACCCGACCTCAGCGCATTGATCGATCGCGTTTTTGACGGTCCCCCAGTCGGCGTAACGCACATGCATCATCAAGGGGTTTTCGGTGGTCCAGGGCGCTACCGTCCGGTATAGGCGGCGTTGAGCCAGGCCCATCCGTTCCCGGTCGTAACTGTCGTATGCCAGGATATAGGTTTTGAAAGTTTCAAGCGATTCGCCGGGGGCCAACGGGGCATCCGGGCCCAGATCGGGATAAACCCTGAGCAAACAGGGCGTTTGCCGCAAATAATGGACCTGCGAACGGTACTCCGGGTCGTTTTCCCAATGTACAGCCCAGCGATTGGCGGGGGCTGCGGCCATGCCGTTGAATGCGTAATCGGTTTCTACATGGAGATGAGGCGTGGGATAGGGCACGCCGGCTACTTCCACCCAGGAGGCATATTCCACTGCAGCCAGTTGCTCACTGACAAAACTGTCCAGTTTGAACGGGACCGTTCCATTGTTTTTGACCGTTAGCCATTTGGCCAGCGCCGGCAATCCGTCAAAAAGGACGTAATGCACCGTCACTGCTGCCGGCCCTTCTTTGCCATACCGGAATTGAAGATGGATGCCTTTGGGCGGCCATTGCACATTGGGCGCGTGGTGGCGGGGCTTTTTCCAGTCCATCGCCGGTATTTTATCCGAAAAACTAAAATCCACCAAAGGCAGGGAGCCGGGGACAGGGGTCAACCCAGGTTCCCATTCCGGCCGGAAAAAAGCGTAATTGGGCTGTCCCTGCAAACCACCGATCCGTAGGGTGTCTCCGTCAATGACCACTTCCGCCTCTGGTTTTACCCCGCGGATCAGGGATTCGCCGGTCATCAGGTTGTCAAATGCAACGGTCGCCGCATTGGGCGAAAGCCGGAACTTTCGGGCGATCAGCCCATTGGTCAACGTGACGGACTGCCCGTCGGGGGCTTTTTCAACCCTGGCCCGGTATTGTCCTCCGACCAGCATCCAATCACCGGCCTGGCCACTTGCAGCGATCCATAATCCCAGAAACAGGAAGAGGTTTAAAGCGGTTTTCATGTTTTTGAATTTGATGGATAAAGGTAAGGATTACCTGTCCTTTGATTGGTTTATTCGTTGGTTTGATTCTTCCACGCCACATGCGCCGAGGATGCGCCCGGAGGATGGGAGGATTTGAAGCTGTGGCCTCGTATCCTCAAATCCTCGTATCCTCAAATCCTCCCATATTCGTATCTTCACCCCTTCATATAAACAAATCAACATGCAAAAAATCCTCCCGTTCCTCTTCTTATTGAGCGCTTTGAACAGCAGCTTCGCCCAGGACCGCATCATCCTCAACGCCGACCAGGGCCAACACACCATCAACAAACATATTTACGGCCATTTTGCCGAACACCTCGGGCGCTGTATCTACGATGGTTTTTATGTCGGCGAAGGCAATACCAGGATCCCGAATACGGCCGGGGTGCGCAACGACATCGTCGAGGCCCTGCGCAAACTCAAGATCCCGAACCTCCGCTGGCCGGGCGGCTGTTTTGCCGACACCTACCACTGGAAGGACGGCATCGGCTCCAAAGACCGGCGGCCCACCATCGTGAATACCTGGTGGGGCGGCGTGACCGAAGACAACAGTTTCGGTACCCACGACTTCCTCAATATGTGTGAATTGCTGGGCGCCGAACCCTTCATCTCCGGCAACGTGGGCAGCGGGACGGTGCAGGAACTCGCCGACTGGATCCAATACACCACCTTCGAAGGGCAGAGCCCCATGTCGAAACTCCGCCGCGAAAACGGCCGGGATAAACCCTGGAAAGTCCGCTTCTGGGGTATCGGCAACGAAGCCTGGGGCTGCGGCGGCAATATGCGCGCCGAGTACTACGCCGATATTTACCGGCAATACGCCACGTACATGAACGCCTCCTGGGATGACGGCGACCGGATCTACCGCATCGCCAACGGCGCCAGCTCCGGCGATTACCACTGGACCGAAACCCTCATGAAAAACATCCCGCACAATATGATGGAAGGCCTCGGGCTGCACCACTATTCTGTAATCGACTGGAGTAAAAAAAGCTCTGCCGCCGAATTCACCACCCAGGAATACCTGGCCACCATGCAGCGCGCCTTCCAGATGGAAGAACTGGTGCAGCGCCACAGCACGATCATGGACAAATACGACCCTGCAAAAAGAGTCGGGCTGATCGTGGACGAATGGGGCGGCTGGTACGACGTCGAACCGGGCACGAACCCGGGATTCCTCTTCCAGCAAAATACCATGCGGGATGCCATGATCGCCGGCATCACCCTCAATATCTTCAACAACCACGCCGACCGCGTCCGGATGGCCAACCTGGCCCAGACGATCAACGTGCTCCAGGCGGTCGTACTCACGGAGGGTGAAAAAATGATCCTCACGCCTACCTATCACGTGATGGAAATGTATGCCGTCCACCAGGACGCCACCCTGCTGCCGATGGACCTAAAAACGGGCATGATCGAAGCCGACGGCCGCCAGATCCCCGCCGTTTCCGCCTCCGCATCCCGGGATGCAGCCGGAACGATCCATATTTCCCTGGTGAACGTCGACCCCTCGGCGGCGCATGAAGTGGAAGTAACCATCCGCGGCGTTTCCCCCAAACAACCCAGTTCCCGCATTCTGACTTCCCCTAAAGTGCAAGACCACAACACGTTCGCCCAACCTGAAAAGGTAAAACCTGCCGCGTACAACGGCTTCAGCCTGAAGGACGGGGTGCTGAGGGTTACGCTTCCGCCGGTTTCGGTGGTGGTGGTGAGGATTTGAAAAGATGTTGATGCGTTGATTTGTTGATGCGTTGATTTGAGGGCGGCCGTTCTCAAATCAACAAATCAACGCATCAACGAATCAACACCAAAAAAAATACACCAAAACCATATTAACCATGCGCGCTTATCATTTTGAAAAACTTGAGGTATGGCAAAGAGGCCGTCAATTGATTAAAAATGTTTACCAGATTTCCCGGAAATTTCCGGACGATGAGAAATACGGGATGACGCAACAAATCAGGCGGGCCTGCATTTCCATCAACTGTAACCTCGCAGAAGGAACCAGCCGGCAGACCGGAAAAGAACAGGCCAGGTTCAGCGAAATTGCTTTCGGAAGCCTGATGGAAGTCCTGAATTTATTGATCCTCGCTTCCGACCTCCTCTATCTGGATGAGGTGGAAGTAATGGAACAAAGACCCATGATCGAAGAGATCGGAAACAAAGTAAATGCGTTGAGGGAATCGCAGCTTAGGAGATGAGGGGTGGGGGCTGTTGATTCGTTGATTTGTTGATGCGTTGATTTGAGAACGGCAGCCCTCGAATCAACAAATCAACAAATCAACGAATCAACCTACACCTGAAACACCCCCACATTAAACGCCTCCACCGGCGCATTATTCGCCGCCTTGATCCCTTCCGAGATCCAGGTGCGGGTTTGGATGGGGTCGATGATCGCGTCCACCCAGAGGCGGGCGGCAGCGTAGTAGGCAGTGGTTTGGCGGTCGTACTTGTCCTGGATTTCTTTCAAGAGGGCATTTTCGTCCTGTTGGCTCACAGTTTCTGATTTGGCATTAGCCGCCGAAACCTGGATCTGCAACAGGGTTTTGGCTGCCTGCGCCCCGCCCATGACGGCAATTTTGGCGGTCGGCCAGGCCACGATCAGCCGGGGGTCGTAGGCTTTCCCGCACATGGCATAATTGCCGGCGCCGTAGGAATTGCCCAGGATGACCGTAAATTTGGGCACGGTGGAATTGGCCACCGCATTGACCATTTTAGCCCCGTCCTTGATGATGCCACCTTGTTCGGACCGTGAACCCACCATAAACCCTGTGACGTCCTGGAGAAACACCAGGGGAATTTTTTTCTGGTTGCAGTTCATGATGAACCTAGCGGCCTTGTCGGCAGAATCCGAATAGATCACGCCGCCGAATTGCATTTCACCTTTGGCGGATTTGACCACCTCCCGGTTGTTGGCCACAATGCCGACGGCCCACCCGTCGATGCGGGCATAGGCGCAAATAATGGTTTTGCCGTACCCGGCTTTGTAATAGGTCAGTTTGGAGTCGTCTGCCAGGCATTCCAGCAATTTGACCGTTGAATACGGCCGCCCGGCTTCTTCGGGAAAAACCTCGTAGATCGCCTCCGGCTCGCTTTTGGGCAGCGAAGCGGGAATCCGGTCGAATCCGGCATCGGGGAAATGCCCGATTTTGTCGATCAGGTCTTTAATGGTGTCCAGGCAAGTTTGATCATCGGGCATCAGATAATCACAAATGCCGGAAATTTCGGTCTGGGATTTGGCGCCGCCCAGCGTTTCCTTGTCCACCTCTTCACCGATCGCCGCTTTGACGAGGTAGGGACCCGCCAGGAAAATCGAACCGGCTCCTTCCACAATGAGCGCTTCATCCGACATGATGGGCAGGTAGGCTCCGCCCGCCACGCAACTGCCCATGATGGCCGCGATCTGCGGGATGCCCATGGCCGACATGCGGGCGTTGTTGCGGAAGATCCGGCCGAAATGTTCCTTATCCGGAAAAATTTCATCCTGCATCGGCAGAAAAACGCCGGCGCTGTCTACCAGATAAATGATGGGCAGGCGGTTTTCCATGGAGATCTCCTGGGCTCTGAGGTTCTTTTTGCCGGTGATCGGAAACCATGCGCCCGCCTTTACGGTGGCGTCGTTGGCAACAATCACACATTGGCGGCCCCGTACATACCCGATCCCAACGATGACTCCACCCGCAGGGCAACCGCCTTCATCCGGGTACATTTCATAACCGGCGAAGGCGCCGATCTCCAGAAAAGGGCTGCCATCGTCGAGTAGGTAATCCACCCGTTCCCGGGCGGTCATTTTTCCCTGCTCGCGCTGTTTTTCAATTCGCTTTTTTCCGCCACCGGCCTTGATGATATCCAGTTTGCGGTTGATCTGGGAGACGAGCAGTTTCATGCTGTCTGCATTTCTGGCGCGTTCCAAGGCTTTGGCGTTCATTGATAACTATTGTTGATTCGTTGATTTGTTGATTTGTTGATTTGAAGACGGCAGCCCTCAAATCAACAAATCAACGGATCAACGCATAAACGAATAAACAACCCCCATCAACCTTCCACAAGCGTGCCGATCCGCTCTCCTTGTACAATTTTCAGGAGATTGCCCGGCTCATTGATATCGAACACAATAATAGGGACATTGTTTTCGCGGCAGAGGGTAAAGGCGGTCATATCCATTACAGCCAGGCCTTCGCTGATCACCTTTGCAAAGGTGAGCGTGTCGAATTTGGTGGCGAGCGGATCCTTTTCAGGGTCGGCAGTATAAATGCCGTCAACCCGGGTGCCTTTCAGAATGACTTCAGCGTTGATCTCGCTTGCCCGGAGCGCGGCGGCGGAGTCGGTGGTAAAGTAGGGACTTCCGATCCCGGAAGAAAAGATCAGCACCCGGCGTTTCTCCAGGTGGCGGATGCACCGGCGCCGGATGTAAGGCTCGGCGATCTGTTTCATTTCAATGGCAGAGATCAGGCGGGTATAAATGCCTTTGTTTTCGAGTACGCTTTGCAGGGCCATGCCGTTGATGACGGTGGCCAGCATGCCCATATAATCGCCCTGTACCCGTTCGATGCCGGAGGTTTCGGCCTGCAGGCCCCGGAAGATGTTTCCGCCGCCGATGACAATGGCTACTTCGACCCCCAATTCCACCAGGCCTTTGATCTCGTTGGCATAATGGTGCAGCTGATCTGCGGAGATACCAAATTTCTGCCCCCCCATCAGGGATTCGCCGCTGAGTTTCAGCACAACGCGTTTGTATTTCAGGCTCATAGTATTCAGGCGGAATTAATGGCAAAAAAAAAGGCGAATTAGAGAACTAATCCGCCTTGTTGGTCTTTAACCCAGTTCGACGTGTCGGAAGGCCGTCACGGTCAAATCCTTATTCTGGGACTTGAGGTAGTCCCGAATATTCTTGGAATTATCTTTGACAAATTTCTGGTTGAGCAGGGTATTGTCTTCGAAGAACTTGTTGAGTTTGCCCATTGCAATTTTTTCGAGCATGGCTTCCGGTTTGCCCTCGTTACGGGCTACCTCCATACCGATTTCGATCTCTTTCTGGATCGTGCTTTGGTCAACATCGTCTTTATCGACAGCAACAGGGCGCATAGCGGCAACCTGCATGGCCACATCGCGGCCGGCTTCGTAGTAGTTGTCGCCGGGCAGGTTGAGGCCCACCAGGACGCCGGCTTTGTTGCCCATATGGATATAGGGAGCGACCTGGGCTGCTTCCAGCTTTTCGTAGGAAGCCAGTTCGATTTTTTCGCCGATCACACCGACCTGCTCAACGATCTTTTCGCCGATCGTGATCCCGCCGCCGAAGTTCATCGCCAGCAGTTCTTCTTTGGTCGCCGGGAATTTTTCCAGGGCGATGTTTCCGATCTTGCGGGTAAGTTCGATGAAGTCTTCGTTTTTGGCAACGAAGTCGGTTTCACTGCTCAACTTAACGATCACGCCGCGTTTGTGGTCATTGGAAACCAGGGCCAGTACCACGCCTTCGTTGGCTTCGCGGTCGGCGCGTTTGGTGGCCATTTTCTGACCCTTTTTGCGGAGAATGTCAATAGCCAGATCAAAATTGCCTTCTGCTTCGCTGAGGGCCTGTTTGCAATCCATCATACCTGCGCCGGTGATGTCGCGCAGTTTTTTTACATCGGAAGCTGAAATTACGCTCATGAATAATTTTATTTTTTTTGATTTAACAGAACGAGCCTTTAATAAGTTCCGTCCGTTTGCCGGTAGAGGAGATCAGGCTTCAGCCTCCTGGGCGGCTTCCTTTTCAGGTTTGACAGCTTTGCGGTCTTCCAGCCCCTGGCGGATCGCTTCAGCCATATAATTGGTGATGATGGCCACGGATTTGGAGGCGTCGTCATTGCCCGGAATTGGAAAATCCACTACGTTCGGGTCGGAGTTGGTGTCCACGATGCCGAAGGTACGGATTCCCAGGCGCTGGGCTTCTGCCACGGCGATATGTTCATGCTGGACATCCACGATAAAAACGGCGGAAGGCAGGCGATTGAGGTTGGCAATACCGCCGAGTACCTTTTCCAGTTTGTTTAATTCGCGGCTGAGCGTCAGCCTTTCTTTTTTGGTAATGGAAGAGAGCGTGCCGTCCTGCAGCATGCGCTCGATGTTCTGCATTTTCTTGACCGAGCGGCGGATGGTGGTAAAGTTGGTCATCATGCCCCCCAACCAGCGATCGGCGACAAAAGGCATACCTACGCTGCGGGCAGCGTTGGCCACGATCTCGCGGGCCTGTTTTTTGGTCGCGACGAACATGATTTTTTTACCGGATTTGGCCATCTGGCGCATGGCGTTGGCAGCGCGTTCGAGGCATTCCAGGGTGCGGTTAAGGTCGATGATGTGAATGCCTTTCCGCTCCATGAAGATGTAGGGCGCCATTTTGGGGTTCCACTTTTTCTTGAGGTGGCCAAAGTGAACGCCGGCATCCAGCAGGTCTTTATAGGTAGGTTTATCCATTTTTGTAAATTGTAAAAAGCTTTGGAAAAACTGAAACAAACGGTTGATCCGGGCAAATTAACGCTTGCTGAACTGGAAGCTCTTGCGCGCTTTGGGTTTGCCGTATTTTTTGCGTTCGACCTCCCGGGCATCGCGGGTAAGGAACTTCTGAACCTTCAGCGGTTTGCGGAAGTCTTCGTTCAACTTAACCAACGCACGGGATATGGCCATCCGGATCGCTTCAGCCTGGCCTTTGTAACCGCCGCCGTTGACAATCACGTTGAGGTCGTATATATTTTCGACCTGAACCTCTTCGAATGGCGCGGAAATCTTGTTCTGAATATGCAATTGAGGGAAATACTCTTTATAATCCCGGCCGTTGATCCGGATGTTACCTGCTCCTTTAGTGAGGTAAATACGCGCAACCGCTGCTTTTCTTCTGCCAATGGCATTGATCATTTCCATACTCTGGGCACTCATTTAATCGTTAAAAATTGAAGGGTTCGGGTTTCTGCGCCTTGTGCGGGTGATCCTGCCCTTCATAAACGAAGAGCTTCTTGATCATGGCGCGTCCAAGTTTCGTTTTCGGCAGCATGCCCCTTACGCCGATTTCAAGAACGGCGAAGTGTTTTTTTGCCTGCAACTCTTTGGCGATGACCGATTTCTGTCCGCCCGGGTAACCGGAATAGGTCAGGTATTCTTTCTGATCCCATTTGGCGCCGGTGAAACGGACCTTGTCAGCGTTGATCACGATGACATAATCCCCCGTATCTACATGCGGTGTGAAGGAAGGCTTATGTTTGCCGCGAAGCACGTGAGCGATCCGCGAACAAAGACGTCCGACAACCTCTCCTTCTGCGTCAATCACGTACCATTTACGCTCCACAGTCTCTTTCTTCGCAGATGCTGTTTTGTAACTCAGCGTATTCACGTTTTTGAGTTTTTATGTGATGAAAATTATCCTTTCTCAAATTGAGTGCGCAAAGGTAAAACCTCTCTTCCAGAAAACAAGGGGTTTTTGAAAAAAAATCTTTTTAAAAGAACGTAAATTGTTGAAAAACAGCCATTTTTTTGCATTGGATATGACCCGGATGCATTATCCGAGGATCGATTCGCCGTTGGAATCCGTCGTCAGTACCACGCTCATGTAATCGAAATACGGCCGCATGGCCATGAACGTTTTGACCACTTCCTGCAAAAACGTGGGTTGGGTAACCTCCTGGTCGGTAAATGGGCGCATAACAATGAACTGTTTTTTCCGGATCAGATCGATGCCCGGCAGGTTTTTATCATAGCCTTTGGGGGCCGTTTTTAACCCCTCTCCCTGGATGCCGCCGAAATATTTTTTGAACACCGGGTCGGATTCGATCTGCCGGATCGGCTGGATGTCAAAAGCAAATTCGTCGCGGATCCTTTTCAGGTCATCGGGCTCAGGCTCCCAAAATCCGCCGCCTGCAAAGGATTCACCTGGTTGGAGGTGCAGGTAATATCCGCCCCGCAGCATCCTGGCGCCCCGTTTGAACCCGGCGCCAAAATGGTTCTTGTACGGCGATTTATCCTTGGAAAACCGAACATCCCGGTAGATCCGGAAGGTTTTGCTGCCCTCCAGATGGTCGGATTTGCCCAACTCCGTTTCAACTGCTTTCACAAAATGATTGAAATTTTCGTAAGCAGCTTCATAGGCGGCTTTGTTGGCCTGAAACCACTCGCGGGTGTTGTTGGCGCTGAGATCTTTCAGGAATTGGTAGGATGCGGGGTGAATAACGCTCATTTTAATGGATTTTTTTTGAAAACAACCGGATGAACTTTTCGTTTAAAACCTTGGAATAATTGATTGGATTGGTTCGATTGGTTCGATTGGTTCGATTGGTTCGATTGGTTCGA
>CAZLEF010000013.1:87931-104057 GCA_964558465.1 uncultured Lewinella sp. | reverse complement strand
AAGGCAATTGAAGGAATTGACCTATAATCTGATTCACTATAGATCAATTCAAGCCGCGGGTGTTTCGGATTCCGATCCGTTGAATCCGTAAAACCCGCAGATGAAAACCCACTTTAGGCTGCCGGATATAATTACTCCACCTTCACCACCTGTTCGTTCACCAGGTACCCTGCAATCCGGATGCGCAGGTTGTACAACCCGGCCGGAAGGCTTTCGATCGACAATTGATCCGTGTTTCGGTAGTGGAGCCCTGTCGCTCTGCCGGCGGCGTCCAGCACGGTGATCTCATCCGGGATCAACCCGTAGGGATTGCTCACCCGCAGGTTTCCATCGGTTGGGTTGGGCACGAGGCGGAGATTACGCTTGAGGTCCAGCAAAGCAGGCGGTTCGGTTTGAGACGTCAGTTTAAGGAATTGTGATTGCGGCTGGACGGGGATCCTGACCTCCTGGTCGTCGATGGCTACCGGATGATTGATCTCCATCTGAGTGCCGTGTATGCCGGCGATGTCGTCGATCACCCCAATGAGGTAAGCAACCGTTCCGTAGCCGGAGACGTTGTTGTGGTCCGTCCGGCTGATGGCGATCTGGATCTGGCCTTCACCGGCAAAAGTCCGGTCGAGGGTGATCAGGTTGACGCCCGGTTCTCCAAACCAACTGGTGGGGTAAACGACCGCCAAATTGTCGGGGTCGATGACATTGGGATCGACCTGAACCGTAAAAGCAATGCCGTAAACATCTTCAGCAGGATGGGCGGCTGTGCCAAAAATAATGGGAATCTGGAAACCGGACCCCGGGCCCAGGTTGGTGACCGAGGATAGATCCACCGATATTTCCGGGTCGATCTCGGTATGCGGCAGCGCTTCAGGCGGGTTGACAGGTCCGTGGGTAAGCCCGTAATTTAGTCCAATAATGTCGCGATCGGCTTCATCGACCACCCCGTCTCCGTTACAATCGGCGTGTTTGTAATTCAGGCCGTCGGCGAAGGACAAGCTCCAGTTACCGGCCTGATAAGCAGCCCACTGGAAGCCGGATTCCGGTCGTTCAGGGCCTTCGGCGCCGAAAGCGATGCCCACGTTGAGCAGGTCAATATGATTGGCCAGGTTATCCGAATTGCCGTCGCCTGGCCAGACATTGTCGTCGTCCTGCGTGATGCAGATATTATCCAGTAACAGGGTTCCGGAAACGGAGATCACCAGCGCTTCCGTTATCCCGGTGACGACGAGTGAACCTACTCTTTCGTCATTAGAAGCGGGTATCACCTCAAGGGAAATCCCCTGCCCCAGGTCGGTTGGGAGATTCACCGGATGGTTGGCCGTTACGGCGGGTTGTCCATTGATGGAAATGCTGATTTCCGTGCCGTTGAAAAAATAATCCGCGCTGATCGCCGCAGCGGGTTGCGGCAGGCCGCCAAGCTGGAATCCCAACCCCGCGTTAAAGACGCCTGCCACCTGGCCGATGGATGCGGTAAACTCCGGGAAGGGAGTTTCTTCGAGGATAACTGCGTAACAATTGCAGTTGTCGCCGGCTTCATTGACAAAAACAAGTCCTACTCCGTCTTCTTCCGCGATTTCGTCGCCATCGTCAAACCCGGTTACCGGGCCGTATAAACCGGGTTCGGCATCCTGCCACTCAATACAATTTTCATTGGGGCAATAAACCGGTTCCAGGGTCTTACCCGTCTGGCAGAACAAACTTTGATCGGTTACTTTAAATTCCCAGGCCGTGTTGGGATCTCCGGCCAGGGGGCCAAGCGTCAGATAGAGGTCATCGTAAGCAAAGATCTGGCTCATCTGGGTCCCGCCGGCGGGGCCGTACGCCAGGATCAGCGAATCGGAACCGTTAATCACCTGAACGTTCAGGTCGACGAGAAAGGTTCCGTCCGGTTCACAATCGTAAGCCTCCACCACCATATCGTACAACTTGCAGCATGGTACTTCCAACGGCACGGTAAGCCTGCAGTTTTCATTGTGCAGATCCACCACCGTCAGTTCTTCCCCGGGAATTTGCAGCAAATGGAGGCCATCGATGGTCAGTGGCAATGCTCCGTAAGCAAACTCCCCGATCTGGACATTCCCGATGAACAGGCGGAAATAATCGCTTTCCGGGTGGGTTACTTCAAAATCAAGGCCCACGATGGCAAATAAAGGTTGATTGGGGTTGCAGTGGATCGTAAAATCCAGGTTGGCGATGCTGCACGTATCGCAACTCACCGGTCCGAGGTTAACATCCGTGCGGCAATCCGGGTTTTCATTGTCGATGATCACAAATTCATAAGGCGTTGTGCCGTTCGCCGGCAAGGGCCCCAGGGTGATATGCTGGTCTCCGTATTCAAAATTGCCGTAAAGCTGGCCGTTACCCCGGACCTGGAATCCTTCCCCGCCCACATTGTTGTAAACAAAGCTGAGGTCCACAAAAAACTGATCGTTTTCACAATCCCGGACCTCAGCTACCAGACCGGACATTTGACAATCGCCGCTGCAATCCACCGGGCCGACTTCAACATATCCAAAACAGGAGGGACTTGCGATGTCTAAAAGAAGAAAATCGTAAACGGTGGTTCCGTCGCCTTCGAATGGCCCCAGCGTAACATGAGGAGCATTGCTGTATTCGTATGGTCCTGAGATTTGCCCGTCGGCAAAAATATAATACCCTAAGGGACCTGGGTTAGGGTTGTGGAAGGCGATATCCACTTTGAACCGGCCGTCGATGCAGGGTTGCACTCCGGCTGTCAGGTCGAGAAAACCGCATTCGGCTTCCTGGCATTGGTTGGGGATGCTGATCTGCTGGCAGCAATCCGGTTGGTCGTTGGCGCAAATACGGATCTTGATCTGGTCCAGGGAAGCCAAAACTTCGACATTTTCGAGCACAAACGGCGGTTGTTGGGCGACATAGGCAAAAAAATCATTATTGATAAACACATCCACCCCTTCGCTCGTCTGGTTTTCGGTTCCAAAATCGACCCGGATATTGTAGCGGTTCAGATCATCGATCGATGCGCAGGTTTGGATTTCGGCTTCCAGGTCAAAAACCTCACAGTCGCCCGGGCAGCCGCCTGAGGGCAATTGAATTCCGCGGTTGCAATCATGCGAGGCGTCCACAACTTTAATCAACCAACCTGCGTTGTTGATGCCGGAAAACGGCCCGACCTCAATGGGAAGCTGCGCGTAGGAATAAACCTCGTACAGGTCGTTATTGACAAACAATTCAAAGGTCTCGCTCGGGGTGTTGTGCTCGAAATTGAGAATAAAGAAGAACTGGCCGTCGTCATTACAAGGGGTGGTCTGGATATTCAGCGGACCGATCTCACAGACCGGTTCCGGGTCACAAGGCAGTTCATAGGTAAAGCTAAGACAACAATCCGGGTGAGCGGTTGAGCAAATCGTCCAGGTCTCCACCGGGTTTTCCGGAACCGGGAACTCCAGGTGCATGATGCCGCCGGAATTGCGGGTGTTGACATGGCCCTCGCTGTTGGTGATGGTGACAGTGGGACCGAGGTTGTTGCCGGCCAACACGACGGTCGCGTTGTAAAAGCCCGCTGCACTGCATTGAACGTTCAATACCTCGACGTCTTCAAGCAGACAATCATTGCCGCATCCCGGATTGGTCAGGTTGACCGTCTGGCAACAGTTGGGAGCGTCATTGGCGCAGACGGTTACGTCAAAATCATTGGCGTTGGGCGCAATATGGACTTCCTGCAGAACAAAGGGAGGAGACTGGGTGAAAAAACCGTAAAACTCCCCATTGACATAAACGTCGGCGCCCTGTCCGGCCGGGTTGACTATTTCGTAATCCACCAATACCCTGTAGATATAGGATTGATTGTCGGTCACCTGGCAGCCGATGATCTGAGTTGTCAATTCACTTACCTGGCATTCACCCGTATTGAAGCAGGGAGTTAGCGGCACATTGATGTCCTCGCAGCAGTCCGGTTGGTCGTTGGCGCAAACCAGGAGGTGGATCGACTCGGTATTGACCGGGAAGGCCAGGTTTTGGAGTGTAAAAGGCGCCGTTTGAAAGAACCCTTTGGGAACCCCGTTGACAGATACATCAAATCCGGAGCTGGTGGAATTGGCAATATCCAGGTCCACGACCAGGTTGAACTGCACCCAGGTATTGTTTTGAACCGGGTGGCAATTGACCACTTCAGCCGTCAGGTTGGAAATTTGACACGCATTCTGGCCGGCAAGCAAAACAATGAACAGAACCTGAATCAGGGCGATCAAGGACAATTTGCGCATAATCATTAGGTATTGGCTGGTCATGGAATCGAATTTCACGTTACAAAAATCAGGATACCTTTTGAGCGAAAGAAAAACTTATTCCGATGTTTTTTGGAAATTTTATTTAATTTTATGACATATTTTTATTTTAAAAAACTAACAATCAATGTTTTAAAAAAAATTTGATTTGGAAATTTTATGTTCACTCATAAACTGATCAAAGTGGTATCCGGGTTTGATAAAAAAGAAATGACCCGATTCAGGGAATTTGCTTTTTCGCCCTATCTCAACAAACATGAGGAGGTTCAGCGCCTGGTCGGGTACCTTGAAAAGACCTACCCCCGTTTTTCAGAAGAGACCTGTGGGCGGAAAACCATCTTTCCGGCTGTTTTCCCGGGGCAGGCGCCGGACCATTCCAGGCTGGCGGTCGTTTTTTCGTACACCCAGAAACTGGTGGAAAATTTCCTGATCCAGGAAGCCTGTAAAAAGGAGACCCTGTCCCGGCAATTTATGCTGCTCGGCGAATGGTGCACCCGGAAACAATTTGATCTTTATGAAAATTTACTGGCCAAAACGGAACAGGACCTCAGCCGAAGCCCCTGGCGCGACGGCCGCCATTTCCAGGACATGCACCTGATCGCTGCCGAAGCAGACCATTTTTTCACCCATGCAAAAAAGGAAGAACGGCTGGGTAGCCTGGAGCAAAAACAAAGATGCCTGGATATTTATTACCTGTCGGAAAAACTGAAAGACGCCGTGGAAATGCAGATCCGGCGAAACCTCCGGCAATTTGACTATTCCAGCCGGTTGCTGGAATACGTCCTGAGGGAGGTGCAGGAAAACCTGGAAAACTACGCCAAAATACCGGCAATCCTGTTGTATTATCAGCTTTACCGGATGTTCTCAGAGACCGAACACCGGTATTACCATGAGGCCAGGGCGACCCTGCTGGCTGCAAAACCGTTATTGCCGGGGCCGGAACTGGCGGCGATTTACAATTATTTCCAGAATTACTGCATCCGGGAGATCAATCGAAATGAAGACATATTTCTGGAAGAGCTGTTCCAATTGTATCAGGTCCAGTTGGAGCAGGACTTGTTATTGGAAAGCGGCTATTTGCCCGAATGGCATTATAAAAACATCACCACCACGGCCATCCGTTTGGGTAAACTCGATTGGACCAAACACTTTCTGGAGCAGCAAAAGGAAAAACTCCGCCCGGAACTGGCAGACAACGCCTACCGGTTCAATCTGGCCGCCTATTTTCATGCTTGCGAGCAGTATGATAAGGTTTTGGAATTGCTGACCCAGGTGACTTACAGCGATATCCGTTACAGCCTGGGCGCAAAAGCCTTGTTGTTGCGGACGTATTATGAACTGGAAGAGGATGAAGCATTGTTTTCCCTGGTCGATTCGTTCCGGCAATTCCTGCAGCGCCACCAATTGCTGGCAGATTCCAGGCGGAACGGATACGATCATCTGTTCAGGTTTACCCGCAAAATGACGCTATTGCGGGCTGTATTCGGATTTACTTCGCTTAAAAAAATTAAACAGGATCTGGATCGCCTGACACGGGAAATCGACGCTGCGCCTTCCGTTTTTAATAAGAACTGGCTCTTGCAGAAAGTTCAGGCGTTGAGGCGGGAGTTGGAGTAGGAAGGGTTATATGGTTTCAGTGCTTCATAGCTTTGGGTTTAACAATGGAGCCGTGAAACAATAAAACACTTATTCGCTCATATCCATATTGTGAAAGACATTCACCACGTCCTCGTCTTCCTCCATTTTCTCAATGAGCTTGATGACATCGTCCACCTGATCATCTGTAAGCGTTTTGGTATGACCCGGAATGCGGATCAATTCTGCGTTTTCCACTTCAATATTCCGCTCTTCAAGGGCCTTTTGGAGGCGGCCGAAACCCTCGAAGGTAGAGTAAAGCATCAGGGCGTCATCCTCTTTCTTGAGTTCCTCCAGTCCGTGATCGATCAATTCCAGTTCCAATTCTTCGAGATCGACACCTTCAGCGCTGATTTTAAAAACCCCTTTGCGGTCGAACATATAAGCAACCGATCCTGAGGTGCCCAGCGACCCGCCATATTTGGAAAAGATATGCCGGATATTAGCCACGGTACGGTTGGTATTGTCGGTAGCGGTTTCGACTACCAAGGCAACGCCATGCGGCGCGTAGCCCTCGTATACGACTTCGTCGTAGGATTCGGCATCCTTGGAGGTCGCTTTTTTGATCGCGCTTTCCACATTGGCCTTGGGCATATTGGCCGATTTGGCATTCTGGATCGCCATGCGAAGGCGGGCATTGTAATTGGCGTCAGGCCCTCCCTCTTTGACGGCGATGGCAATTTCACGGCCAATCCGCGTAAAAGCCTTGGCCATACCGGCCCAGCGTTTCATTTTGCGATCTTTCCTGTATTCAAATGCGCGGCCCATAACTTACTTTTTTGGTTCTCTGGCATTTTTTTAAGCGGTGCAAAATTATGATATAACTTTTCAACAATCCCTATATTCGCAAAAAATTTTCCAATCCGCACAACCACACTGCTATGATCCAATGGAAAGGGGTATTTCCCGCATTAACAACCAAATTCGCTGAAAATCTTCAACTGGACCTTCCTGCCTTTCAAAAAAACCTGGCAGCCCAGATCGATGCCGGTATTGACGGCGTCATCATTGGAGGGTCGCTTGGCGAAGCCAGCACCTTGCTGCATGAGGAAAAGATGGAATTGTTAAAGGCCTCCCTTGCAACTGCCGGGGGCAAGATCCCCGTTTTGGTCAATATTGCCGAACGTTCCACCGCTGCCGCCGTCAAGGTAGCGCAAGACGCGCAGGCCCATGGCGCCCAGGGACTGATGGCCTTGCCGCCTATGCAGTACAAGGCCACCGATGAAGAAGTGGTGAACTTTTTTCTGGATATTGCCCGGAATACCGATCTGCCCATCCTCATTTACAACAACCCGGTGGACTATAAAATCGAAGTGACCCTGGACATGTTTGAAACGCTCCTCAAACAAGACAATATCCAGGCTGTCAAAGAAAGCACCCGCGATGTGTCCAACGTCTCCAGGATCATTTCCCGGTTTGGCGACCGGTTAAAAATTCTTTGTGGCGTAGATACCCTCGCTATGGAAGAACTGGTGATGGGCGCCCACGGCTGGGTAGCGGGGCTGGTTTGTGCATTCCCCCGCGAAACAGTGGCTATTTACCGGCTGACCAAAGCCGGGCGGATCGCGGAAGCCGCCGAAATCTACCGATGGTTTATGCCGATCCTCGAACTGGATCTCAGTCCGCAACTGGTGCAGAACATCAAACTCGCCGAAGTCATGACCGGCCTGGGAACCGAAACGGTGCGGCCGCCCCGGATGCCATTGGCCGGCCCCGGCCGGGAGCGGGTACTGAATATTTTGAAAAAAGGCCTTGCCGCAAGACCGGTTTTGCCCGATTATCTGAAATTGTAAAACAAAAAAAATGCTTCAACTCGGAAAAAATCTGATCGGTTACGAATGGTCTTCGGAAGGCGACCAGATATTGAAAGCTTTTAATCCAAAGGGGTTGACTGCACTTGAAGGTGAATTCCATGCTGCAACGGATTCGGAAGTTGAACGGGCCATGTCCAAAGCCCTGCAGGCCTGGATGGAATACCGGCACACCAGCGGGCAGGAAAAAGCGGTTTTCCTCCGGGCAATCGCCGAAGAAATTGAAGCCTTGGGTGAAGAACTCATCAATCGGGTCATGCAGGAAAGCGGCCTGCCACAGGCCCGGGTAACCGGCGAACGCGGCCGGACCTGCGGCCAGCTCCGCCTTTTTGCCCAACTGCTCGAGGAAGGATCCTGGGTAGAAGCCATCATCGACACCGCCCAGCCCGACCGGCAGCCGGCGCCCAAACCGGATATCCGGCGTATGCTGACGGCAATCGGACCCGTTATCGTGTTTACCGCCAGCAATTTTCCGCTGGCTTTTTCCACTGCCGGCGGCGATACGGCATCTGCTCTGGCTGCCGGCTGCCCGGTGGTGGTAAAAGCGCACGAAAGCCACCTTGGCGCAAATGTGATGGTCGCTGAAGCCGTTCGCAAAGCCGCCGAACGGTGTAACATGCCCGACGGCGTGTTCTCCTCCCTGAACGGAGACGGGTTTAAAACCGGTCAATTGCTGGTACAACACCCGTTGACCAAAGCAGTGGCTTTTACCGGTTCTTTCCGCGGCGGCAAGGCGCTTTTTGACCTCGCCAACCGGCGTGAAGAACCCATCCCCGTTTTTGCAGAAATGGGAAGTGTAAACCCTGTGATTATATTACCCCAATATCTTACGCAAAAAAGTGATTTTATAGCCCGTCAACTCGCCGGGTCCGTCAACCTGGGGGTTGGCCAGTTTTGTACCAATCCCGGGCTGGTTTTTGTGGAAGAAAACGAGGCGGTGGAGTCCTTTTTTGCCGGTTTGAAAACGGCCTTTTCCGAAATATCGCCCGGCACTATGCTGAACGAAGGCATCCACCGCAGTTTTGAACATAAAAAAAGCGGCCTGCTCGAAGCGGCCGGGGTTGGCAAAGAATTTGAATGGCCGGGAGAAACCGATCCCCATCAGTTGCAAGCCCGGCAGGCATTTGCCTCCGTGTCCGGGGCCGCCTTTACCGGCAACCCCCATTTGCACGAAGAAATTTTTGGTCCGTTTACCCTGGTTGTGCGCTGTAAAAACCGGGAGGAACTCTTAACCGCAGTGTCAGCTTTGAAGGGCCAGTTAACAGCGTCTGTCTGGGGCGAAACACCGGAGTTAACCGCTTATACCGACCTGATCGGCCTGTTGCAAAGCAAGGTCGGCCGCCTGATCTTCAACGGCATGCCGACCGGTGTGGAAGTCTGCCCGGCCATGCAACACGGAGGCCCCTACCCTGCCGCTACCGACAGCCGTTTCACTTCAGTGGGCACAACGGCCATTCGCCGGTTTGTCCGGCCGGTAGCCTATCAGGATTGCCCCGATATGTTGCTGCCTGCCGCCTTGAAAAAGGAAAATCCACTGGGCATCTGGCGGACGGTAAACGGAGTATTCACCCAAAACAGCGGGAATTGAGAAAGACTTTTTTTTGTGTCGACGCCCATACTTGCGGCAACCCGGTCCGGCTGGTAGCGGGCGGCGGCCCGCATCTCGAAGGCAAGAACATGGGGGAACGCAGGCTTTATTTCCTGGATCACTACGACTGGATCCGGAAAGGCCTTATGTTCGAACCCCGTGGCCACGATATGATGTCGGGTAGCATTCTCTACCCGCCGGTTGATCCGGCGAATGACGTCGGCGTGCTTTTTATCGAAACCAGCGGTTGCCTCCCAATGTGCGGCCACGGCACGATCGGTACGGTGACCATCGCCCTGGAAGAAGGCCTGGTCATTCCAAAAACGCCTGGACAACTTCGCCTGGAAACCCCCGCAGGTCTGGTATTGGTCACGTATAAACAGGAAGGCAAAAAAATCAGGTCGGTCAAACTGATCAACGTCCCCTCCTTTTTATACCTGGAAAACCTGGAAGTGGAATGCCCCGACCTGGGCGCCATCAAAGTGGATGTAGCCTACGGCGGCAATTTTTACGCCATCGTGGATCCGCAGGAGAATTTCCCGGGGTTGCAGGCTTTCTCTGCCGGCCAGTTGATTTCCTGGAGCCCGGTGGTTCGCCGGCGTTTGAATGAAAAATATACATTCAATCACCCACTCGACCCCAGGATCCGGGGGTTGAGTCATATGCTTTGGACCGGCGACACCCTCAGCCCGGAAGCCGACGCCCGGAATGCGGTTTTTTACGGCGACAAAGCCATCGACCGGAGCCCCTGCGGCACCGGCACCTCGGCCCGCATGGCGCAATGGGCGGCCAAAGGGAAACTGAAACCTGGCGATACCTTTGTGCACGAAAGCATCATCGGCAGCCAGTTCCGGGGCACGGTGGAATCGGAAACCACCTGCGGCCCCTACCCTGCCATTATCCCCGGCATCGAAGGTTGGGCCCGAATAACCGGATACAACCAGATCATCATCGATGATGAGGACGACCCCTATGCTTTTGGTTTCCAGGTAATTTGAATTTATCAGGACGTCTTTACTTTTAAATTTTGCATTTTTTCTTTTACATTTTGCATTTCCATGAAAATACATATTATCGGCGGCGGAATCATCGGCCTGTGTTCCGCTTACTATTTGCGGAAGGAAGGGTATGAAGTGGAGATCATCGATCAGGTGCGCGCCGGCAGCGCTTCAGACGGTAATGCCGGCATGATCGTGCCCAGTCATTTTATCCCTCTGGCGGCGCCGGGGGTTATTGCCAAAGGGATCCGCTGGATGTTCAAATCCAGGAGTCCGTTTTATATCAAGCCGGTGGCGAGTCTGGAACTGGCCTCGTGGTTGTGGCAGTTTTACCGGGCATGCAGCCAGGAAAAGGTGGACCGTGCGATGCCCGTTTTGCGGGATTACCACCAGTTGAGCAAGGCTTTGTACAAAGAAATGGCGGCTACTCCCGGTTTTGAATTCGCCTTTGAAGAGAAAGGGCTGCTGATGTTGTATAAAACTGAAAAAGTGGGCCGGGAGGAAGCCGAAACGGCGGAAATTGCCCACCACCTGGGCATTGAAGCCCGTATTTTGGACAAAGCAGGCGTAACAAAAGTAGAAACCGGGACAAAAACCGATGTGCTGGGCGGCGTTTTTTATCCAGGCGACGCCCACCTGTACCCCAATTTATTAATGAATCAACTGGAGGCCTGGCTGCGGGACGCGGGAGTCGTCTTTCATTGCAATACCGCGGTAAAAGGGTTGGAAACGTCCGGCGGAAAAATAACGGCCATCCATACCCTGGCCGGTGAGCGCATCCCTTGTGAACAGGTGGTGGTGGCCGCCGGCGTTTGGTCGGGACAATTGCTGAGGGATATTGGTATCAACTGCCTGTTGCAGGACGGTAAGGGGTATTCCGTCACCCTGCCGGGGCTGAGCGAAAGGCCGGCAATTCCCACCATTCTGACAGAAGCCCGGGTGGCGGTTACGCCCATGGGGCAGGACCTGCGGGTGGGCGGCACGCTGGAGATCAGCCGGCTTTCCAACAAAGTCAGCCGGCCGCGTTTCCAGGCCATTGCCGAATCCATACCCGCTTATTATCCGGATATCCGGACGGAGGATGCCGATCTGAAAAATGTCTGGCACGGTTTCCGGCCCTGTTCGCCGGATGGATTGCCTTATCTGGGCCGGTCCGGGAAGTATGATAACCTGATCGTGGCGACGGGGCATGCGATGATGGGGTTGAGTTTGGGACCGGCTACGGGAAAGATCGTTGCAGATGTTACCATAGGTAAAACACCCGGAATTTTATTAGATTTGTTTTGCGTTGAACGATTTTAACAAGCTCAAAATAAAAAATATGAGCAACGATAAAAAACTCACCAGGAAACGTTTTTTAAAAACCATCGGCGTTCTCGGCGCTGCCTCCATCCTCTCCCCCGTGATCGGCAAAGCTACGGGGTTGTACCTTCCCAACCGCAAGATCCGCATCGGCCTGATCGGCTGCGGGAGCGTTTCCAACATGTATCTGCCGCATTTGTCGGCTTCTCCGTATGTTGAATTGGTCAGTACCTGCGATATTATTCCCGAAAGGGCGCTCAACCAGGCCAAAAAATATAAGATTCCAAACCACTATCCGCATATCGACCAGATGCTGGCCGGCGCGCCGTTCGACCTGCTGGTCAACCTGACCGATATGCAGGAACACGGCCGGCTCAACCGGCTGGCGTTGCTGGCGGGCCGAAACGTTTGGAGCGAAAAACCGATGGCCAATACGTATGCCGAAGGCCGGGCCTTGCTCGACCTGGCCATCGAAAAAGGGTTGCGCATCTGGGGGGCGCCTGCGGTGGTGAACAGTCCGCAATTTGCCTTCATGGCCCGGGCGATCAACGAGGGCAAACTCGGCAAACTGGCCGCCGCACACGCCCACTACGGCCATACCGGTCCGGGTTGGTCGGCATTTTTTTATGAAAAAGGAGGGGGAAGTTTGCCCGATCTGGGCGTCTACAACCTCGCCACCCTGACCGGCCTGCTGGGCCCTGCCAAATCCGTCATGGCCATGACCAGCATCGTCACGCCCGAACGGACCGTTGACAACAAAGGAACGATCCGGGTGGAAGCCGAAGACAACGCGATGGTGCTGATGGATCACGGCGCCGGGGTGATCTCCCACGTGCAATGCGGCTTTAATTATTTCGACCCGTTTGGTCACGAAGGAAAAGGGCAGGAAAGGCCAACGATCATCATTTGGGGTTCGGGCGGCAATATGAGCCTCGTCGGATACGACTGGGCGCCTTTTGGCGTGGACCTCGCCTGGTCGTGGGACGACCCGGACGGCGAACGATTCGCCACCGATACCGGCAGCTATGTGTGGGAGCAGGGCGCATCGGTGATCGCAGAAAGCCTGGTGGAGGGCAAAGAACCGCTGATCGCTGCGGAACATGCCCTCCACGTGCTGGAAATTATAGAGGCGGCCAGGCAGTCGGGTGATACCGGGCAGCGGGTGGTTTTACAGTCGAAGTTTAAATACCCGGTTTTGTAACCATTCAAAGTGGTCAGTGGTCGGTGGTCAGACTGTCGAACCGGACTTCACCACAAATTTCCGCCCATGCACATCGGTAATGTCTTTGCCATTCGGCAGATACGCCTTCATTTTGCTGAATTCAAACTCATCGCCGGGGGCCAAGCTTTTCAGTGAATTCACCATTTCGGCAGTCAACTGGTTGGATTTGCTCGTAAATACAGCGGTATTTCCCTTTTTAGTGACCGACAGCGTAAACTGAAAGATCCGGGAGCCCCGTGCGCAGCCGTCTACGCCCAATTCCCGCTGCCCCGCCAATTCTTTTTGGGTGATCTCGCCGCCGTATTTGCCGGCAAAAACGACATAAGCTCCGCCAAAAGGCGCTGGTTCGGCTACCGGACTGCCGGTAAAGGAGCAGGTTATCAAAATTACCGCCGCGGAAAGCAACACTTGCTGGATTGTGTTTTTCATAATCATTCTTTTTTTGGTGAACAAGAATTTCTGCAAACTTATGCCTATTTTGAAGGCCAGTTTGCTGAAGTAGATCTAATACATGATGCAGGGGATGAAGAGCAGGGTTTGAGGGAATTTGAGGAATATTGATCGATTAACGATTGGTTCGAATGTTTCGATTATCCGATTCGCCTGCGGGCCACGCCAAGGCGCATTGCCGTTTAGATTTCAACCCAATAACGGCAAGTAGTTGATTCGAAATACCCCCAAACCGGTTGTTGCGCTACCGGAAACAACCGTTGATATACAAATGCTGCATGAACTAAAAAACCGATGTTTCTTTCAGGCATGGAAATGACGATACATCAAACCCAAGCGATCCGGACGGGGGTCAACATGCAGGTACTGGCCGTACATATCCTTTTCTGGTTCCTGTATGTAGCCTCGGAGTATTTTGCCAATATGATGCATTTGCAACTGGCTAAAAACGGGCAGTTTTTCTGGTCTACCTTTTTGTCCCTGCCGGTCCTGATCCTGCCCACCTACTTCATCGCGATGTTTGCAGTACCCAGGTACCTGAAGGCGAACCGGTGGGCGGCATTTTTGTTTTGGGTGCTGGTCGCGGCGATTTTTGTGTTTTTTGCCCGGATCGAATGGATGGAGCTGGTGAACTATCTCACATTCAACGAGCATTATCAAATGCCGCCGTCCAAAGCCCTGAAAAACATCATCCGGGATTATTCCATCATTGCGCTGGCGGTCTGCATTTACATCATCGGCGATTACCGGCAGAAACAACAGCTCAACGAACGGTTGGTCAAAGCGAAGGCCGAGGCCGAGATCAAATTGCTGAAAGGCCAGTTGCACCCTCATTTTTTATTCAATTCGCTCAACAATATCTACAGCCTGGCGCTGGTAAAATCCGACCTGACGGCCGACAGCATCCTCAAGCTGACCGAACTCCTGGATTACCTGGTGTACCGGGCCGGGATGGAAAAAGTACCGCTTGCCAGGGAGGTGGAATTATTGGAGAATTATACCGGTCTGGAGCAATTGCGATACGGAGAAAAACTGAAGATCGACCAGGAAATCGTCCTGAAAAACGACGCCGTCCAGGTAGCGCCGCTGATCTTGTTGCCGTT
Organism: uncultured Lewinella sp.; assembly: GCA_964558465.1. GTDB lineage: Bacteria > Bacteroidota > Bacteroidia > Chitinophagales > Saprospiraceae > JACJYC01. The sequence goes on along the minus strand of CAZLEF010000013.1, from coordinate 89,689 downwards.
TGCCGAAAACTGTTTCAAACACGGCGGCCCCGGAAAGGACGGCCTGTTCAGGGTGAACATCAGCCTCCAGGCAGACGACCAAAAACTCATTTTTCAGATCGCCAACAGCAAAAAGAAAGGCCGCGGCCATGCCACGGTTTCCGGCGGCGTCGGATTGCAGAATATCCGGCAGCGGCTGGAACTGCTTTATCCGGGCAGCCACCGGCTGAACATCCGGGACGAACCGGAAACCTATCAGGTCAACCTGGAAATCCGATTCAGGGATGAAAAAATATAAATGTTATATCGTCGACGACGAGCCGCTGGCGCTCAATGTCATCGAACAGCACCTGGGGAAATTTGCCCGGTTTGAAGTCTGCGGGAAAACCACCGATGCGGTGGAGGCCCTTTCCCAGATCCGGGCCCTGCAGCCCGACCTGCTTTTTCTGGACATCCAAATGCCGGAAATCACCGGACTGGAACTGATCGAATCTATGCAACACAAGCCGGAGGTCATCATCACCACCGCCTACCGGGAATACGCTGTGGAGGGTTTCGACCTGGATGTGCTCGATTACCTCGTCAAACCCATCCCCTTCAAAAGATTTGTGAAAGCCATCGATAAATTTCTGGGGCTTCAGGCAGATGCCCAGGTAGGCGCCTCGGCCGAACCGCCGGTTTTTATCATGGTCAAAGCAGACCGGAAGACCCTGAAAATCCAACTCGACGACATTCTGTATATCGAAGGCATAAAGGATTACGTCCGGATCGTATCGGCCGGCCAGAAGATTATGACCAAAACCTCCATCGGTAATTTTTTTGAGGAATTACCCGCCGACCGGTTCATCCGGGTGCACAAATCCTTTATTGTGGGGCGGAACAAGATCACGGCCTGGTCGGCCCAAAATGTGGAATTGGGCGGGGTGGAGATCCCGGTGGGGCGGACGTATAAGGAGGCGTTTTTGCGTGAAATGGAAAATGTTTAGAATTGCCCCTACCCTTTATTCCGTTCATTATTTTCTTCTCCACTCATCCTTACTTTTTCCAAAAACGATAGAAATTCAGGTTTGGTAATTGCATAGGATTCCAGATACTCCCAATAATCCGCTGCATTTTTGAAAAATTCACTTTTATTTGGACTGCACAACACCGCTTCTTTTAATTTTTTAAATGCTTTTTCCTGATCACCCTGGGCAAGCAGGACAGTTGTGAGTCTTAATAACGGATATGAGCGGTTTTTAAGTTCAGTCTTTTCAACTTCTCTTTTAGCGCATTCTTCTGCCAACAGCAAATTCCCTTCTTTGAGACTCGTCTGAGCAATACTTCCAAGAGCCCTGTAATAATCAGGTTTTATTTCCAGGGATTTATTGTGGTAAAAATGTGCTTTTGAATAATCCCCTTTTTGCCGGCAGGCATCGCCGATATTATTCCAATAAATGGGGTTATCTGGTTTCAGGTCAATTGCTTTCTGGTAGGATTCGATGGCTTTGTCGTAGTCTTCTTTACGATACCAGGCATAGCCGGTATTATTCCAATAACCGGGGTCATCGGGTTTCAGATCGATCGCTTTTTGGTAGGATTCAATGGCTTTGTCGTACTCTCCTTTATTGTACCAGGCATTGCCGGTATTATTCCAATAAACGGGGTCATCGGGTTTCAGGTCAATTGCTTTCTGGTAGTATTCGATGGCTTTGTCGTAGTCTGCTTTACCGTACCAGGCATTACCGATATTGTTCCAATAAACGGGGTCATCGGGTTTCAGATCGATCGCTTTTTGGT